>JAHFOS010000031.1 GCA_023261545.1 bacterium
GCCGGCGGTGAGGCCCGCGAGGATATTGAGCGACGCCCCGCCCTCCTTTGACGCCGTGACCACCTCGCGCACGTGGCGCGATTCGGTGGAGGTAAAGACCTTGACGAGCTCGGGAATGAGCGCACCGGCCAGGGTGCCGCAGGTGATGATGGTGGAGAGCTTCCACCACATGGTTCCATCCCCGAGGCCGCCGATGAGCAGGTTCGACATGACATAGGTCACGACCACGGAGATGATGGAGGTGATCCACACCAGCATGGTGAGCGGCGATTCGAAGTTCATCTTCTCGGCATTGGCGTACTTCGCGCTGGCTATTTGCTCGTTGATGAGGTAGGAGACGGCGCTCGCGATCACCATCATGACGCGCATCACGAAGAGCCACACCAGGAGCTGGACCTGGACGGTCGGCTCCTTCACGGCCAGCAGGATGAACGAGATGAGCGCCACGCCGGTCACGCCGTAGGTCTCAAAACCATCGGCGCTCGGGCCCACCGAGTCGCCGGCGTTATCGCCCGTGCAGTCGGCGATGACGCCGGGGTTGCGCGCGTCGTCCTCCTTGATGTTGAAGACGATTTTCATGAGGTCGGAGCCGATATCCGCGATCTTGGTGAAGATGCCGCCGGCGATGCGCAGGGCGGCGGCGCCCAGCGACTCGCCGATGGCGAAACCGATGAAACAGGGCCCGGCGAGGTCCGCGGGGATGACCAGCAGGATGAACAGCATGATCATGAGCTCGGTGGAGATCAGCATCATGCCGATGCTCATCCCGGCCTTGAGCGGGATGGCATAAACGGGAAACGGCTTGCCGTAAAGGCTGGCGAACGCCGTGCGCGAATTGGCGAAGGTGTTGACGCGGATGCCGAACCAGGCCACGCCATAACTGCCGGCGATACCCACCAGGCTGAAGGCAAGGATGAGCGCCACCCTTTCCGGAGGAAAGCCGCGTGCGCCCTGATACTCGGCCAGTTTGCCGAAATAGACGACCATGATGGTGCCGATGAACACTTCGAGCAGCAGGATGAACTTCCCCTGGGTGATAAGGTAGGTCTTGCAGGTCTCATAGATAAGGTCGGAAATCTCCAGCATGGAGCGATGGACGGGGAGGTTCTTGAGCTGCGAATAGGTCACGAGTCCGAAGGCGAGGCCGAGCAGGCAGACCACGAAGCCCCAGGCCAGCAAATGCGATCCCGGCATGCCAAAGAACATCGCCGAACTCAGATCCGGGAGTACCAGCGACGCCTCGCCGCCACCCTTGTGAAGGGCAGCACCCGCTTCCGCCGCCGTGGCGGATCCCGAGGCGAAGGCCCAAAAGGCCAAGGCCATCGCGGCGGCACCCGCGAACCCCGAGCGGCGGTTTCCAAGCATACGGGAAAGTATCTGCATGATCTCGTCCTCTCGATGGAGTATCAACGACCCAGCCGTCTGGGCAGGGGAGGAGGGGATGTTGAAAGGAGAAAATATCCTGCAAGGGAGCGCGGGGGATGGCCGCGCAAGGATAAAATTCAAGAAGTGCTGATTTTACAGCCCATTTGTCAGCATCTAAAATGACAGAAATATATTCACAAATGTTAATTTTATAATGTAAAAGTAACTACTCGGGCATCTTCGCCCCCCTCTCCCTTCGGGAGAGGGTCGGGGTGAGGGGTGTTTGCATCGAGGAAATCAAGAGGCGAAAAAATAAAGCGTGACGCGCTTAGGGTATTTTTCTGGCGGTTCATTCCCCTCACCCTGCCCTCATCCCAGAGGGAGAGGGGAAGTGGGCCTGAGCCGTTGCATGTAAAAAATAAAATGCGGTGCTACGTCCCTGTTTTGTCGCCCGCTCGCAACCTTGCTCTCCCTACTTCACGTCCTCCCTAGGCTCGCCGCCAGACCGGCTCGGGGCTGGGGCCCACCATGTTCCAGATGTCGTAGCAGCCGCGCAACTCGTGATGCCGGCGCGTCTCGAAGAACGAGGGCAGGAAGGTGAACTGCAGGGCGAGCCGCACGCCGGCCTTCACGGGGGTCGCGCGGTGCAGGCAGTTGTTATTGAAAATAAAAGCCGTCCCGGCCGGGCCCGTGGCCATCCCGGGCGCCGTCCCGAGCCGGCGGGCGATGCCGCTCACGTATTCCTCGCTGTAACGCGACTCATAAGTGTTGCCGGTAAGCTGATGGGCGAGGTGGCTGACCGCATGACTGCCGGGGACGTAGGCGAAGGGGCCGTTCTCCGGGGCGACGTCCGAGAGGTAGATGAAACCCTTGAGGGTGCCGGGGGGGTGCTCGTCGGTATGCCATAGGAAACTCGACTCCGCCTGCTCCACCGGAAAGGCGATGTACTTGAGCGCCATGGCGTCGGCCAGGCGGTAGTGCGCGCGGTAATATCCTCGGAGGATCGGCCCGAACAGCCTTTCCACCAAACGATGGCAGGGATCGAATCCCAACTGGCGCAGGCAGCTCCAGGCGGCGTTCTTGTAGGACAGCCCGCGGCGCAGGGCCTCCGTTTCGGCCAGTTCCCCATCGGGAAGGTTCACCTGCCAGGCCTGCGGTGAAGCACAGAGGACGCGGAATGGCGCCAGGAGTTCGTCGCTGGCGGCGAGCGCCGGCGCCGCGCAGTAGCCCGTGCCG
Source organism: bacterium (assembly GCA_023261545.1). GTDB lineage: Bacteria > Planctomycetota > JADGBV01 > JADGBV01 > JADGBV01 > JAHFOS01. The sequence continues at coordinate 2,602 of JAHFOS010000031.1, forward strand.
CTGAGCTCCCGGGCGCGCTGTTGGCCCAACGCAGCGCTTTCGCGCACGGCGGGGCACAACCTGTGATAGAGCCGGTAAGAGAGGTCGCGCGCGCTCCGCTCGGGCCGGCGCAAGGTGTACTTGAGCTTCCAGCGCGCGTAGAGCACCAGGCGCTCCTTCCAGGTCAGTTCCATGGCGTCAATGTAAACGCCCGCCGCGTCGTGCAGCGGCCAGTCCAGGCATCTTTATGATGGACTTTAGCCCGGCGTCCCATAATGTAATGGGGCATCAGTCTCATAACCCAAGGCAGATCCAGAAATGAAGGCGCACGCCAAGGACTATTTCGTCTGCCCCGCCGATAAAGGACCGCTGAACCTGCATATCGAGGAGGAGACATCCGAGGAAATTATTCGCGGTGCCCTGGAATGCCCGAAGTGTAAAAAAGTGTATTCAATAGAAAAAGGCGTCGTTGACTTTATTGGGGAATCCCATTACTCGGAAAGCTTCGGATATCAGTGGAATATCTTCAGCAAAACCCAGTTGGACAGCTACTCCCGGCTTAGTATCTCCAAGGATAGATTTTTTCATGTCACGGCGTGGCCCAGTGACATGAAGGGCCTGTTGGCCCTTGAAGTTGGCTGTGGCTCCGGAAGGTTTACCGAAGTGGCGGCCGCCACGGGAGTCAATTTGGTTTCCATGGATTCTTCCGATGCCGTCTATGCAAACTTTGCGAACAACGGGCACTTTCCCAATGTAACCTTCGCAAAATCAGACCTGTTCCATGCGCCATTCCCTGACGATTCTTTTGACAGGGTGTTCTGCCTGGGCGTCGTCCAGCACACTCCGCAACCCTCCATCGCCATCGCAGCGCTTTATAAGTTAATCAAAAGCCATCGGGGAGAGCTGGCTTTTGATGTTTACGCAAAAACTTTTGGTTCCCTGTTCTGCTCAAAATACTGGCTCCGGCCTGTCCTGAGGAGAGTGCCAAAAGAGAAACTTTTCTCCATGCTCAAGACGTTCGTCCCCATCTTGCTCAGAGCTCATGACGTGGTTAGGCTGCTGCCGGGCGTCGGACGATGGTTGGCTTACCGGCTTGTTCCCGTCAATACCTATAAGTATTCGTATCCGTTGACGAAAGAACAGAACTTCGAGTGGGCCTTGCTCGACACGTTTGATATGTTTTCGCCAACCTATGATAGCCCCATGACGCTTCAGGCTGTCAAGGATCTGCTGACCAGCCTCTCGCCCGCGCAAATGCAAATTCAATACGGTCCCAATGGTATTATTGCCAAGATAACGAAGTGACGTATTGCAAACCACGGCGTAGCCATGCTGGGCGGCATAACTGAGAACTTGTTCGGCGGTCTCCTGGAGGATGTCCTGGACTGGCGGCGCGCCCGGCACCTCGACGACCTCGACTGGATCACGCGCAACCGGCTCAAGCTCAAGCAGCGCAAGAAGGAATTCGCGCGTATCGCGGGCGAAGCCAAGAGGGATCAGAAAAACCCGCGCCGCGTCCTGCTCTGGGGCCCCACCGGCTGGGAGCGCGGGGCGCTCGAACACATGCTGGCCCTCGCTCTGAGGCTGCGCGGCCATGAAGTGCTGGAGGTGTCCTGCGCGGGCGGCTTTCCCGCGTGCAGCATGGAAACAGTGCTCTCGCCGCGGCCGGACTGCCAGAGCTGCACCGAGCGCGCCGCGCGCATGCGCGGTGTTTTCCCCGGCGCGGACGATAGCAAATCGGCCAATGAATATCTCAAGCCCGAGGACTTTAGCGCGGCGGAGGCCGAAATCGCCGCGCTCGCGCCCTCCGACTTTCCGGGCCATGTCCACGAGGGTATTGAGGTGGGCCGCATCGTCGCCCGCGATATCCCCCAGTATTTCGCGCGCCACGTGCGTCTCGACGACCCTGCCATCGAAGCGGACGCGCGTCGCACGCTGGTGGCCACGCTGCTGTATCTCAAGGCCGCCCTGCGGGCGCACCGCGAGTTCCGGCCCGACGTGGGCGTCGTCACCGCGGGCATGACCACGGCTTACGCGCCCTTCTACGAGGTCTGCCGCCAGGCCGGCACCACGGTCATCGGCTGGGATGAAAGCTACGAAAAAGATTCTTTCTCCTTCTCCTACAACCGTGTGGAAGAGCTTTTCGACCTTGATCCGGCCTGGCGCGTGACGCGGCACGAGCCTCTCAAACCCGAGGAAGACGCCTTTGTGCAGGGCTATCTGGAGAAAATGGCGCGCGGCCGGCTGGGGTACAATTTTTTTTACCCCGCCCCCATCCGCGAGCTCGAACCCATCCGCCGTGAACTCGGCCTGGAAGCAGGGGCGCAGCGCGTGGTGTTGCTCACCAACGTCTCCTGGGACACGGCGCTATCGGGCAAGGATCTCGCCTTCTCATCCATGGAGGAGTGGATCCTCTCCACCGTCGCGGCCATCATCCCCGCGCGCGGCATCGAACTCATCCTGCGCTTCCACCCCTACGACCGCAACTCCACGGTGACCGGCCCGGCGCTGCTGCGGGAGCGCTTCCCGAACCTGCCGCGGCACATCAAGATCGTGGAGCCGCAGGAGCAGATCCAGTCACACGCGCTCGCCGACCTCGCCGACGTCATCGGCGTTTACAACACCTCCATGGGCATGGAGCTCGCTATCCGCGGACGCTGCGTGGTAGCCTGCGGTCGGCCCCATTACATGGGCAAAGGTTTCACCCGCGATATCCTGAAGAAGGAAGACTGGCTCGAAATGATCACCGACCCGGCGCGTTTTCCGCCGCCGCGCATCCCCGCGGAGGCGGTCAACCTCGCCAAGAAATACTTTCACCTCCTGGTGGGCCGCTCCGAGGCGGCGTTCCCTGAGTTTCGCCAACCCACGCGCTTCAGCTTCGAGCTCGATCCCGAGGAATTCCTCCCCGGGCGGGGCAACCGCTGGGATCGCTTGTGCGACGCCGTGGCCTATGGCGGTCCCCTGCTTGACATCTCCCCGGTGCGCCTCAAGGCGGAATGAGCCCCTCCGCGGACCACGGCCGGCCTTTCGCCCTCATCTTTCTGGAGTCGGTGTCGCAAAAAACTTGACTTTAGATTCCTCGCCTAAATATAAAGTCATATATGTTCAGCCGCTGGTACGCCGGGACGTTGCAGGAGAAGCTGACGCGACCGTTTGTCCACTTGGTTTTCGGGGCGCGGCAGACGGGAAAGTCCACGTTGCTGCGGGCGCTGTTGCCGCCGGAAACGCTGGTCATTGACCTGGCAGATCCCCACGAGCGGTCGCGACATCTGGCCGATCCTGGAGTTTTTTCCAAAGCATGCCGACAACTGCCTGCGGGCAGGAAAGGGCATTTCGTCTTTGTGGACGAAGCGCAGTCCGTGCCCTCGATTTTCGACGCGGTACAGCATCTCTACGACGGGGACAAGGCCCGCTGGCGGTTCGTGCTTTGCGGCAGTTCCGCCCGGAAGCTGCGGCGCATGGGCGCAAACCTGCTGCCAGGGCGGAGCTTCTACCATCGGTTGTTTCCGCTGACGCTGGTAGAGCATCCAGCGGATCAGCCGCGCGTGAGCTACGCGGTGTCACCTCTGGCGCTCGACTGGAAGGCGGGAGAGAAGCCGAAGAGGCCGTTTCCGGCGGCCGACGTGTTGACGCGGTTGGCTTACGGTGAGTTGCCCGGCGTGGTGGCGGCGGACGAGCCGGATCGGGCCGAGTTGCTGCGGGCGTTTGCGTTTGTTCATCTGGAAGAGGAAATCCGCCGTGAGGCGCTGGTGAAGGATTGGGGCGCGTTTGTACGCTTCATGCAACTGGCGGCGTCCGAATCCGGGCAGATCGTGAACTTCGCCGCCATCTCCCAGGAAAGTGGGGTCTCGCAGCCGACGGTAAAAAGCCATTACCAGTTGCTGGAGGACATGTTCGTGGGGTTTCGATTGGAGGCGTTTTCGCGGAGTTCGCGCAAGACTCTGCTTTCGACGCCCAAGTTCTTTTTCTTCGATCTCGGAGTGCGGCACGCGGCGGCTGGGCTGACGCCAACGCCCGACGTGGTGAAGGTGAACCCTGGCGCATTTTTCGAACAGTGGGTGGGAATCGAGTTGTGGAAACGGCTGCAATATCTCGGTGAGGGAAAACTGTATCACCTGCGCACCAAGGACGGCGCGGAAGTGGACTTCATCATTGCGCGGGGGGGCATGCTGACGCCCATCGAGGTCAAGTGGAGCGAGAATCCGAGCGCGCAGGATGCGCGGCATGTGCTGGCATTTCTAGCGGAGCACCCGAAGTTGGCCGCGCATGGATATATCGTGTGCCGGTGCCAGCGACCCATGCAACTTCATGAGAAGGTCACCGCACTGCCGTGGTTCTGCTTATGAACTTTCTGAACGCACGGCTTGCGCCCGCGCTATCCTGAGAGTCTGTTTAAAAAGTATGAATTTATTCACCACAGAGACACTGAGAATATTCAGGGGCGAACTAGAGATTCTAAGCGCTTCTCCATATTGTCTCTGTGCTCTCTGTGTCTCTGTGGTAAAATATTGTTTATAAAATATTAAAATGCGATATGATAGACACTTTTTAAACAAGCTCTGAAGCAAGGGAAATGAGCGCCTCCCCGGACCACCGACTGCCTCCCGTCTTCATCCAGGCGCGCATGTCCTCACGGCGGCTGCCGGGCAAGGTGCTCATGGACCTCGCTGGCCAGCCGGTGCTCGGTCGCTTGCTCGGGCGCCTCGCCCTGAGCCGCTCTCCCTTGGAAATAGCCGTGCTGACCTCGGATCACCCTAACGACGACCCTATCGCGCGCTTCTGCGCGCAACACGGGGCGCGCTGCCACCGTGGCCCGCTTGATGACGTGGCGCTGCGCTTCCTGGGCGCCGCCCACGCCCTCAAGGCCCGCGCCTGCGTGCGCCTGAGCGCCGACAGCCCGCTCTTCGACGCCCGCGTCCTGGATCGGCTCATGGATCTCCACCAGCGGCAGCCTTTGGCGCTCACCACCAACGTCCACCCGCGCTCTTTTCCCAAGGGCCAGTCCGCGGAGATTTTCCCTGTGGAACTCCTGGCCGCGCACCACCCGAATTTCTCGCCCGAGGACCGCGAGCACGTCACGCGCTACTTCTACAACAATGCCGGATCCTGGAAAATCGCCAACCTGCGCCACGAACCCAGCGCCGCGCAACTTTCATTGGCGCTGGACACGCCGGAAGACCGCCAGCGTTTGGAGGAACTGTTGCGCTCGCGCCAGGGCGCCGAGAAGCTGTCCTGGCAGGCGCTTCTGGATCTCCCGGCGGGAAGCGAGGCGGCGTGAAAAAAATCGGCGCGGGCATCATCGGTCTCGGCGTGGGCCGCCAGCACGCGCTGGCCTTCGCCGCTCATCCGGATTGTCGCGTCGCGCATCTTTGCGATAGCGATCCGGCCCAGCGCGCCTGGGCGGAAAAGCAGCACCCGGATGCGAAGTTCTCCACGGACGCGCGCGATCTCATCGGAGATCCCGCTGTGGATGTCGTCGCCGTGGCGAGCTACGACGACGACCACGCCGGCCAGATCCTCGCGGCTCTGAAGGCTGGCCAACACGTCTTCGCGGAGAAGCCCTTGTGCACGCGCGCGGAGGACGCCGCCGCCATCCGCGCGGAACTGGCGCGTCACCCGGAGCTGCGCCTTTCCAGCAACCTCATCCTGCGCCGCTACCCGGTCTTCCGCGAACTCCAGAGCCGCCTGCGCGCGGGCGAGCTCGGGGAGGTTTACGCCCTGGAGGGCGACTACAACTATGGCAGACTGCACAAGCTCACGGAGGGCTGGCGCGGCCGTAGCGCGGACTACTCGGTGATCCTGGGCGGAGGCGTCCATATCGCGGACCTGCTGCTGTGGCTCGTCGGCGCACCCGCCGAGGAGGTTTACAGCTTGGGCAACGCCTTCGCCAGCCGTGGCAGCGCCTTTCCCGGCCCGGATTACGCCTGCTCGCTGGTGCGTTTCCGCGGCGGGGCTGTGGGCAAGGTTTCCGCCAATTTCGGCTGCGTGCATCCCCACTTCCACAATGTGAGCGTTTACGGCACCCGCGCCACCTTCACCCACGGGCCCGCGGGCACCTTCCTGCACACCTCGCGCGATCCGGCCGTTGCGCCACCGCGGCTCGATCTCCACTATGCGGGCTGCGCCAATGGCGATCTCATCGCGGACTTCATCGAGGAAATCCTGGGCCGCGGACGCGCCGAAGTGAACGCCGAAGATGTATTCCGGTGCATGGAACTGTGCTTCGCCATGGAAAAGTCACTCCGTTCCCGGGTTCCCCTGGCCGTGACGCGCCTATAATCGCCGGCATGAACGCGCTACCTTTCGGCAAACCTATGCTCGGCGAGGAAGAGCGCCGCGCGGTGCTGGAGGTGCTGGAAAGCGGCGTGCTGGCCCATGGCCCGAAAATCCGCGCCTTCGAGCAGGCCTTTTGCGCCTTCACCGGGGCGCCCCATGCCGTGGCGGTGGCCTCGTGCACGGCGGGCCTGCACCTCTATTATTTCGCCGCGGGTCTGGGGCCCGGCGATGAGGTTCTCGTCCCCGCCATGACCCACACGGCCACGGCCCACGCCGTGGAACTCACCGGCGCGCGCGCGGTCTTCGTGGACGCCGAGCCTCGCACCGGCAACATGGACCTGGACGCCCTGGAGGCCGCCATCACCCCGCGCACGCGCGCCATCTCGCCCATGCACTATCTGGGCTACCCGCTGGACATGGAACGGGTGCGGCGCATCGCCGACGCGCGCAGCCTCATGGTTGTCGAGGATTGCGCCCTGGCCCTGGGCACGCGCCTCCATGGCACGCACGCGGGTCTCTTCGGCGCCGTGGGCTGCTTCTCCTTCTATCCCGTGAAACACATCACCACCGCCGAGGGCGGCATGGTGATTTGCCGCGACGAGGCGCTGGCCCGCCGCTTCGAGCGCGTGCGCGCCTTCGGCATGGACAAGCATGTTGGCGAGCGCACCGTGCCGGGTCTTTACGACGTCCAGGAACTCGGCTTCAACTACCGCATGAGCGATATCGAGGCCGCCATCGGTTGCGAGCAACTGCGCAAGCTGCCGCGCTTTTTGGAGGCGCGACGCGCCAATCATCGGGTGCTGCTCCAGGAACTTAAAGCCATCGAAGAAGTCGCGGTGCTGCACGAGGATCGCCCCGGCTTCGAGCCGAGCTATTACTGCCTGGTGGCGCTGCTGCGGGGCTGCCTCGCCGCACGCCGCAACGACGTGCTGCTGGCCCTGAAGGAACTCGGCATCGGCACCAGCGTCTATTACCCCCACCCCGTGCCCAAGATGAGCTACTATCGCCAGAAGTACGGCACCCGTGACGGAGACCACCCGGTGGCCACGCGCATCGCCGACACCTCCCTGGCGTTGCCCGTGGGGCCGCACCTCGGCCCCGAGGACATGCGGCGTATCGCCGCGGCCATCAAGGAAGTGCTGGTAAAACGGCGATGAGCGCGCTCGCGGGCAGGCGCATCGCCCTCATCGGCGGCGGCGGTTTCATCGGTCACCACTTGGCGCTGGCCCTCAAGGGGGAGGGAGCGGACGTGCACGTGGTGGACAGCCTGCAGGTCAACAACCTCATTTACCTCTATTCCCAGGACAGCGCCGCGGAGAGCCGCAAAGTTTACCAGCGCATGGTGTTCGAGCGCCTGGATGAACTCGACCGCGCCGCCATCCCGCTGCACACCCAGGACGCTCGCTACTATCACGAGCTGAGCCGCGTGCTGGAGCGCATCGCCCCCGACACCATTATTCAGCTCGCCGCCGTGGCCCACGCCTCGCGCTCCAACAAGGACCCCTACACCACCTTCGACCACAGCCTGCACACCCTGGAGAACGCCCTCGACTACGCGCGCGGGTCCGGAGTGCGCCATTTCATCTACTTCTCTTCGAGCATGGTTTACGGCACCTTCGAATCCGGCGCCGTGGACGAGGACAGCCCCTGCAATCCCCTGGGCATCTACGGCGCGCTCAAGTACGCCGGCGAGAAGCTGGTCATCGCCTATCACCAGGTTTTCGGCCTGCCCTACACCATCGTGCGGCCCTCGGCGCTCTACGGCGAGCGCTGCGTGAGCCGCCGCGTGATCCAAATCTTCATCGAGAACGCGCTGCGGGGTCGCCCGCTCGAAATGAGCGGCGACGGCTCGGACAGCCTCGATTTCACTTATATCCAGGATCTGGTGCAGGGCCTCAGCCTCTGCCTCACCGTGGAGGAAGCCAAGGGCGGGATCTTCAACCTCACCTACGGCCGGGCGCGGGCGCTCAATGAGGTGGCGGAGCTGCTGCGCCACGAGTTTCCCGGCCTTGAAGTGCGCAGCGTGCCGAAGGACAAGCTCATGCCCGACCGCGGCACGCTCAACATCGCGCGCGCGCGCCGCGTCCTCGGCTACGCGCCGCGCTTCCCCATCGAGACGGGTGTGACCCGCTATCTGGACTGGTATCGCACTTTCTGGAAAGGCTGATCCTGCCGTGGGGGGGGACGTCTTGCGCGCGGACAGCTTCCTCGCGGAAATCCTGGGCCGGCCCGCATACAGCCTGGATTGGCCGCAGGGGGCCGACACGGCGCAACGCATCGCCGCGGCGCTGCGCGGGCTCCCAGGCCAACACTTCGTTTATGCAAAAACATCCCCGGAGCACTGCGCCCATCTCCATATCCTGGAAGAACTGGGGTTCCGGCTGACCGATACCACCGTGAGACTGCGCAAGGAACTTGACCCCGGTGCGCGCCAGCCCTTAGACGCGCGCGTGCGTCCGGCGCGACCCGCCGACAGCGAAGCGGTGGCCGCCATCGCGGCGAGCAGTTTCCGCTTCTCGCGCTTCCACCTCGACCCGCGCATCCCGCGCGCCCAGGCCGATCTCATCAAGGCGCGCTGGGCCGGCAACTTCTTCAAGGGATTGCGCGGGGATAGCATGCTGGTAGCGGAGCAAGCGGGCGAAGTGGCGGGATTCAACCTCATCCTTTTCGCCGCGGGTGGCGCCGCCATCGTGGATCTCATCGCCGTGGCGCCGAAACACCAGCGGCGGGGCCTGGGCCGGGCTCTGCTGCGCGCCACCGAAACCGCGCGCGACGGACTCAAGGCCATCAAGCTGGGCACACAGCTTGCCAATCTGCAATCCCTCGCTTTCTACCAGTCCGAAGGTTTTCAGTTGGTCTCCGCCGAGCACGTGCTGCACCACCACGGAGCGGACGCGCCTTGAAAATCGGTCCCCTCGACCTGGATCGGCGCGTGCTGATCGTCGCCGAGATCGGCAACAACCACGAAGGCGACGCCGCGCGCGCCGCGCGCATGATCCGCCTCGCCGCCGAGGCTGGCGCCGACGCGGTGAAATTGCAGACCTTTCGCGCCGAGGATTACGTGAGCCCCGCCGATCCCGAGCGCCTGGCGCGGCTGAAACGCTTCGAGCTGTCCCCCGAAGCCTTTCGGGAGCTCGCCCGCGAGGCTGGGCGCGTTGGCGTGCCGTTTTTCTCAACGCCTTTCGATCTGGCGAGCCTGGATCTCGTCGCCGAGATTTCCTGTGCCATCAAGATAGCCTCCGGGGATCTCGTTTTCTATCCCCTCATCGAAAAAGCGGCTCGCACCGGCAAACCTATGATCCTGTCCACGGGCCTGGCGGAGTTGCCCCTGGTGCGGCGCACCGTTTCCCTGGTGGAGACCACTTGGGGGGAGATGGGCCACCGCGGCGATCTCGCCGTCCTGCACTGCGTGGTCGCCTATCCCACGCCCGCCGACCAGGCGAATCTCGGCGCCATCGCGGCGCTGCGGCGCGAATTTCCCGCCTGCACCGTGGGTTACTCCGACCATACGGCGGGCATCGAGGCCGCGCCGTTGGCGGTGGCCCTGGGAGCGCGCATCATCGAGAAGCACTTCACCCTGGACAAGAATTTCTCCTCTTTCCGCGACCACCAGCTTTCCGCCGACCCCCCCGAAATGGCGGAACTCGTGAAGGCGGTGCGCCGCGCCGAGGCGCTGTTGGGCGACGGCATCAAGACGCCGCGCCCCTGCGAGATCGGCAACCTGGCGCTGGTGCGCCGCTCCATCGCGCTGAACCGCTACCTCACGGCGGGGGAGATGCTGCGCCGCGAGCACCTCACCTGGACGCGGCCCGCCGGAGGTTTCGCGCCGGGCCGGGAAGCCGAGGTTTTGGGCCGCCGTCTGAAACGCGCCCTCGCCAAGGGCGCGCAACTGCACGCGGAAGACCTTGAGGATGGCAGGCAAGCCTAGTTTGCCGCTGGTCAACAGTCTTCAGGTAGATGCAGAAAGTGAGTTGACTCGGCCCGGAGTGAAGTTAAAATTGAAGTTGAAGTTCACTTTGGGCCGCGAGCCATGACCTCCGTCACCATGCTTGAATTCCGCCGCAACGCGCGCCGCTACCTGGATCGGGTGCGCAAGGGCCAGCGCTACGTGCTCACCCTGCGCGGCAAGCCGGTGGCGCGCCTGGAGCCGGTGGAGGAGGAGTACGATGAAAATGATCCGTTCTTCTCCATCGTGGGTTTGATTCAAGAGGATCTGGGATCGCTCACCAATGAGGAAATAGATCGCATCGTCTACCGTGATCCCTGAAATCTTCATAGACACCAGCGGGCTTGTGGCGGCGCTGGCGGAAAAGGACGAACGGCATGCCGGTGCCGTGGCCTGCATTGAAAGGGCGCGGGGGACGCGCCAGCGCTTTATCACCACGGATTATATCCTTGACGAGACCGTCTCCGTTCTCCAGTCGAGAAATGTGGCCCATTATATCGCGCCTCTTTTCGAGAGGATATTCGCCGCCCAGCTATGCCGCGTCGAATGGATGGACCAGGACGGCTTCCATTCAGTAAAAAATTTCTTGCTCCGACATAGTGACAAGGGCTGGTCTTTCACCGATTGCTTCTCCTTCGTGGTCATGAAACAGCGCGGCATCACCGAGGCGCTGAGTTCGGATCGCCACTTCAAGCAGGCCGGATTCAAGCCGCTGCTGGCGTGAAGCTGGGAACGTTAAACCTGGTTGGGTGATGCGCCTCGCCGTGCTCACCACGGAAACGCCGCACCACACCTGGTTCGTGATGCGGCTGGCCGAGCGCCTCCCCATCGCGCGGGTGGTCGTTGAGGAGCACGCGCCACCCGCTCCTTTTCCCACGTTCCATCCCTTCGAGGCGCGGCGCGACGAGCACGAGCGCGCGGCCTTCTTCGCCGGGCGAGAAGCGCGCATCAGCGATTTCGCGCCGGTCACGGCCTGCGCCTCCGTCAACGCATCGGAGATCGTAGCCGACCTCGCCAAGCTCGGCCCGGACCTCACCGTGGTCTTCGGCACCGGCCTGCTGCGCCGCGCGCTGCTCGAAGGCACTCCGGGCGTGCTGCTGAACCTCCACGGCGGAAATCCCGAGGAATACCGCGGCCTCGACAGCCAGCTCTGGGCCGTGTATCACGGGGACTTCCCGGCCCTGGTGACCACCTTGCACTTCGTGGACCCGGAACTCGACACCGGCGACATCGCCTTCCAGGCCGCCGTCCCGCTTCATCCCGGCATGGAGCTCCACGAACTCCGGGCCGCCAACACCGGGGTGTGCGTGGACCTCGCGCTGGCCGCCGCCAGCGAGTTCGCGCGCTCGGGCAACGTGCCGCGCCGCCCCCAGGCCAGGAAAGGCCGCTATTACTCGCACATGCCGGCGGTGCTCAAGGACCTGTGCGTGCGGCGTTTCGCGCGCCACGCCGCGAAGAAATGAAAAGCTACGCCGAGCGGCTGGAGCGCCAACGCCTCGCCATCTTCCTGTTGCACGGGATCGTGGCGCGCCCGCCCGCGCCGGGGTCGCTGCGCAATTACACGCGCAAGCATATCCCGGTCCAGGACTTCGAGGAATTCCTTGCGGCCCTGCTGGAGCGCGGGCGACCCTTGACGATGAACGAGGTGCTGGAGACGTGTCGCGCGGGCCAGCCCTTTTCCGACCGCAGCTTCGCCATCACCTTCGACGACGGATTCGCCAACAACCTCACCGTGGCCGCCCCCGTGTTGCGGCGCTTCAAAATCCCGGCCTGTTTCTACGTCACCACCTCCTTCGTCGAGAGCAACCTCATGTCCTGGACGGATCGCCTGGAGGATCTCATCGAGCGGGCTCCCAACCGCAGCGCGCGTTTCGCCGGCGGCGACCACGCGCTCGCGGATCGCCGCAGCCGCATCCAGTTCCTGGAGATCCTGCGCCGTGAACTCAAGTCCGGGCCCGCCGCCGCCATCCCGCCGGCCCTGGACGACCTCGCGCGTCAGTGCGGGATCCCCCTCGCCGCCTCGGGAACGGGCGAATTGGATCGCAAGCTGAATTGGGATGAAGTGCGGCAACTGGCCCGCGATCCCCTCTTCACCGTGGGCGGTCACAGCCACCAACACCTGGTGCTCGCCGCCATGGAGCCCGCGGCCCTGGAACAGGAGATCCGCACCAGCATGGAAATACTGGAAAACCGCCTGGGCTTCAAGCCGCACCATTACTCCTATCCCGAGGGCACGCCTTCGGCCTACAGCGAAGCGGTCATCCGCGAACTGCGCCGCCACGGCGTCACCTGCTGCCCCACCGCCGAGGACGGCATCAACGCCGCCGAGGCCGACCCCTTCCGGTTGAAACGTATCATGGTGACCTGAATTGTGCGGCATCGCCGGCTACATCGGAACCCGCCCTCCGGCACCCGAGCGCGTGGCGCGCGCATTCGCGCTCATGGCCAGGCGCGGGCCCGACCACCACGCCGCCAGCGAGCACCGCGCCGGGGACAGGGTTGTCCGCCTGCTGCATTCGCGGCTTTCCATTTTGGACCTCGATCCGCGCTCGCACCAGCCCCTCACTTGCGGCGCGGCGACGGTCGCCTTCAACGGCGAGATCTACAACTATCTGGAGCTCCGGGCCGAGCTTGAGGAGCTGGGCGTCGCCTTTCACACGCAATCCGACACCGAGGTGCTGCTCCAGAGCTATCTCCAGTGGGGCGAGGCCTGCCTGGACCGCTTCGAGGGCATGTGGGCCTTCGCCCTCTGGGACAGCCGGCAACGCCGCTTGCTGCTGGCGCGCGACCGCTTCGCCGAGAAGCCCCTTTACCTGCGCTACGACGGCGCGGGGCTGTTTTTCGCCTCCGAGGTCAAGTTCATCGAAGCTCTGCGCGGTGAACGCGAAGCGGTGAACGAGCGGCAGATCCTGCGCTACTTGGCCCACGGCTACAAGAGCCTTTACAAGGGCGACGAGACCTTCCAGCGCGAAGTGCGCGAGGTGCCCGCGGGCAGCTTCCTCGCGGTGGACGGCGCGGGAAAAACCGAACTGCGCCGCTATTGGCAGCCGAGCTACCGCCCGCGGCCCATGAAGTTTGAGGAAGCCGTGGCGGGGCTGCGCGAGCTCTTGGTTGAAAGCGTGAAGCTGCGGCTGCGTTCCGACGTGCCGCTGGCTTTCTGCCTGAGCGGCGGCGTGGATTCCGGAGCGCTGGTCTCCATCGCCGCCAAGCTGCTGGGGGCCGAGGTGCACGCCTACTCAATCCTCGACACGGATGAGCGCTACGATGAGCGCGACAACATCCAGGCCACCGTGCGCGACGCGGGTTGCCGCAACACGCTCATCACCCTGCGACCCGGCCAGGACCACCTCGACAAGATCCGGCGGCTGGTGGCCTACCACGACGCGCCCGTGGCCACCATCAGCTACTACGTCCACTCCCTGCTCATCGAGGCCATGGCGCGCGACGGCTTCAAGGTGGTCATGGCCGGCACGGCCGCCGATGAACTCGTCACCGGCTATTACGACCACTTCCTGCTGCACCTTTACGAGTTGCGCGATCATCCCGACTTCGCGCTCCGCCGCCAGGAGTGGCTGGAATATATCCGGCCCTTCATCCGCAATCCCCTGCTGCAGGACCCGGAACTCTACTCCAAGCATCCCGGGTTCCGCGATCACATCTTCGATGAGAGCGAGCTGTTTCGCCTGTACCTCAAGGATGATTTTCGTGAGGTCTTTGCCGAAGAGCGCTACTGCGACTCGCTGCTGCGCAACCGCATGCTGAACGAACTCTTTCACGAAACCACCCCGGTGATCCTCCACGAGGAGGACCTGAACGCCATGTTCTATTCTGTGGAAAATCGCAGCCCCTACCTCGACCGCCGGCTCTTCGAGTTCGCCTTTGCCATTCCCCCGGAACACCTTATCCGCGGGGGCTACGGCAAAGCCGTGCTGCGCGAGGCGATGGCGGGGATTCTGAACGACACCGTGCGCCTCGACCGCCGCAAGAAAGGCTTCAACGCCTCGCTGCTTTCGCTGGTGGACTTCTCCGACCCCGCCGCGCGCGCCAGTCTGCTCGACAGCTCGCCGATTTTCGATTACCTGCGCCGCGACCGCGTCGAGCAGGCTTTTTTGATGAAGGCTCTGCCCAATAGTTTCAGCAAGTTTCTATTTTCCTTCATCAGTGCTAAGATGTTCCTTGAAGGCCGGAGCTCCCCGCCATGAAGTACTGCCGTCTCTGTGTTTTGCCGGACACGCGCCCGCAACTCGTCCTCGACGCCGAGGGCGTTTGCAATGCCTGCCGCAACCATCGAAGCAAGGACGCCATCAACTGGACCGGACGCGAGCAGGCCTTTCGCCAAGTGGCTGAGACCGCGCGCGCGCGCGCCGGGGGTTGGGACTGCCTCATTCCGGTGAGCGGCGGCAAGGACAGCACCTGGCAGGTGGTCACTTGCCTGGAATACGGCCTGCGCCCGCTGGCCGTGACCTATGCGCCTCCGGCCCGGACCGAAATAGGCCGGCGCAACCTCGACAACCTCATCCGCCTTGGCGTGGATCACGTGGACTGGCATATCAACCCCGAAGTGGAAAAACGCTTCATCCTGGCCGCCCTCGAAAAATACGGCTCCACCGCCATCCCCATGCACATGGCGCTTTTCAATATCCCGCTGCGACTGGCCCTGAAACTGGATATCCCGCTGGTGGTGTGGGGCGAGAACTCGGGCTTCGAGTACGGCTCGAAGGACGATGAAGCCCAGGGCTTCCAGCTTGACAGCACGTGGCTCAAACGTTTTGGCGTCACTCACGGCACCAGCGCGAATGACTGGGTGGGAACGGGGCTCAGCGCCAAGGACCTCGCCTCGTACTTCGGACCCGCGCCGGAAGAGCTGGAACGCCAGGGCATCCGCGCCGTCTTCCTGGGCTATTACTTCCCCTGGGACCCCGTCAAAACCTACGACGTGGCGCGCCGCCACGGTTTCCGCGCCGCCGCGGAGGGGGCGCGCACCGGCTACTACAATTTCGCCGACATTGACGACGATTTCATCTCCATCCACCACCATCTCAAATGGTACAAGTTCGGATTCACGCGCCTGTTCGACAACCTCTCCATCGAAATCCGCAACGGCCGGCTCACCCGCGATCAGGCCCTGGCCCTCATCCGCGCGCGCGGCGAGGAGACGCCGGAGCGCGACATCGCGAGCCTGTGTGCCTTTCTGGGCATCACCCGTGAGCGTTTCGCCGCCATCGCCGAGGGGTTCCGCAATAAGGCCATCTGGAGCCACGAGGGTGGGGTGTGGAAGATCCCCGGTTTCCTGATCCCTGATTTCAGTTGGCCATGAAGTTCGAGGAGCAGAATCCCCCACGTCGCTACCGGGTTGGCGTTGGTGGCGCCATCGAGATCAAGGACTGCGGGCGCGTCCGTCTCGAACCCAATGAGCAGGTGACCTTCCTCACCTCCGACGGACGCGAGCACGATTTCTGCGCCAAGTCCTGGGGCTTCTACGCCACGCCCTCGGTGAACGGCCGGCTCCGCTCCCAGGGTTTGCGGGCGGCGCTGGTGGAAAATCCCGAGGGCCGGCGCTACGTCATGGTCGTCATCGAAACCCGGATGGCTGATTTTCTCGACTACCTGAAGTCCGAGCGCCAAAAGTTGCTGCGCTGGCTGGACGAGGGTTGAACCCGATCCCGCCAGCGCCACCCTGCTTTCTTTGCGGTGCCCAAGACGCCGTGATCGTGGGTGTGCTCGAAAGCCGGCCATCCGGGGAGACGGATTTTCGCATCCCGCCGCAGGAGTACCGGCGGGCCATCTACCGCTGCGGGGCCTGCTCGGTGTATCTGAACGCCCATGCTTACGACCTCGACGCCCTCTACCGCGGTGCCTACAACCGTGCTACCTACGCCGGAAATCTGCGAGTCCCTTATGATCGCATCATGGCGCTGCCGGAGGGAAAATCCGACAACAAACCGCGCGTGCGCCGCGTGCACGAGTTCTGCCGCGCGCGGGGCTGGGAGCCAGCGGAATCACCGGTGCTGGACGTGGGCAGCGGCCTCGCCGTCTTTGCCGGGGAACTCGGCAAACTCGGCTACCCCTGTTATTGTCTCGATCCTGATCCCACCTCCGCCCGCCATGCCGTGGAGTTCGCGGGAGCCGTGGACGCCCATGCCGGCACCCTGGAGGACTACGTGCCGCCGTGCGCCCCGCGACTCGTGACCCTCAACAAAGTCCTAGAACACGTTGCCGATCCCCGCCGCTTGCTGCGGCGCGCGGCGAGCCTCATCGCCAAGGGTGGCGCCCTCTACATCGAGCTCCCCGACGGGGAAGCGGCCCTGCGCGCGGCGCCCCCCCCCGAGCGCGAGGAGTTTTATATCGAGCATTATACGGCCTTTGACCCGCGCTCGCTGGCGAAGCTGCTCGACCTGTGCGGGCTCAAAAACCTGGAAACACGCCGCGTCTTCGAGCCCAGCGGGAAATACACGATTTTTGCATTCGCGGAGCGATCCGACCCCGATCTGGCCCAAACCCGGCTTTAAAAGCAACGCCAAGGATAGAGCAGAGGTATCGAATTTCCGAATCCTCATTTATCATGCCGGCATCGGCCATCAGCTTGGCCCATATTAAGGAGTCTAAATGCGTCGCGCTCTCATGGTCTGGGGTGGTTGGGAGGGTCATACGCCGAAACAAGCGGTGGAACGCTTCGTGCCCTTCCTGCAGAAGAACGGCTTTGAGGTTTTGGTTCGGGACACCCTAGATGCCTACCTCGACAAAGAGTTGCTGGCGTCCTTGAGCCTGATCGTGCCCTGCTGGACCTGCGGCACCCTCAGCGGCGATCAGTGGAAGGGGCTCAACGAAGCGGTGCAGTCCGGCGTCGGTCTGGCCGGCTGGCACGGCGGCATGTGCGACGCCTTCCGCGGCAATATTGACTACCAGTGGATGACCGGTGGCCAGTTCCTGGCCCACCCCGGCAACATCAAGGACTACGTCGTCCACATCGAGAACTGGGACGATCCCGTGACCCACGGCATCAGCGACTTCACCCTGAAGTCCGAGCAGTACTACATGCTGGTGGACCCCTCCAACCTCGTCCTCGCCACCACCACCTTCGATGGAGTGCACGATCCGCTGCGCAAGGGCGTGGTCATGCCCTATATCTGGAAGCGGCGTTGGGGCAAGGCCAAGGTTTTCTACAGCGCCATCGGCCACGTGGCCGGCGACTTCGATGTCGTCGAGGCCCGTACCCTCCAGGAGCGCGGGATGCTCTGGGCCGCGAAGTGAGAGGGGACCCTCGCGTGGGCCGGATTTGCGTATAGAAACGTTATGCCGCTTCCAACAAGAACACCGCGCCAGCGAAATTTTCCAAGCCATGGACGATGAAGTCCCTGGAGCCAAGGTCGAGCCGTACCCCGTTTTCCGCGAGCGACCCGCCGACGCGCCAACGGCCGGCGGGGATGGGCATTGAGATTTCGCCGCCTTCGCCCGCGAAGCGGTGGACGACCAGCAGCAGCGGGCCTTCTACATCGGGCCGGCGCAACACGGCCTGCCAGCCTTGGGGGTGGCGGATGCTGCGCACGGGCTTGCCGTAACGCCGCGAGGAACCCGCGCGCAGCGTGGGGACGGCGCGGCGGTAGAGGTCGAGGGATGACTTCAACGTGGCCATTTGCGCGTCGGAGAGTTCCCAGATTTCGCCGCTCAGGCCCACGCGGCCAAGGAAAGTGGCGGCGAGGCTGTAGATCAGGCGCCGCGGGGCGTCCTTGGCGCGCAGCACCGCCCAGACCTGCGACTGGCGCGGCAGGATGAGGCGCTGCACGTCCGCCGCCACGATGGGAATTTCGAGCGTTTCGTGGGCATCCGAAAAAGAGGACATGGCCGAGAGACCCAGCATGGCGGGCTCCAGGCGGTGTCCGCCCGAGGAGCAGTTCTCGATGATGAGGTCGGGAATGCGTTCGCGCAGGCGCCTGAAGAAACGCTGCGTACCGAGCGCGTTGAGGCGCAAACCTTCGCCCAGGGATTCCGCGCCGTCGGCGCCGAGTCCAAGGGTCTCGTTGTAGTCTATCTTGACGTAGCCGAAGCCGCAGCGTGCGAGCAAGGCGATGATTTTCTCATCGAGATAGTCTTGCACCTCCTCGCGCCGCAGGTCGAGGAAGCGGCGCGGCCCGGAGGTGATGGGCGCGCCGTCGCGGTGCAGCAGCAGGTCGGCGCGATTCCACAGGCGGCTTTCCGAGCCCACGGTTTCCGCTTCGAACCAAAGTCCGGGCACCATGCCGCGCTCGCGAATGGCGCGCGCCGCGGCCTCCAGTCCTTGCGGGAAAAGGTGTTGCGCCGGGACCCAATCGCCATGGGCGTTATGCCAGGCCCCGCCGGGAGGCGCGTACCAGCCCGCATCAATGACGAAGTAGCGGATGCCCAGGCCGCGCAGGCTGCTCGCTATTCGCTCCACGGTTGCCTGCGTGGGCTTGCCCCAGGTGGTGCAGTATTCGTTGAAGGTGATGGGCAACTCGCGCTCGGCCTCGGGGTGGCTGTCGGCGGCGGCCGTTTGCATGGCGGTGAGCCGCGCCGCGAGATCGTCAATGTCGCCCTGCACGCAGGTCAGCGTCGCCTCGGGCGTCGTGAAGGTCTCCCCAGGCTTGAGCCGCTTCATCCAATGGCCGAATTCGCGATCCGCCAGGCCGCCGCCGATGCTGAGCGTGTCGTTGCGGCGGTAAACTTCCATCTGCCAGGAGCCGGACCAGGCGAGCTGCGCGCCCCAGAGCACGCCCGCCGCGGTGTCCTCGATGGCCAGGGTGGGAAACCAGTGGCGCACCGGCAGGCTGCCCACCTGGCCGAAGCGCTCGCAGCGCACGCCGTGGCCGGACCAGGAGCGCTCGAGCTTGAGGGCTTCGATATCCAACGCCTCATGCCGGCCCTCCTCGCTCCAGGCGCTGCGAAAGCGGTGCACGCGCAGCCGTTCCGGGGCATCGTCGGCGCAAAAGGGCGTGAGGTGGCCGAGGTTGAAGCTGGTCACCATTTGCAGCGTGATTTCCCGCGCGCCGATAGGGGTGAGTTCCGTTCCCATCCGGATCCCTGGCTCGCCTGCGCGCCACTCCAAGATGTGCGCGACTTCCAGGTTGCTCCCGCGCAGCAAGGTGCGCACGCGCACCCCCCCGGGGTGGTCCTGGCGATCCTGCCGCACGAAACGCAGGGACAGCGTCGTGGAACTCATGCGCATCGTGAGCCCCTGGGAGAAGCCGTCCAGGGCGACGTCTCCCGCGCAGGAGACTTGCACCAGCGGATCAACGGGAGGCTGGGAAGTCACGCCACCAGCGAGTGACGGGCGTACCACGGCATCCCGAAGCGCGCGGGGGAAAAGCAGCAGTCCCAGGCGGCCCGAGTCCTCGTCGATCAGGTAAAGGAGTTCGTTATCGGCAAACGCGAATTGGGAATGAATACGGGTCGCCATGTCGTTTTATCCTAAAAACGGCAGTTGAAAGTTAAGTCTTTGTATCGCAAGGGACAGTCCCTTGCTTTTTGGCCGGTTAGTTCTCAACTGCCGTTTCCAGGTTTAGGTCACTTCAGGCATACTTGGCGTTATTGCTGGTTCCACCAGCCCCAGGGAACATAGGCGGGCTTCACGAACCATGTGCCCAGGGTCACCCATGCGCCGCTCGGGGCCTGGGCCTGCCAATTCCAGCTCGAACAGCCCGGGGGTTCGGCGCTGCCGTGAACGGAGGCGTCTATGGCGGCGTAAACCCCCGCGCCCCTGTGCTGCCGGCCCATCTGGTCGAGTCCGCCGTGGGAACCCTCCAGGCTGGTGTTCAACCAGTTGGCGGAATCTTCCTCGGTGATGATGGGGATGGGGAGCCCCGACACCTCAGCGGCGCCGATGAGCAGCCGGGCCGTGACCTGGATGCGGGCTATTTTTGCGCCGCAGAGCGCGCTGCTGGTCGCGTAGTCGTAGCGGCCGTTGCTGCCCTTGCCGCTGCCGGCGGGTTCCACGTCCAGGGAGGCGCAACGGAAGACCTGGGCGCTGTTGTCCACGTAGGGAAATATCGTGCCCCCCTGGGGCGCAGCGGCAAAGGCCCGCGCCGGCCCGAAAAGCCAATCGTACTTGTACTCTTCTTCCGCGCTGTAGCCCGGATCTTCGATGATGCGAAAATAGTTGCCCGGCAACTGCTCGCCGTGGTCCTCGGAGAATACCAGGAAGCCCGTCATCAGGCGATGCACGTTGTTGCGGCACATGACCTCGCGGGCGGTTTCAAGTGCTTCCTGCAAGCTCGGCAGGAGCAGCGAGGCCAGGACAGCCAGCAGGGCGATGACCACCAGCATTTCCACCAGGCTGAAGCGGGACGCCCCGCGCGGTGCGCTCAAGTTTCGTAATCGTTCACGGCGAAACGAACCAAAGGAGAAAATCAACCGCGGATGACGCGGATAATTTCTTCTCTTTCCATCCGAGTTATCCGCGGTTATAATTTTTTTGTTAACACTTACCAAATTTCTTGTGCTGGCGCGAAGGGGTTCCAACGCTCCCGGTAGCATAGGGAGGCGGTGTTCGAAGCGGGATCCAAGTCCACGGGCAGAAACAAATAGCGCGACTTTTCGAGATCGCCGCGCGCGGCATCGCCCCCCCACCACTGATCACAAATCGCCAAGATGGATCCGGACTCCCGGATAGGGAGGAAGTTCGATATCTGGGAGCCCCAGGTCTCTCGCTGGCTCAGCAATTGTTTGCGGCCATAAGGTCCGAGCGGCGCGTCCGCCACGGCCCCATGCGTCTCGGATCCGGCCCAGCCGAACACCCCGGAGCCGGCCACGAGGTAGCGGCCCTTGATCTTGATCATGGCGGCGCCTTCATGCGTCGGCGGCAGGGCCACGGCGCCGCGGCGGGTCGAACTCAGGTAATCATCGCTCAGGAGGTCAACGCGGATGTTGCGATGCCCGTCATCATAGACGAGATAGGCGCTGCCATCGTCGTCCTTGAAGAGCCCAAGGTCCTGACCCCAGCCGTGCTCCTCCCCGCTTTCGCGCCGGGCGACGAAGCGGAACGGGCCCGCGGGCTCATCCGCTTCGGCCACCGCCAGCATGACGTCGGGATATTCGGGGTCCGCCTTGGCCATGCAGAAGAACCACAGGACGAACTTCCGCGTGCCCTCGTTGTAGAGGACGTTAGGGCGGTGGGAGGTGCCCTCGGAAAGCCAGCTGTGCTTAGGGAAGCTGAAGCACACGCCCGCGTACTCCCAGCTCACGAGATCGCGGGAGCGATAGACGTTGAAGTCGTTCTGGAGTTTCGCGCCGGGCCGGCCCCAGAGGCCGCGCGGATTGCCCCGGTAACTGGTGCCGTACCAGTAGAACTCGTCCCCAACCCGCAGGATGCAGCCGTCGTGGCAGGAGATGGGGCGGCCCCGGGTATCGCGCCAGTCCGTGCCGTTGGTGATGAAGGGCGCGCGAGCCGCGGGGTCGGCGTTCCTTTGGGGGATCGGACTCACGGAAGCGGAGGAAACAGGCTTTTGGAGCTGCGGGAAATCAGGGCCCGGCCTGGTAGAGCATCCGGACCTCATCATCGCTCAGGGCCTTGTTGAAGATCTTCACCTCATCAATGAGGCCGCCAAAATAGGTGCCGTCACCTCCGTGGGTGCCGTCGATGGCACCGAGAGCGTAATAGACGGCCGCCAGCAGGCTTCTGTTGCCGGTGGTGGGGTAGGAGTACTTGACGCCGTCCACGAAACCTGAAAGCCGCCCCGTGCCGTCAAGGTTGTCGTAGCGCTTGACCACATGGTGCCAGACGTTGGCGCTTGATGTTCCCATGTTCATGTAGGCTGTGGTCCCGAGCCAGTAACCCACCCAGATGGAGGCGTTGGCGCTCACCCCCATCACCGCCAGATGGGAGCTAGTGTTGATGGCTTTCTGGCCAAGCTCCGCAACGATGACACCGGGCTTGGAGAAGTTGACCCAGGCCGAGATAGTTTCAGATTTAGCGTTGAACCGCGAAAGAAGATCCTGTTGGGCGAGGACGTAGTCGTTTGTATCGTCATAGGTGAGCGCCTTTCCAGAAAGCCCCGTGGTGGAATTGGAGCTGAAGGTCATCCCGCCATTCAACCCGCCGCCGACGCTGTCCACGCCGCTGTAATCGGTGGCGACGTTGCCGCTGCTCTCGTCGAATTTGTAGTAGAGCACCAGGTTGCTGGCGGCAACACCCGCCAGGTCAGAGCTGCGGTCCGTCACGAACCATTGGCTGCCGTTGCTCATCAGCTCGACGTAAGGCAGGTAATTGGTGCTGGAGGTGAGTGACATGACGGGCTCATTGTCAATGTCGTTGCCCCCGCCGTCCAGCCACACGGTGTTGCTGGAGGTTATTTTCTTGATGGTGTAGCTCCTCCCCGTGACGTTGCCCGCGTAAGGCAGGGTCAGGGTGATATTGCCCGACGAAGTGCTGGCGTCCGCCAAAACGAGGCTGTTGCCGGACAGCGTGGCATTGGCGCTCGCGGTCTGGAAGTTCATCCCCAAAGTGCCCTGAATCTCCAGCGTGGATTTCGGAGCGGAGGTGCCGATGCCCAAGTTGGAACTTTGGAGATAGGCATTGCCGAGCACATGGAGGTTGGTGGAAGGGGCCGTGGTGCCAATGCCCATCCGCCCCTGGGTGCTCAGGGTGGCTTCGCTGGAGCCGTCGCCATTGGCGTCCAGTTGGATGTTGCTGGCGGAAATGATATCAGCCACGGCGGGGCCTAGCGCGTGCGCCAACCCCAAAAGCACTGGGAACAAGAGCCGGACGGAGGCACGCCCGCGGCTTCCATGGGATATCAACGGCTGCGTCCTCCGAGCGGAATTTGAACTCATGGCCCAGGCCATGCATTATAGACAAAAATCCCGCAAGTCATCCCCCTCTGCGCTCGATTTCGGCTCATCCGAAGAATGCAGGCCTCTGGCAGAGATTCCCCCCTGTTTGTTCTTGGCTCTTTGAGTCCGCAATTCGGGGCATCCACAGATTACACAGATTTGCACCGATTGAAATAGACGCCTTGATGGGTTATTATCTGTGTAAATCTGTGCAATCTGTGGAAAACTCCCCTGGCAGTTCGATTGGGTTTCGATCTTGCTCGACCAGGCACCGGTGTGAAAATTCTGGAAAGGTGCGCATGATTCTGATGAGCCCTAGAAATGGTCCCAACTACCCCAGCCGGGAACCCCCACATTCGGCGCCTCATCGGGATAGATCCCGCTTCCGATGGCTCCCAGGGAGGTCCATTTCCCGCTGGGAGCAACGGCCTCCCAATAGCGGAAATCCGTGTTGTAGGGCTCCATGATCCAGTACACGCTGCCATCCACGGCGGCCACGTTGGCGCCGTCCCGGTGCTGAGTGCCCAGCCTGTCCACCCAGGAATGCGAGCCCTCGATGCTCCAGAAGTTGATATGGCAGAAAACGGCCTCATCCATCACCATGGGGGTGCGGGAATCCACGTATTCTCCGAGGGTGTTGTCCTTGTAGCGCGCCGCCAGGGGGATCCTGGAAAAAGATGCGCCGGTGAACTTCAGGCTGGAGGCGTAGTCAAAGCTGCCATTGCTCCCCAGTCCCGAATATAAGGGCGCGGGTTCCAGCGCGGGGCAGAGGAAAATCCGCTTGTCCCCGCTGGTGTACTCGAAAAGCGTTCCGGTTTGCGGGGCGTTCTTGATATTGTCGCTCCAGGCCCAGAGTTTGGCGCCCAGCCAGTCGTTCATATAGGCCTCGTTTCCGACATTGCCGGCTCCTAAACCACCCGGAAAGCGCCCCTGGTGATCGTCGCCGAAGACGTGAAAGGCCAGGGCCAGTTGGTGCAGGTTGGATTTGCACCACAGCTCGACGGCCTGCTGGCGAGCGTTCTTGAGGGCCGGCGCCACCAGCGAAATCAGCACCGCGATGATGGCGATGACCACCAGCAGCTCAATCAAGGTAAACGATGCTGACCTCTGGATCTTCAATTCTTGCGCTGCTTTTTTTGGAAAGCATAGGGGAAAAAGGAACCGGAAAAATACCCGGGATGGTAAAAAGTTGCACGATTTGACATGGCTGGAAGAACCGTCGAGCGCGGAAAATCCCCCCTGCTCACGGCTAACTCCGGTAGATCAGCGACTGCAGGTACTGGCGGGGCGAAAGGCCCATGATTTTCTTGAATAGCCTGGAGAAGTAGCTGGGGTTGTCGAAGCGGAGCGTGGCGCAGATCTCCTTGATGCGCAGGCGCTTCTCCTCCATGAGGTAGGCCGCGTGATAGATGCGGCAGCGCAGCAGGTAGTCGTGGGGCGACTCGTTGTTGATCTGGCGGAATAATTTGCGGAAGTAGCTGTAGGAAATGGCCATCTGCCGGCTCAGATCGCGGAAGGAATAGTCCTCGAAGGGCCGGTTCTTGATGGTGATGGCGAGTTCCCTGATCCCCCGGCAGTAAGGGCGGTGGGACTCGTCTCCGAGCTTGGCGGAGCGCAGGTCAGCGTCCACCTGGGACAGGAGCTGCTCCAGCAGCAGCGTGCGGTCGGGCTGGGCGGCGATGTCGTTGCCGCGCACCAGGCGCACCAGGCTGCGCATCCGCGATTCGAAGAGCGGCGCGTTGGTGACGTTGGCAAAGGGATCGGGACGGATCTTGAACAGCCCCCGCTCCAGCATGCGCTGCACCCTGGGGCCGTTGAAGGACGCCCACATCTGCACCCAGCGGGTGCCCGGCACTTTCGCATACTGGTAGGTGTTCTCGGTCCAGGTCCAGTACGCCGTGGGGGCGGAGAGCACGACCTGGCGCCCACCGTTCATCCCGAACAGGATCTGCCCGCCAGCCAGGTAGTTCAGCACGTAGAAATCCGGCATGGCCCGGTCCACGACGGCCACACAGTCCGGGTTGGTGTCTCCGGAGATGAAGGTGATGTCGTCGAAGTAATCCATAGCGCTACGTGCGCTCCAGCAGATCACAGGCCGTGGCCTTCCAGACTGACTTGGTCTGGCGCAGCCGCCAGGTGGCTATTTGCCGTGGGTTGACCTTTCCCAGCCGCAGGGTCTGGCCCAAAAGCGTCAGCACCGCCTGGGCCGGCTTGCCGGCGACCTCCTGGACGCGGAGGATCAACCCCTGGCCATCGTTGGCGGGTTTGAGCGCCAACAGGGCCAGGTGCTCGGGTTGCAGCGCGGCGAAGGAGCCGGACCTGGGCAGCCCCCCTTTTTTTCCAGGCCGCGCTGGAACCGTCTGTGCCAGCGGCGGCTGGGCGAGCTCCCGGGCCAACCCCAAGAGGCGCTGGTCCGCCGGGCCGATGAGCAGGCGGCACAGCAGCTCTCCGGTGTCCACGGCGGGCCGCCACGGCTCGGCCTGCGCCGTGAGTTTCACGTCATTGGCGTAGCGCGAGGCGCGGACCACCGTCGCCGTGAACGCGCCGTTCCAAATAGCGAAGCTCGACAGCGCGTCGCTCGCGAAGCCGAAGCCGCCCCCAGGCCCGGAAACCCGCGCCCAGCGCAGGCCCGGAACCTCACCCACGGCGCCGCGCGTGGCGCTTCCGCCCGGCACCTCGTACTCCACCCGCTCCGCCCCAGGCAGCAGCAGCCGGAGCCGGGCGCAGCGCTCGTTCCAGAACACGCGCAGCGCAATATCTACGGCTTCACGCCCGCGGTAGAGCATGCAAGTGAAGTCCAGATGGGACTTCGCGCCCGCCAGGCGCACCCACAGCGCGGCGCGTTCGGGTCCGCGCTCGCGAACTTCGGCGTGCGTCACCGTCCAGGATTCCTTCACCACCGCGAGTTGCAGGGATTCCGCTTCTTCGCTCATGCCCCCCCATGAGCCCCAGGGGTCGTCCATCACCACGGCGCTGAGCCCGGTGCTCCCGAACAGCGGCGACCCATCCTTCAAAACGTGGATTCCATTTTCGCCGACCGTGGCGCTGAGGCGGTAGGTTTCATTGGCGATGGTCGTCGCATCCAGCGCACGCGCGGGAAAGGGCACCTCGGGACACTGGCTGCCTTCCACCCAGCCCAGGGTCATCACCTGCCAGCCCAGGGGCGGCAAACGCACCGGCACCACCACGCGCTTGCGCCACGCCAGGTTCGCCATGGCGCTGTGTTCGTTGGCCACCACCTGATGCGGCCATACGGCGCCGGCGGCGTCGCGCACTTCCACGGGAAGCTGGTCCACCTTGTCGGTGTAGGGCGCGATGGGGCGGTAATCGAGGCTGCCTTCCAATTCGACGTGGCCGTTGAAGCCGTGTGGGTGGGGGTTCCACAGCAGGAAAGCGAGCGCCGTCGGGTGATCGCCGGTCACCGCGGGAACGCACGTGTCCATCCGGTAAGCCAGCGCGTTGATGGCGTCCAGGTCCAGCTCATGACAGCGGTGGACGATGCCGCCCAGCCACGCCAGTTGGTCCTCGTAGGCCCGCTCTATCGAGGAGCCGGGCAGGATATCGTGGAAGGAATTGAACAGCAGACCCTGCCACTCGGCGCTCATGGCGACGTGCCGTTGCCGCAGCGCCGCGCGCGTGAGCGCATTCAAGGTCTCGGTGGCGGACAGCTTCGCCTCGGCGCGGCGGTAGGGCCATTTGAACTTGGCGACGGAGGCGTAACAGCCGCGCAGGGCGAAGTTGAGTTCACCCCGGTGCAGCGGAAGTTGGAGCTTCTTGCGGCGCACTTCGGCGTGCAATTCCTTGAAGAGGCGGTGGAGGCCGGAATGGACCACGCGCACCTCGGGATGCCGCCGCGCCCAATCCCGGATTTCCTGGAGGTGCCTGCGGCTGGCGCCGCCGCCATGGTTCCCCAAGCCATAGAAGAATCCCACGTTGGCGAGGGGTTGTTCGGAGGCCGCGGCCAGCAGCTTGTCGAGTTTCGGCGCGACTTCCTCCCGGCCGGTGCCGTACCATCCGGCCAGGGGCCGGTAGGACAGGAGGTGCGCCCCGCCGCAGCCTTCCCACCAGAACGCCGGCAGCGGCAGCGGCAGGATGTGGTGCTCGGGCCGGGTGAAGGCGAACCCGGTGATGCCGGCGCCGGCCATGATGTCCGGCAGTCCGGCGGCGTGCCCGAACGAATCCGCCGCCCAGGCGACGGACACCGGTTTGCCGAAGCGCGCGCTGAAATAATCCTGGCCGCTCTGGTATTGGCGCGCGAAGGTTTCCGTGGCGGGGAGGTTGGTGTCGGCCTGGATCCAGGTGCCGCCCACCACGTCCCAGCGACCCTGCGCCACCCGCTTGGCGATGCGCCGGAAGGTCGCCGCATCGGATTTCTCGATGTGCTGATAAATCGCCGCCTCGCCGCGCACGAAGGTGAAGTCGTCGTCTTCATCCATGAGATCGAGCATGGCTTTGCAGGTGATGATGCCCTCGTTCATGCCCTCGCGCCAATCCCACAGCCAGACCGGATCCAGGTGGGCGTTGGCGATGAGATGGAAGGTCAGTGGGGTCATGGTGCCCATCAAAAAAGTGTGCTTGAGTCGGATGAACCATAATTCATGCCGCGCTCAAAAATCAAATCGTGCAAGGATCTCCAAATCCGTGATGAAATTCCGGTGTCTAAAGGCCGACTCGGGGCTTGTCCTGTGTCAGGTCCCCATAAAACAGCAGGGGTCAACCTTTAGAGGAGCAGATCCATGTCGGTAAATCGCGGTGTCGCCTATATCAAAACGGGAGTGGTCGAGGTGCGCAAGATTGACTATCCCAAGCTAGCGCTGGGCAAGCGCCAGTGCCACCACGGGGTTATTCTCAAGGTGGTCACCACTAATATCTGCGGGAGCGATCAGCACATGGTGCGCGGGCGCACCACGGCTCCGACCGGCCTGGTGCTGGGTCACGAAATCACCGGCGAGGTCATCGAATGCGGGCGCGACGTGGAGTTCGTCAAGAAGGGCGACATCGTCTCGGTGCCCTTCAACATCGCCTGCGGGCGCTGCCGCAACTGCAAGGAAGGCAAGACCGGCATCTGCCTCAGTGTCAACCCCGCCCGTCCCGGCGCCGCTTACGGCTACGTTGACATGGGCGGCTGGGTCGGCGGCCAAGCGGAGTACGTGATGGTGCCCTACGCCGATTTCAACCTGCTGCGCTTCCCCGACCGCGATCAGGCCCTGGCCAAAATCAAGGACCTGACGCTGCTGTCCGACATCTTCCCCACCGGCTACCACGGAGCGGTCACGGCCGGCGTCGGCCCGGGTTCCATCGTCTATATCGCCGGTGCCGGCCCCGTGGGCCTAGCCAGCGCGGCCTCGTGCCACCTCCTCGGGGCGGCCTGCGTGATCGTCGGCGACCTCATCCCCGAGCGCCTCAAGCAGGCGCGCTCCTTCGGCTGTGAAACCGTGGACTTGCGCAAGGAGGCCACGCTGGCCCAGCAGATCGAGCACATCGTGAAGGTGCCCGAGGTGGATTGCGCCGTGGACTGCGTCGGCTTCGAGGCGCGCGGCCATGGGCACCAGCACGCGGTGGAGCGGCCCGCCACCGTCCTGAATTCGATGATGGAAATCACCCGCGCAGGCGGTGCTCTCGGTATTCCCGGCCTCTACGTGACCGGGGATCCGGGCGGTGTGGACGAGAACGCGAAAATCGGCATGCTCGGCATCCGCATCGGCCTCGGCTGGGCCAAGTCCCATGTCTTCACCACGGGCCAGTGCCCCGTGATGAAGTATCACCGCCAGCTCATGAACGCCATTTTGTACGATAAAATCAAGATCGCCAAGGCCGTCAACGTGGCAGTCATCTCCCTCGACGACGCGCCGCAGGGCTACGCCGACTTCGACAAGGGCGCGGCGAAGAAGTTCGTCCTCGACCCTCATCGCATGGTGGCTTGAGCCGGCCGGCTTCCTGGAGGCGCCCTACCGGGCGCCTCCAGGCCCGGTCGCCGCAACGGGCGCTGCCCGGAGTTACAAATCGAAAGCGCGGCGGATGTTCTCTTCCGTGGGTTCCGTGAAGAAGTTGTCGCGGTAGGAGCGCGCGAGGATTTGGATTTCGCCCGCGCGGTCGGCGCGTGCCGCGAGCAGGGTGTCGGCGGCACGGTCGAGATCGGCGGCATCGTAGGCCAGCTCCCAAATCAGCCCCCTGCCTTCAGGGGGCAAGGGGTTGCTCGTGAACGAGACTTGATTGGCAATGACGATGACGGACAAGCCTAAAACGGCCGCCTCCACGCAGGCCCCCGATTCCGAACTCACAACCAGATAGGTTCCGGGGAAAAGTTCGTGCAGGGGTTCGCGGCGCAACGACCAGCCGGCTGGAGCGGATGCGGTGTAACGGCGCACGGCCTGCTCGGTATGGCTGGGATGCGGTTTCATGACGAGGGGATGGCGCGACAGCTTCGATGCTTGGCATAGGAAGATGATATCGCGCGTCTCCTGCTCGAAGTAGGGAAGAATGACGAGGGGGCGGGTTTCGCTCAAGGGCGGGTGGGCGGGCTCGAAGAGCCGCCGGTAACGGAAGGAGGGGCAGCGCCGGTGCTCCAGCGGCAGATCGCTCTCGGCCCAACCGAGGTAGTGCGGGCCGTTCGACAACAGGACGTCAGGCAACAGCCCCGCGGCGGCCTCGGCGCGAATGGAATAGAAATTGAGCTGCGTGAAGCTGAAGACGAAGGGCCGGCAACCGTGAATACGCGCGTCTCCACCGCCCGCGCGCACCCCGCGGTAGAGGTTCTTGTCAATGACCTGGTTCTCGAACCAACTGATGAGCTGCAGGCCGCCCGCGGAAGGCCGCGGGATTTTGCGGCCCAAGAGGTAACGCGCATGGCTGTCGAAAACCGGCTGTTCCAGGGTGCGCAGACATTCCTCCGCCGCCAGGCGGTCAATTTTTTCGCCGCCAAGGCGCCGGACCAGGCTCAGGACCTTGAAGGGATAGCGCAGGATGAAGGCGACGAGTCGCAGGTGGTCCGCCGGACCTAGCAGCTCGAATTCGCAAAGCACCGGGAGACCGCTGCCGTAGAGCAGGCGGAAGAATCGCGGCGCCTCGCGCCAGCGATGCCAGCCGATAACGGTGGGCAGGACGACGTAGTCCCGTCCGGCGCGATCCAGGACGGAAAACAGACCCTCAAAATAGCTGGGCCGCCAAGTGCCTTCCGCCAACACCTGTTCGACCAGCACGAAGGTGTCCACCATGATCGTTGCGCCGCTGCTGACCGGGGGGCGCACCCGTTTTCGGGAGCCCGCCGAGAGTCGGAACAGCAGATGCCAGAGCGCGTAGCGCGTGTAGCCGGCAAAACTTTTCGCGTAATGGACGAGGATGGCGCGAGCTGTTTTCCAGGCCGGCCAGGGCGGGCCGGGGTCCTCATTCTTGAGGAGCCTTTCCAGCAGCCGGCTGGTGTAGGGATTGCGGCTCAGCACCGGGTTCGACAGGTGATCCGGGTCGGCCCAGGCCCAAGGGCCGACGCGGTTCACGAAATCGTTGACGGCGGCGGCGGCGTCCGGGTAACGGCGATTCAGATCCTCAAGAAAGGCCTTGCCGTAGCGGGACACGGAGGCGGGGAGGGGCGCGGCGTTTCAGCCGTCCCTGACGAAAATGTGGTTGTAGATGCTGGCGAACTTTCCCCCGTCGAACATGGGCGCGTGTTTCACGGACCGGAGTTTCAGGCCCGCCTGTTCGATGCGGCGCGTGACGTTGGCGACGTAGGGTTTGTCGGCGGTGTCGAGCTCGATGAGCACCGAGCGCAACTCGGGCCGGGCGAGCGTGCGGGCGGCCCCGGCGATGATGCGGTCCTCGTTGCCGTCCACGTCTATCTTGATGTGATGCGGCACGGGCAG
>JAHFOS010000032.1 GCA_023261545.1 bacterium
CGTGATCGAAATGCCCGTGGGTGATGAGCACCAGGCCGATGCGCCAGCCCTTGCGGCGGCAGAGGTCCAGGATGATTTCACTATCGCCCCCGGGATCCACCACGACGCACTCGCCCTTGCCGGCGGCCAGGATCGAACAGTTGCACTGCAAGGGGCCGACGGGGATAACGACTTTCTGGAACCCGCCCGCGGCGGAGGGCTGCTGGTCCAAGCGAACGGAGCTTAACCCTTGTTGTTGACGGCGCGGCCGCGCAGACGCTCACGCCCCTTGCCGGCCTCTGCGCCCTGGCCCGAAGCGCCCTGTTTCTCCGTCTCATTCGTGCGTGCGCTTTCCTTGGCGCGCTGGCTCGCGCGCGCCTGTTCCGCGCCGCGGCTGCGCTCCGCGCGCGCTGCGCTGGGCTTGTCCTCCTTGTCCTTATCCCCCTCGGCGATGGCGGCGAGGTTGAGCGTGGGCTTGATGGCGGATGGATCGGGCATGGTCGGCACCTCCCTTTTTTCGGCTTCCCGCATTATAGGGGCGACGGGTTGCGAAGCAATGCCGCGGCGCCCGCCCTATTTGCGCGCCTTGACGCTCGCGCCTTCCACCGCCAAGCTCACCTTCATGCGGCTCTCGGGGTAGAGTTTCTTGGCGTAACGCTGGGTTTTCTCCAAGATCTCATGAAGCGCTTGGTCGTCGTAGGCGGGCTCGTGGTGAAAAAGCACCAAGTGGCGGATGCCCTCGCGCGCGGCGAAGTCCACGCCCACGAAGGAGCTGCTGTGTCCCCAGTCGAGCTTATCCATGTAATCCAGGAAGCTGTACATGGCGTCGAAAATGAACACATCGGCGCCGCTCAGGGGGTTCTGGCGCTTCGGCAGATCACGGAAATAGTGGTAGGAGGAATCGGTGGAATAGATGAATTTCACGCCTTTCTGCTCGAAAACGTAGGCGAAGGAGTCGCCGGGATGATCCTGTTGCACCGGGGTGACGCGCAGGCCGGCGACGGGTTCGACGGTTTGCCCAGGCACGAGCTCGGTGAACTGCATGTCCGCCGCCATCTGCTCAAGCGTCACGGGGAAATGGGTCGCGGTCTGCTGATAAACGAAGCGATCCCGGAGCTTGGGGTGGCAGCCGAAGATACGCAGGCGATAGCCCTTGATGTAGGCGGGGAGGAAGAAGGGGAAACCCATGATGTGATCCCAGTGGGTGTGGCTGAGGAAGAGCAGGATTTCGCGCGGTCCCTGGCCGTCCTTGATCAAGGTCTGGCCGAATTCGCGCAGTCCCGTGCCCGCGTCGCAGACGATGACGGGCGCGCCGGGAAAACGCATCTCCACGCAGGACGAGTTGCCGCCCACGGTGCCGCTGCCATGAGGGTAGTGGCTCTTCAAAAAACGCGCGATGGCCTTATTGCCGCGCAAGTCGGCCGGACGCGCCAGGCTCAATAATTCCGCGATCTTGTCGCGCACGGCGGCGGGGCGCAGGGGCGTCGGAATCGAGCCGCGCACCCCGTAGAAACGGATCTCTGCCGCGCCCAAGCTCATGATCCCATGAGGAAGCAGCCGCCGCCACTGGCGCGCGCGCGCGCGGGAAAGCCATCGGCCGCCGGGGGCAGGGGCGGTGTCTCGCCGCTGCTGCGACGAGCGCTGGCGAGCGGCTTTTGCGCCCCGGAGCCCGAGGACTTTTTCAGCACCAGCAACAGGTCTCGGCCCGCGACGTTTTTCACCCAGTAGCCCGATCCCGGTTCCAGATTCGCCACCTTGCTGTAGCCGGCGGCCTGCCACTGCCAGAGATCCGGAATTAGCGGCGTGGCGGGGTCTGCCGCAAGCTCCTCATAACTCATCTCGCGCATTCCGTCAAGCACCGATATTTGAGTCCAAGGGGTGGACTCAAGATAAGGCGTGGCCAACGTATTCCAGCCCGGCTTCAGGCGGATGAGCGAGCGGGCCGCCGTGTTATCGCGGCGCTCTACCGCAAATTCGAGGCTGAAGGCGGCGAGGATCCAGTAGGCGGCGCCGGGTCGGAACCCTCCGATTTCCGTGCCGGTGCGGTAATCTCCCAGCTCCGGATCCCAGACCCCCAGCCGCCAGATGGAAGGGTTGTACTGCGACCCGAAAACACTTTCGAGGTAGGCCTGCACCGTGACCTCTTCACCTCCGTTCTTGACGCTGGCGAAATAGGGGACGGAGATCATGCGGTAGTCCTCCATGGTGCTCCCGGCGGTGATGAGATAGCGGGCCGAAGATACCGCGCCGCTCGCCAGCTCGGCCTTGGCTCCGGTGCCCTGGAAATTGGAACGGCGCGGCACGACGCTGTAAGTTCCCCCGGAGAGCGGATCGGTAAGATGGCGGAAGGGAGGAGCGGTAGAAGATCCCAGATACGTTCCCGAGCGGTAAATATCGTAGGAGGTGGCCAGGGGATGGGCCGCCCATTCGATTTCCACCGCCTTGGCCAGGGGAAGCGCCTGAGCCTGGTCCAGGGGGTGGAGGTCGAAGGGCCGGGCCAGACGGTATACCGTCCCCGCGCCCGAGAACCAATGGACGGCGCCATTCGAGAGGACCCAGCCGCCGCCAGGCTGGCCCTGCCAACTTTCGACCGCCATAGCTTTGTAGCTGCGCCCGCCATCCACGCTCTCTGAGAATTGAGGCGTTCCCGAGGCGACATAGAGCAGCAGGTCGGCGCCCCCCAAGCGCCGCAGTATCACCGGTTTTGCAACATCGTAACTCGCGGCTGCGCGAAAGGCGGCGAAACTGGCGCCGCCGTCCGTTGTCACAAGGGAGACGATGCCCCCGTCATCGAGCAACAAGATACGTCCTTCCTTGGCACTCGAAAAATGAATTCCGGCGACGCGGGCGGAGGGGACCAGCGCCGCAACGGCAACGGGCGTTCGGAAGGTCGTGCCGCCGTCCCCCGAAAACGTGTACATCAGGGATGTTCCGGAGCTGTACGCGAGGTAGATGTTCTGGCCCAACTGCGCGGCCTTGGGATTTCCCGAGGGACTCGAAAACAGCGCGGAAATAGCCGCCGCGGAACCCTGAAGGCTCAGGCGATAGAGGCCGTTGCGGTCGAGGATCAGGGGCTCCACGGCCTGATCCACGAAGGACGGAGCCGTGAGCGCGGTGGCCAGGGGATAGAACTTGAAGCTGGCGCCACTGTCAGGGGACGTGTAGATTCCCGAACCTTCCACGATGGCGAAAAGCGGGCCTGTTTCAGGCTCAAAGAGAGCGGATATTCCCGCCGGAGCGCTGGAGCTGGTGCTGTAGCTAACGCCCCCATCCGTGGTGAGGTAAAGCCTGTCTCCGGCCAGCATCCAGTCGCCGCCGCGGCCTGCGCGGGTCTGCACCTGGGTGCCGCCATCAGGGGGAAAGCCCGTGGAGGTTTCCCACGGCGCGGCGGCCAACACGACGGCCAGGAAGACTCCCCACCCGCCAGCAAGAATAAATGGCTTTCGCATAAATTCCAAGAGGTTATTGTCCAGGAAAAACCCCGGGAGTCAATGGCGAAAGCGGGAGCCTGTTACCCCCGAATTTCGGGGGGTACTCTCGGGCCGGGCCTCAGAGCATTTTTTTGACGGCTTCTTCGAGCTTGATGGTGTCCACCGTGAAGCTGCGGATGCCCTCGGCCAGTTTTTCCGTGGCCATGGCGTCCTCGTTGTGCAGCCAGCGGAAGGCTTTTTCATCGAGGTGGATCTTGGACTCCTTGCACAGTCCGGGGGCGGTGGCCGGGTCCAGTTTGCGCTGCAAGGGCAGCGCCTGGGACTTGAGCTCCTCCAGGAACTTGGGCGCGATGGTGAGCGCGTCGCAGCCGGCCAGGGCCTTCACCTCGTCCACGTTGCGGAAGCTGGCGCCCATGACGACGGTCTTGTGCCCGTATTTCTTGTAGTAGGCGTAGATGCGGCGCACCGAGAGCACACCGGGATCCTCCTCGGCGGGGTAGCCGTCGCGCTTCTCCTTGGCCTTGTACCAATCGTAAATGCGTCCGACGAAGGGGGAGATGAGGTACACCCCGGCTTCGGCGCAAGCCACGGCCTGGGCGAAGCTGAAAAGCAGGGTCATGTTGCAGCGGATGGATTCCCTGGCCAGCACGGAGGCGGCCTGGACGCCCTCCCAGGTGGTGCTGAGCTTGATGAGCACGCGGTCGCGCTTGATGCCCATGGCCTCGTACATGGCGATGAGTTTGCGGGCCTTGGCGATCATGGCTTCGGCATCGAAAGACATGCGCGCGTCAACCTCGGTGGAGACGAAGCGCGGCACGATTTTGAGGATTTCGCAGCCGAAAAGGATGAAAAGCTTGTCGATGGCTTCATTCAAGGCCGCAGCCCCCCCCGCCTTGCGCCCGAAGGCCACGGCTTCATCCACCAGGTGTTTGTAGGCCGGGATTTGCGAGGCGGCGTAGATCAGCGAGGGATTGGTGGTCCCGTCCGTGGGTTTGTAGGCCTTGATGGACTCGAAGTCGCCGGTATCCGCCACCACGGTGGTCATGGTCTTCAGGCTTTCGAGGGCGTTGGTCTGCGTGGCGGTGGCGCTCATGGTTCTCCTTGCCGGTAGTGCTCGCGGGCCATTGTAGCCAGGCCACGGGTCATTCCAGTTCGGGAGATCGCCGCCACGGATCTTTTTCGCGACAATTCACCTTAACTCTGGTTCATCCGAATAATGCGTACTTTTCTGGAATTTTCAACACGGGGGCAAGGTCGAGAAACACTGAACCCAAAGCGAGCTGCCGGGGGGATTTTCCACAGATTGCACAGATTAACACTGATAATTCAATCCGGGTCGTCCTTTTTAATCGGTGCAAATCTGTGTAATCTGTGGATGCTCCCGAGTTGAGGACTGAGAGCCGAGAACAAATGAGGGGAAACCCTGCCTGAGGTACGCATTCTTCGGAAGAGCCTTAACTCTTCGTATTTCTGGCCCCCTGAACGGTTACCCGTTATTTCACTGATTTGAAAAGCAGCCCCTAGTCGTAGATTGCAGCCGGCTTTCCGCCCGTTTTCATACTCATGAAGCTGCCGCCCCTGTTGCGCTTTCCCCTGCTGGGGCTGGCAGGCTGGCTGCTCGGCATCGCGCTGCTGCGCGCGGACGAGCCGCGCCGTTACGAGCTGCTGGAAGACCTCGACGAATCCTTTCGTTCGGTCAAGCGCGGAACCTGGGTGAAAAAGGACAGCGACCTGCAGCTCGCCCGCAAACTTTTCGAGATCCGCGATCCCCAGGAAGGGGTGCTGCCTCCCTCCGCGCTCAAATTCGTGGAAGAGGGCCGCCTCGACGACGATTTTCGCAAGAAACTCGCGGCGGCGTCGCGGGAAATGGAGGGCTGGAACGCGGAGGACCGCAAGTTCGTTCAGGAGATGTTCCACCAGGCCCTGGTGGATGACCTGCTGCGGCGCGCCCAGCGCCGCCAGCGCTTCAGCCTCGCGCTCAAGGAGAGAATAACCTACGACACCAACGTGACCCAGACCCCCGAGTCGCTCGTCGCCGTGAGCCATCGCCAGGGCACGCAGTCGGCGACCTCGGCGGACCTCAAACATGAGGGACGCGACGAGCCCTACGGCCAAATCGCCACGCAGTTCAGCTACCGCTTCTCGGATTACTTCGACAGCATTTTCGACAACCGCGCCTCCAAGAGCGTGTCGCTCTCCATCACCGACAAGTTCAACCTCAAGAAGGCCGGCATCAGCTTCCTGCTTTTCGGGGCCGACGCGCGCGGCGATTACCTCAAGACCACGGGCGAGTTCGATTATGCCTTCACCACCCTCACGCCCAAGGCGGACCTCATGCTGGCGCCCAAGAAGGATTGGGGCCGGCTTTCCGATCTGTTCATCACCTTCATTTCGGCGGGCGTCGAGCTGCGCGACTACGTCGGCGCCAACCGGTTCGACGCCAACGGTCGTACCAAGGACTCCAGCACGCCGTTCCTCACCCTCATCTTCATGAACTTCAAGAACTGGAAGTCCCACGCGTCGCGCACCACCCTGAGCCTCATCGCCCGCAACCAGAACTCCAAGTCCGATGAATTCGCCTACCAGTACACGCGCATCGGCCTCTCCTACACGGTGACTTTCCCGCGCTGGAGCGTAGCGCCCGACGTGGCGCTCTCCTACCGCGACCAGAAGGTCTTCATCCTCCAAAAGCGCGAGGACACGGCCTTCGAGCCCGGCGTCACCTTCAGCGCCAAGCTGTACAAGGACATCTGGTCGGCCAGCCTCTCCTACAAGGAGACGCACCAGGACTCCAACCTGTCGAACTTCGAGTTCAGCAGCCGCCAGGTGGCGGCGGGATTGAACTGCACGTTCTGAACCGGAGGCTGGGGGCTGGTAGGAATCCAGTCAAGCGCGCGGGTCACGGGGTCGGGAGGAAGCGCGCGCCCCCGTCAGCCGACCGGCCGCACAATCCGATCTGGCCGCATCCGGTGACGTGCTCATGCTCTCCGGACCGCTCGGGATCGACGTAATTCGCGAACCATTGCGCGAGCCGTTGCCGCAGCTCGTCCTCGGTTTTCTTCCATTCAGGATTTCCGGCCAGGTTCCTGGCTTCCATGGGATCGTGCTGGAGGTGGTACAGCTCGTCGGGCCCCTCGGAGGAGCGGCGCACGTATTTCCATTCCGGCGTGCGGATCATGCGCACAGGACCGTATTCATCGAACACGACGACGTGATCGCGGCCATGGCTGGGATGTCCGCGCAGCCCCGCGGCGAAGCTTTTCCCCGGCAAAGCGGACGCCGCGGGGTTGCTGAGCCCCAGGTAATCCAGGAGTGTGGGCATGAAGTCGTATTGGCTCACCAGATCCGCGTTGGTGGTTCCCGGGGGGATGCGTCCGGGATGGGACGCGAGGAAGGGCACCTTGATGGATTCCTCGAACATATTGAGGGGAAAAGTCGCATTGCCTTTGCCGTACACGCCGTGGTGCCCCATGTTCATGCCGTTGTCGCTGGTGAAGATGACGAGGGTGTCGCCGCGCAGGTCGTTGACTTCGAGCCATTCGAGCAGCCTGCCGATATTGCGGTCCATGGCCGTGACCGCCGCGAAGTATCCACTGAGGAAGGCGCGGCGTTGTTCGGCATCCTGCACGGGAATATTGAGGCGCCGGACCCACGCGGGCGGCGCGAGTCCCGCGGGAAGCGACGCAAAGGGACAATGATCATGATAGCGATCATAGATTTCGGGGGGATGGTTCGCGCGCGACCACGGGGCATGCGGCGCGGTGTAATGCACGCTCAGGTAGAAAGGCCGCCGGCTGTTTTTCAGGGCCTCCAGCCAGCGCAGCGCGTTGTCGGTGATGGTGTCCGTGACGTAGCCGGGGTCTTCATGGACCTCGCCGCCCCTGATCAGGGGCGCGTTGTAATAGGGGCCGCCCCCGCTGGCGTGGACCTCCCAGAATTCAAAACCCTTCTGCGGGTGGTGGGCGTCGCCGAGATGCCACTTGCCGCTGATGCCGCAGCGGTAGCCCGCGGCGGCGAGGAAATCCGTGTATCCGGCCTGGCCCTTCAGGTACTCGATGAGTTCGCCCTGGCGCGCCGCTTCGTACCTGGCGACGGTATTGCCCGCCGCAATCCAGTCGTGGATGCCGTGCTGCGAGGGGATGCGTCCGGTCAGCAGGGAGGCCCTGGCGGGCGAGCAAACCGGGGACGCGCAGAAGAAGTTTTCAAAACGCATCCCGGATTTGGACAGGAGGTCGAGGTGGGGAGTCTCGATCTCCGGGTTGCCGGCGCAGCGCAGTGCCCAGGGTCCCTGGTCGTCGGATAAGATGAAAAGGATGTTGGGTGTATTCAAGGAGGGCGCATCAAATACAACCGCGTCTCCAGCGACAGGCCGCGAGCATAGCGGTGGGCTTGGCGATACAATGTTCCCAGGTCATAGTTCAGCCATGACGCAGCCCTTCCAGCCGTTCGCCCTGAGCTTGTCGAAGGGTGAACGGCGGCGGGGTTCCGGTTCGCTCATGCTTCGACAAGCTCAGCACGAACGGACCTGAACACTGGCAACGCAAATCGAAGACACATTCTAGGGGCTGAACTATGACATCCCCGGAAGCATGCGCATTCTTTCTTTCCCCTCTGCCGGTCGCCCCTAGAATCCGCGAGTCCAACAGGCTTCGGAACCATTGAAATTAAGCCGTGGAAAGCGGGGAAATCAAAGCTGACGTGGCGGTGGTCGGCGCTGGCGTGATTGGCGTCTGCGTCGCGCTCGAACTTTCCTCCCGGGGCTACGAGGTGGTGCTCCTGGATCGCCGCGGGCCCGCCGCGGGGTGTTCTTACGGCAATGCCGGCTTCATCTGCCCGAGCCACGTGGTGCCCCTGGCCGCGCCCGGCGTCATCGCCAAGGTGCTGAAATGGATGGGGCGGCCCGACAGCCCTTTCTACCTGAGTCCGGCGCGCGTGCCGGCCATGGCGGGTTGGCTTCTCTCCTTCGCGCGGCACTGCAATCCCGAGCACGTGCGCCACTCCATGAGGCCGCTGGCGGACCTGCTCATGAGGAGCCGCGCGCTCTACGACGCTTTCGACGAAAAGGTGGGCGGCTTCGGCTATGAGCGGCGCGGCATCCTCAAGGTTTTCAAGACTGAAAAGGGCTTCGACGAGGGTCGGGCCGAGGCCGCCATGGTGCGCGAGACCGGCCAGCCCACCCTGGAGGTGGACCGCGTGGGACTGGAGCGCCTGGTCCCGGAAACCCCCATCGAGGCCCGGGGCGGCATCCTTTACCCCGAAGACGCGCACCTCGACCCGGCGGCCTTCGTGCGCAAGGCGTTTTCCGTCCTGGAATCCCGGGGCGTGCGTACGGTGAACGCCGTCGAGGTGGAGGGCGTGCGCCTGGCGGGCGGGCGTGCCGAGAGCCTGTCCGCGCGCGGGGTGTCCGTGCGCGCCAAGCAGTTCGTGCTCGCCGCCGGAGCCTGGACGGTGGACCTGGCGCGCCGTTGCGGTTGGCGCATCGCGCTGGTTCCCGCCAAGGGCTACAGCCTCACGCGCCCGGCGCCGGTTGGCGCCCCGGCGCTACCGCTGCTGCTGGCCGAGGCCAAGGTAGCGGTGACCCCCATGGCGGGCCAGTTGCGCTACGCCGGGACCCTCGAACTCGCCGGTTTCGACGAGCGGCTGGACGCGCGCCGTCTCGGCGCCATCGCGGACGCGGTGCCGCGCTACTTGCCGAAGCTCGCTCCCCCCCAGGAAGCAGAAACCGAAAAATGGTGCGGGTTCCGGCCTTGCACGCCGGATGGTTTGCCGCTCATCGGCTTGCTTCCGGGCGTCGAGAACTTGTACATCGCCGCCGGCCACGCCATGATCGGCATGGCCGCGGCTCCCGGTACCGGGCTGTTGCTGGCGCAACTCATGGCGGGCAAGGAACCCTACACCAACACCAGCGCCTTCGACCCCGCGCGCTTCTGCCGACGGCGCTAGGGATTTGCAGGAGCCGCCCTGGGTTTTTTCGCTGCGCCGGAGATCGGAATAACGCTAAAAATAGCTCATCCGAAGAATGAGCACCTCTGGCAGGGTTACCCCTCATTTGTTCTCGGCTCTCTGCGTCCTCCACTCGGGAGCATCCACAGATTGCACAGATTTGCACCGATTAAAAAGGACGGTCCGGATGGATTATCAGTGTTGATCTGTGCAATCTGTGGAAAATTCTCCCGGCAGCTCGCTTTGGTTTCAGTCTTGCTCAAGCGTGCGCCCGTGTGGAAATTCTGGAAAAGCACGCATTATTCGGATGAGCCCTAAAAATAGCTGCGCGCGCACGGAGCCACCTGCCTTTCGCGCGTGACGGGTATAATAACGCTGTAGCCCGAAGCGCCGTGTCCCTCGAAATCGAAAACCTGAGCTTCGCCGACCTCGGGCGAACCATCCTGAACGGGATGAGCATGACGTTTCCCCTGGGCGGGCGCATCACCGGTCTGCTGGGCCCCAACGGCGCCGGCAAGAGCACCTTGTTCCGCTGCATCATGGGCTTCGAGCGCGGCTATCGCGGCGAGATCCGCTTCGCGGGCCAGTCGCTCAACGCCCTCTCGCCGAGCGCGCGTTCCAGGCGCGGCATCGGCTATCTGCCGCAGGAGTCCTGGCTGTTCCAGGACCTCAACGTTGAAGAAAACCTGCTCCTCGTCGGGGAGCTCATGGATAAGCGGGGCGCGGCCCTCGCGGAGGAAGTACAGGCGGCCATCCGCGAGATGGGCCTCGGCGCGGCCCGCGGCACGCGCGGCGAGCACCTCTCGGGGGGTGAGCGGCGGCGTCTGGAGTTCGCGCGCACGCTGATGATGAAGCCGAAAATCCTGCTGCTGGACGAGCCCTTCTCAGGGATCGATCCCAAGACCGTTCAGGAAATAACGCACATCGTGCTCGGCCTCAAGGCGCGCGGCATCGCTACCGTGCTTTCCGACCATTATGCCCAGCAAATCCTCGACCTCTCCGATAGGGCCTACGTCCTGGCGGGCGGCGCGCTCATCGCCGCGGGCGCGCCCGAAGACGTGCGCCGCGACCCCCGCGTGCGCGAGATCTATCTCGGAACGATCTGAGAGCCTGTTTAAAAAGTATGAATTTACTCACCACAGAGACACAGAGGACACTGAGAATATTCAGGGCGAACTAGAGATTTTAAGCACTTCTCCATATTATCTCTGTGCTCTCTGTGTCTCTGTGGTAAAATATTGTTTATAAAATATTAAAATGCGATATGAAAGACACTTTTTAAACAAGCTCTGAGGTTGTGCGGACGTGCTGCGGCTGAGGATTTATTATTTTTTCACCCTGGCGCTTTTTCCCCTGCTGCTCGCGGCGGGTTTCGCCCTGGCGCGCGGCGGGCCGGCGGGCGCGCCGGGAGTCGCGCGTCCGGTCCTCGCGCTCCTGGGGCCCGATCTCGAAATCCCCGTCCAGCCTGGGAAGGCGCTGAAGGTCCGCGGTGAAAACGCCGGCGTGACTATGGAGGGCGCGCCGCGCCTCGTCTTTCGGGGCGGCTCCGAAATAGAGTTCGCGGGCCGCGTCATCCATCCCGAGGCGCTGGAGGTGCTGCTGGCGGACCGCGAACTCGTCATCGGCGCGGTGCACCAGAAAGGGGACGTGGAGCTCGACGTGGAGAACACCCGCATCAGCGCCAACGAAGAGGAGGTCGCGCTGACGGGCCTTGAGTTGCGCGGGCTCCTGCCCGCGCGCGGGCTCTCCGACGTCAAGTCGGTGCGCCTGGAAGCGGTGCGCGGCTCCTATCGCGTGCTGGATCTGCCGGTGGTCGAGAAGCGCGATGCTCCCCAAAAACGCGGGTCGGCCGCGCCGAGCGGACCCGGGACACCGGCCCCGGCGGGAACGGACTTCCTGCTCAAGGCGCGCTCCGGGCGCATGGCGCACAGCCGCATCAGTTTCCGGCTGGCCCTGAACGGGCCGGTCTTCACCTGCGGAAATCTGACGCTCACGTCCGAGACGCTCAATTACGGCTCGCGCGAGCGGCGCGCGCGACTTTCGGGCAATGTGCTGTTGTTGGATGCGGGCAGTCAACGGAGCTTTGAGCGCGGGGTCATTGACCTCGAACGCGGCGTGTTCGAGGGGGACAAGGGCTTCGAGAGGAAACTCGTCCCGTGAACCTAAGAACGGTAGTTGAAAACTTACCGGCCAAAAAGCAAGGGACTATCCCTTCGCGTAGCGGGGACTGTCCCTTGCGATACAACGACCTGCCTTTCAACGGCCGTTTTATAGGATGAACGTCCACCTGTTGCAAAGGCTGGTGCTCGCGCGCTTCTGGGTGGCGCTGATGCGCGTGGCGGGCGCGGTGTGGCTGTTCTGGGCCTTCGGCCTGGGCGTGCGTTTCTTCATCCGTCAGGAGCCGTTTTTCTGGGAAGCGCTGGGGCTTGCGGCGCTCGCCACCCTGCCGGCCATCCTGCCCTATCTCGCGTGCCTCGCGGGGCAGATGATGGTGATCGAACTCGGCGAAAAGAACGAATGGCAGCTTTCCGCGCTGCTGGGGCTCGACCGCGACCGGCGCTTCGCGCTGTGCCGTCTGGCCCTGGTTGCCCTGGGACTCACGATGGTGCTCTACGAGGGGTTCCTCCGGCCCTGGGCCAAGGAACGCCTGCATCGGCCGGCCTCCTACCTGCCCGTGGGAGAGATCCGCGCTCCCCTGGGTGGCACGGCGGGCATCGAGGCCGAGGGCTGGATCTTCCACACCGAGCACAATGGCGGCGGCATCGTCCTGCTCAGGGATCTGGGGGAGCGGACGTTTTTCGCTGAGGCCGCCCGGGCCTTCGTCGAACACACGGGCGCCGGCGCGCGCGTGCGGCTGGAGCAAGGCCGACTGTGGCCGCGCATCGGCGCCGATTCCCCGGTGGGATTCAGGGAGCTCGCGCTGCAACTGGACCAGCCGGCAGCGCTTTCGGAAGACGAGCTGGACCTTTTGGGACTGGCGCGCGCGGCCATCCGTGGCAGCGGCAAGGCTTCCCACATGCTGCAGCTCTTGATGCGCGACGCGCTGGCGCCATGGATCCTTTTCAGCCTTGGCATTGCCTGCGGTTATTTCGCGCTGGCCGCCGGCAAGGGCCGGGCCTACGCGCTTTCGCTTTTCGGTCTGCTATTCGTCTATTATCCCCTTTGCATCCTCAGCAGGAATCCTCCCGAGTCTCCGGGGACCGTCGCGACGGCGCTCATCTACCTGCCCTTGCTCGGGACCTGGTGCGTGGGGCGCGGGCTCAATATCTGGGCGGCGCGCAGGGGGGTGGCCTGATGGGGTTCACCCGTCTCTGGGATCGGCACGTGCTGGTCCATTACGCCTTTATTATCTTTTGGCTTTGGGCGGCGGCCTTTTCCTTCTATGCCACCACTGACTACCTCTTCAAGGCCGCCAAATTCGCGGATGCCGGCCGCGCGCTGGCCTTCTATGCCGTCCGGCTCATGCCCTTTTTCCTCATCAGCATGCCGGTGGTGGCCTTCCTGGGACTGTACCTCGTCATCCGCATGCTGCGCGCGCGCCGCGAGCTCTACATCGCCAGGCTGGCCTGCACTTCGCGCTGGGCCGTGCCGCGCCCGCTGCTCGCCGCCGGACTGTTGCTCACGCTGCTCTGGACCGCCGGTCGCGAGGTGGGCATGCCGG
Organism: bacterium; assembly: GCA_023261545.1. GTDB lineage: Bacteria > Planctomycetota > JADGBV01 > JADGBV01 > JADGBV01 > JAHFOS01. Next base: position 13,015 of record JAHFOS010000032.1, read on the forward strand.
CGCTGCGCTGGCGGCTCATTGACACGCAGCTTGAGATCCACAAGGATACCCTGGGGCATTACGCGCTGTTCTCATCCGCCGAGGCCATCGTCTTCGCCATCCCGCGCACCCCGTCGGCGGACAGGCTGCGCGCCGGAGTCTTCCTGCGCGCCGTGCCCGAGGCGGGCCCGGCGGAGGCCGAATGCCGCTGGACGGAGGCGGTGGGCTGGAGCGTGGACCTGCTTCAGCCTTCCGCGCCGGAACTGAGCCAGCGCAGGATAGCGACGCTCAAAACTCTCATCCCCGGCCCGGCCAGCGTGCTGCTCGGGGCGGGTTTCTACGACCACTTCAGCCTGGGCGAGATTTTGCGGTCCGGCCAGTTGCTGCCGCCGCGCTTGCGGGAGGTGCTCGCCGCCGAGCGGCTGGCCTTCCCTTTCTTCTTCCTGGCCTGTTTCTCCGTCTCGACCTACCATGGGCTGCGTTCGGGCGGCGGACGCGGGGTGTGGCGCCTGCCCGCCGCGGGCTTCCTCACCTTCTCGCTGCTGGTGATGAGCTTCCGCGGCGCCGCGCTGGCCTGGGGTCCCGGCGGGGCATTCCTGCTTTTCGGGGCACTATCCCTGGCCGCACACCTGGCTTTGCGGCGCATTTTCGCGGGCTGAAGCGCCATATTTTTCCTTTAAAAAGAGACTTGCCGCTGGAAAGATTTCGCGCTCCACCCGGGTTGTTGCAATCCCCGCTGCTCTAGACTGTCTTTCTTTCCCGCTCCGCGAGGATCCGCGCCATGAATGATGCTCAACCCTCCGAACACGTGCGCAACATCGCGCTGGATATCATCCTGACGCTCGTCACTTGCGGTCTCTTCAACCTCTACGTCCAGCAGCGGCAGATGCGGGCCGTCAACGCGATGCTCAAGGAGCAAAAGTATTCCTTCCTGTCATGGTGCCTGCTGACGCTCATCACCTGCGGCATCTACCACATCTACCACGAATACCGCATGTCGTCCGATATCGCCACGGTGATGAGCGATGTCAACCCGAACGACACCATCCTCTGCCTGGTGATCTCCCTTGTCGGCCTGTTCCTGGTGACGGATGCCATCCAGCAGACGCACATCAACCGCTACTTTGGAAGCACGAAATTATAGGCGTGCCGCCGCCGGCCTCGGCCTGGCCGGCATCCTCGCCATCGCGTTCCTGGTGTCCACGGGCGCGAAAACGGCGCAGGAGGCGGCGCGCCTCGTGCCGCTGCGCTGTCCGTTGCTGCTGCTGACGGGCCGGCACTGCCCCACCTGCGGCCTCGGGCGCGGCCTCGTCTGCGCCGCGCGCGGGGACTGGCGCTCATCCTGGAACTTCCATCCCTGCGCTATTCCCTGCGCCCTGCTCGCCGCTATTTTTGCAATAAGCGCGTGGCTGGCGCCGCGGCGCTTGAAATCCGGCGCTTCCCGTCTAGCGGCCTGCCTGGCGGCGCACCCCGTCGCCGTCGGGATCGCCATCGGCCTCTATTCCCTCTGGGGATTCCTGCGCGATCTCCCCTAGCCCCGGAAACTCAGAGACTATTTTAAAATGTATATGTTGTGTTACTCTTTTAGTTTTTTAAAAGAATATTTTACCACAGAGGGCACAGAGAACACAGAGAACGGCCAAGAATAAGAGGGGGAATCCATTGAAATTCAAAAATTATGTCGGAGGCCTACGCGCAGGCTTTGCATGGCTCGGGGGAACTCTCTGTGCCCTCTGTGTTCTCTGTGGTGAAAGAATTCATACTTGTTAAACAAACGCTCAAGCGCATTGGCTACCCCGGCTTGGAGCCTTGAAGCCCGGCCAGGGTGCCGCCCTTTGAATCCAGGCGTTTCACCAGCGCCGCCAGGATCTCGCGCGCGAAATCCGGCCCGTGGTAAACCCATCCCGTGTAGAGCTGCACGAGGTCGGCCCCCAGCTCTATTTTGCGGATGGCGTCCTCCGGGGTCATGATGCCGCCCACGCCGATGAGCAGGCGCCGCGGGGAGAGCCGGCGCGCCAGGAAGGCCAGCGCCCGGTCTGAAGCCGCGCGCAGCGGCGCGCCCGACACGCCGCCCGCCTCCTCCCGCCAGCGCCCGGGCAGATCCGATTTTTCGGTGGTGGTATTGGTGGCGATAAGCCCGGCCAATTTCTGGTTCTCCACCACCTCGACGACGCTGTCCAGAGCCGCTTCGGAAAGATCCGGGGCGATTTTGAGCAGGATGGGCCGGCGCCATTCGCCATTGAGATCCTGGAGCGCGGCGGCGATCTCGATGAGGCTTTCCTTGTCCTGCAGCTCGCGCAACCCCGGTGTGTTGGGGCTGCTCACGTTCACGGCCACGTAATCGCAGTGCGGGGCGACGAGGCGAAAGGCCGCGGCGTAGTCCTCCACCGCGCGCGGGTTGGGGGTGTCCTTGTTCTTGCCGATGTTGGCCCCGATGGGAATGCCGCGCGGGCGGGTGGCCAGGCGCGCGGCGGCGGCTTCCGCCCCGTCGTTGTTGAAGCCCATGCGGTTGAGCAGCGCGGCGCTTTCGGGGACGCGAAAAAGCCGCGGCCGCGGGTTGCCGGACTGCGGGCGCGGCGTTAGCGTTCCCACCTCGGCGAATCCGAAACCAAAGGCGTGCAGGCAGGGAAAAACGCGCGCCGACTTGTCGAAGCCCGCCGCCAAACCCACGGGGTTGGAAAAAACCAGTCCCGCCTTGCGCACCGCGAGGCGCGCGTCGCAAGGAACCGCGCTCCGGCAGCGCGCAAGCAGCGGCAGCGCGCGCAAGGCGGCCTCGTGGACGCGCTCGGCATCCAGGCAAAACAGCCATTCCCGCGCCAGGGAGTAGAGGCTCATGTCCCTGATACGGTCGGGAAGCAGGGTTTTCGCAATACCACGGCCGTATCAACGGGCGCTCAAGGGTCCTTGAGCAGGTTACGCCATTTGAGGCTGGGAAAGCGGGCGAATCCCTGGTCCAAAGTCCACCATTCAGCGCCATGTTCAATCGCCAAGGCGGCAAAATAGGCGTCGCTCACATCCCCCCCTCTAAGGCGGGTGGAGAGGACCAGTTCACGAAAAATATGCCAGTGCTCCCCTCCCGGCGCCAGCAGGCGCGCCCCTGGATAAGTCCGCAACTTATCCGTGGCTTGAAAGGCCTCCAGGGGCGAGACGGGATCCGCAAAGATGCGGGGGTTCGTCAGGATGCGCACCGCCGCGGCGAGGATGATCTCGGCCAAGGCGAAAGGCTTTTGCGCGGCCCAACAGCCGTCGAGCCGGGACCGCGCCAACCCATGGTGCGGGTGCGAATCCAAGAAGGCCGCCACCAGCACGTTCACGTCGCAAAGGATCAATCCTTCTCCAACAGGCGGCTGGTGTCCGTGAGGTCCACGCCCTTGCGCGGCTTTCCGCCCTTCAGCACGGGAAGGCTGAAGGCCGCGGACGCGCCGGAATCCGCGCTGTATTCCAAAAGAACCCGCCGCAGCCCTTCTTCCATCAGCCGCTTCATGGAGGTCCCGCGATCCAGGGCCGTTTTGCGAACCTGCAGGTAGAGGCGATCCGAGATGTCCACGCTGGTACGCATGGCATTAGTATGATGCATAAATATGCTATGTCAAGTCGGTGGATGCTTTGGGAGGGGGATCCGATCGGTTGAATCAGGAAAATGCCGTGCCGCGCCTTCAAATGGCCAGGAACAGAGGGTTCACCAAAAGTTGGCAGTCCAGTCCAATTTTGAATCCATGAATCATGGATCACCAGGTGCCGCGCCGGGAGGCAGCCGGCACGCGCGCGAAAAACGCAAGCGGTTGTTCGCGAAAGTTCGATAGCTCCAGTTGAAAACGTCCCGTAGCAGCGGGGTCGCGGACATCAGGTCGAGCGGGCGCTCGCGGGTTGCTTCATAGCTCGTACTTGCGTTTCATCAGGTTGAGCTGGTGGTTGTAGATGGAGAGCAGGGGGTGGTCGAGCAGGCGGCGGATGCGCAGCATGTTGGCGGAGGCTTGCTTGCGGTCCCCTTGCTCCAGGGCGCTGTGGATGGATTGCAGCAATTCCTCGATGGGCTGGCCGCGCTGTTCGAGGTAGGTGAGCTCGCAGTCCTGCATGGCCTCCGAGACCTTGGCCTTGTCGCTGGCGACGCGCATCAGCTTCCAGAGCAGGTCGTAGGCCTGATCCACCTTGTCGGCGGCTTTCAGGGCCAGGGCTTTGCGCCACAGGTCCTCGGGGTTGTTCTCGTCAAACAGCGGAGCCGCGGTTTCGGCCATGCGCGCGGGAACCACGCTCTGCCAACTGAGCGTGACCTGCTGCTCCCTGTTCTTGTCGTAGCCGGTGAGCTGCGCCGGGTTGGCCGAAACCAGGTTACCGTCGAAGCCGGCGCTGAGTCCTTTGGCGGACAGGCTCTCGCGGAAGGGATGGCCCAGGAGCTTCTTCTTGCAGAGGTCGAAGGCCACCACGCGCCCGGACAGGCGCTTGAAATAGCGCCGGCCCGCCTCGTCGAGGGCGGAAAAGGCCGCCGAGTCCTTGTAGCGTTGCAGCGCGGCGGCGGCTTTCTCGAAATCCTTGTCGCGCAGGGCGGCATCGAGCCCGGGGACTTCGCGCAGCCACCGCTCCTCGTGCAGCTCGCGGCGATCATGGATCTGGTTGCGCAACACGTCCATGTTCCCCAGCACCTGGCGCACCACCGCCTCGTGGTCCACCTCTTCGAGCACCTGGCCGAAGAACAGGTACTGGTTTTCGAGGTCGTCGGGATGCTTTTCGGCGAAGCGCAGCGCCTGCTCGTAAGCCGCGGGCAGCGGCGACGGCATGTCTTTGGGCAGCACCCGACCCTCTTTTTTCGGCTCGGCAAGCTTGGCTTCAGGCACTTGGCCTGGAGCGGCATTATCCTTGGTTTTACCCGATCCAGTGGCGGGCTTTTCCCCAGCCGCGGCCTTGGCGGGTTTTTCCCCGCCAGCCGCTTGAGTGCCCGACTCTTCATTGGTCTTTACCTCGGGGGCCGGTTTTCTCTCCCCGGCCTCCGGATTCTCTCCCGGACCCACCTTTTCCTCTTTCGTGGCTGGTTTGGCGGGAAGCGGCTTGCGCGGCGATCCCTTGAAGGGCTTGGTGTTGGCGGGCTTCATCTTGATCTGCCAGTAGAGCGCCTGGCTGATCTCAATCAGCTTTTTCTCCTCCGTGGGGGTGATGTCCTCGACGGCGGTGTAATCCGTGCGCGCGCGCGTCAGCAGGAAGATGATTTGCGGCGCCTGCGTCTTGTCCCACTTCGCCATGAGCTTTTTGGCCTCCTCGTAGTCCGCGTTGGCCGCCTCGAAGCGCGAGTCGGCTTCACCCTGGGCGGGAGCCAGGAGCAACACGGCCAGGCCGAGCAACCCCAGGAATGAGGCACGGAAGCACAGCAGTCGGTCGTTCATCGGATTTTTCCCTTGAGCAGGCGTAGGAGTTCGCGGTAGTGTTCGGGGTGCCGGCGCAGGATGTCCTCGGCGATTCGCTCCTGTTCGGCCAGGATCTCCACGAGGTCGCGCCTCTGCGTGAGCGGGTTGGCCAGCACGGCGCGCAGCACGGTGATGGTGGGGCCTTTGGGCTCGGGATGGCGCAGGCGCGTGCGCGAGACGAAACTCCTGCCGCGCTCGCGCTGATCCTTCTGCAACGCGGTGTTGAGGGCGTCGAGTTCCTTGAGCAGGCTAGGAGAAGCTGGCATGCCGGGCCGGGGGTGATAGCGATACGTGAGCAGGTTGAGCTCGGGTGCACTCACCAGCTCGAAACGCGGGTGGCGGCGGATCATGTCAGCGAAGGCGCGGGCGCGGGCGAGGTTGCCGTCCATGAGCAGCTCGTAGCCCTTGCGGCCAAAAACGTGGAGCGCGGCGTGGACCAGCAGCGCCATGCCGGGCCGCGAGCCCTCCAGGCTGCGTTTGCCGAGGTCGAAGCTGCCCGCGCGGATGACGTACTGGGCCTCCTGCTCGATGGCGCGCGCGGCGGCCGGGTCCTTGAAGAGCAGCGCGCCCACGCCCATGGGCAGGTAGAGCTGTTTGTGACCGTCCAGGCTCAGGCTGTCCGCGCGCTCGATGCCGGCGAGGAGGCGCCGGTGGCGGCGCGAGAAGATGAGCGGCCCCCCCCAGGAGGCGTCCACGTGAAAGTGGAGTTGCTCCTCGCTCGCCAGGTCAGCGATGAGGTCCAGGGGATCCACGTGCCCGGTCTCGGTGGTGCCCGCGACGCCCACCACCGCGAAAGGCAGGAGCCCGGCGGCGCGCGCCTCGCGCATAGCCGACACCAGCAGGCTTGGAGCAATCTTGTGATGCCGGGTGACCGGGACCACCTTGAACCCCGCGAGGCCGATGCCGAGCAGGTCGGCGCCCTTGCGCAGCGAGTAGTGCGCGCGCTCGCTGGCGAAGACGGCAAGGCCCCGCGCCCCGAGTTGGCGCAGGCACTCGCCGAGTCCCTGTTGGCGTCGCGCCGCGCCCAGGGCCTTGTCCAGGAAGGCGTTGCGCGCCACCCACAGGGCGGTGATATTGCAGGCGGTGCCCCCCGACAGCAGCAGGCCCAGGGTGGACGTGCGGTGGTGCAGATGCTCGCGGTAAAACTCCGGGCCGCGGCGGTAGAAAAGCCGGTGCAACTGACCCAGGGTCTGGCGTTCGAGCAGCGTGAAGGAGCGCGAAGTTTCGATCTTCACCGTGTTCTGGTGCAGCGCCACCATGCACTTGGAGAGCGATATAAGGAAGTAGGGCAGCGCGCTGGTCATGTGCCCGATGAAACGCGGCGACCCCGTGTGCACGCTGTAGGGGATGACCTCCTTGAGCAGGTAATCCACGTGGTCGGCCACGAAGCGCGGTTCGTCGGGGATGGCGGTGTCGCGGAAACCCGCCACCAGCCGGCCCAGCGGGATCTCCCCGGCCACCTTGCTCTGGGTGAGGAAGGCGTGGAGGTTGTCGGTGAGCTCCCTCTCAAGCTCCACCAGGGTGGCGCGGTCGTGCACTGGCACCTTGAACAGCCTTTCCAGGTGCTCGGGACTGGCCACCGCGCGCCGGCGCGCGCGGGCCGCCGGGAAAGCCAGCGACCTGGCCATCAGCGCGGCGCCTCGGGCTTGGCTTCGGCCTTCTCGACGGCGCGCCGCAGGCTGTTCCAGGCGGAGGAAAGGCCCATGGCGCGGCGCACCTCCTTCATCGTATTCTTGGCGATGTCGCGCATGCGCTCCGTACCCTCCAGGATGACGGACTCGACGGCGCCGCGTTGGGCCTCGATCTCGGCGCGGCGCCGGCGCATGGGCTCCAGGAAAGCCTCCAGGACTTCCACCAGCCGCTCTTTGACTTCGCCGTCGCCCACGCCTCCGGCGCGATAGCGCGCGGCGAGCCCTTCCACCAGCGCGCGATCCGCCGCGAAGGCCTCCAAGTACTGGAACACCGGATTGCCCTCCACCGTCCCCGGCACGTCGGCGTGCACGCGCTTGGGATCGGTGTACATCTTGCGCACCTTGCGGCGCACCTCGTCGCTGGAATCCGACAGGAAGATGCAGTTGCCCAGGCTCTTGCTCATCTTGGCGGAGCCGTCGGTGCCGAGCAGCGTCGGCACCTCGCCCACCAGGGCGCGCGGCTCGGGGAAGACCTCGCCGTACAGGCCGTTGAAGCGGCGCGCTATTTCGCGCGTGACTTCGACATGCGCCTCGTTGTCCTTGCCCACGGGCACCAGCGTGGCGCGCGGCAGCAGGATATCCGCCGACTGCAACACCGGGTAGCCGAGCAGGCCGTAGGGGATGCTTTCCTCGCCGATGTCGGCGGCGCGCGCCATGTCCTTGAGGCTGGGCAGGCGCGCGAGGCGGTTCACCGTCACCAGCATGCCGAAGATGAGGCTCAGTTCGTACACCTCGGGCACGGCGGATTGCAGGTAGATGCAGGTGCGCTTTGGGTCAATGCCCGCGGCGAGGTAGTCGAGGGCCAGCCCGCGGGCGTTGGCGCCTATTTCCTTGATGGCGGCGGCGTCCGGGCGCGTGGTGAGCATGTGCAGGTCGGCGATGAGGATGGTGCACTCGCCTTGCGCCTGGAGCGCGACGCGGTTCTTGAGGCTGCCCACGTAGTGCCCGAGGTGCAGCCGCCCCGTCGGGCGGTCGCCGGTGAGCACGCGCTCCGGGAATACGAGGCCCCCAGCGCCGGATTTTTCCTTCCCCTCCATAATTCTCAGGGATTGTGCGAAAAAACCGTCGTTCACAATAGCCCGCCCTTGGAAGGATTCGACATAGCCGTGGTCGGCGGCGGGCATGCCGGCATCGAGGCCGCTCTCGCCGCCGCGCGCATGGGCGCGCGCGCGGCGCTGGTCACCTTCTCCGCGCAGGCCATCGGCCGCATGAGCTGCAACCCCGCCATCGGCGGCATCGCCAAGGGCCAGTTGGTGCGCGAGATAGACGCTCTCGGAGGCGAGATGGGCCTCGCCGCCGATCGCGCCGGCATCCACTTCCGCATGCTCAACACCTCCAAGGGCCCGGCCATGCACTCCCCGCGCGCCCAGGCGGACAAGTATCTCTACTCCGAGAACCAACAGCGGGTCGTCGCCGACTCGGGTTGCGCCATCGTCGAGGGCGAGGCCGTGGAAATCCTCGAAGCAGGTTCCAAGCTCGTTGGCCTGCTGCTCGCGGATGGCCGGCGCTTGCTGGCGCGCAGCGTCATCATCGCCTCGGGCACTTTCATGGACGGCCTCATCCACCGCGGTTGCGTGCGCACCCCGGCGGGGCGCATCGGCGAGCCGCCCTCCCAGGGCTTGCCGCGGGCCTTGCGGCGCCTCGGCTTCGTCACCGCGCGGCTCAAGACGGGCACGCCCCCGCGGGTGCGCGCCGGCAGCCTGGATAATTCGCGTTTTGAGATCCAGCTCCAGGACGCCGCGCCGCGGCCTTTTTCCTTCCGCACGGCGCGCCTGGAGCGGCCCCATCTGCCCTGCTATATCGCCTGGACGACGGAGGCCACCCGCCGCCTGATCCTGGAGCACCGCGCCGAAATCCCGCTCTACAACGGCCAGATCACCGGCATCGGCCCGCGCTACTGCCCCTCCATCGAGGACAAGGTGTGCCGCTTCGCCGACAAGGAGCGCCACCAGATCTTCATCGAGCCCGAAAGCGAGCGCAGCGACGAAATCTATCTGAACGGCATCAGCACCTCCATGGGCGAGGAGCTGCAGCTCGCCATGCTGCGCACCATCCCGGGCCTGGAGCGGGCCGAGGTGCTGCGCTACGGCTACGCCATCGAGTACGACTTCTGCCCGCCGCACCAAATACTGCCCACGATGCGCACGCGCGCCGTCCCCGGACTCTATTTCGCCGGGCAGATCAACGGCACCACCGGCTATGAGGAAGCCGCCGCCCAGGGGCTGCTGGCCGGCATCAACTCCGTCCTGGCGCTGCGCGGCGAGGCTCCCCTGGTGCTGGGCCGCGACGAGGCCTACATCGGCGTGCTGAGCGACGACCTGGTGACCAAAGAGATCACCGAGCCCTACCGCATGTTCACCTCGCGCGCCGAGCACCGCCTCATCTTGCGCAGCGACAACGCCGACGAGCGGCTGATGGGGCACGGCCGGCGCCTCGGCCTTATTTCCGCGGAAATTCACGAGGACCTGCTGCGCCGCGTGGAGCGCCGCCGCAAAATTCGCGACGAGATCGGGCGTTTCTATGTCGAGGGCGTGAGCGGCGCCACGATTTTGCGCCGGCCCGAGATGCGCCTCGGCGAGCTCGCGAAACTTCCGGGTGCCCCGGCGTCGCTTGCCGCGCTGCCCCCCGAAGAAGGCGAACGCCTGGAAGTGGACGTGAAGTACGAGGGCTATCTCGAGCGCGAGCACGCGCGCGTGGTGCGCATGAAACGCCTGGAGGACCAGCGCCTGCCGCAGAACATTGACTACCTGCAACTGCGCGAGCTCGGCAACGAGGCCCGGCAGAAGCTGCAGCGCTTCCGGCCCGTGAGCCTCGGCCAGGCCGGACGCATCGCCGGGGTGAATCCGGCCGACCTACAAATCCTCGAAGTTTACCTGAAACGCCGGCGCTGGCCCCTTCTGGATAGCCAGATCGAGGTCAGGAGCGTCGGCTAAGGCCAGCGAGTGATAATAAAATTATCAAATATTTAATATGTTTAAAAAAGGACACTTACATGGTTAAAGTTCTGGAAAAAGCTATTGGCAAAGGGGGTCGTGGAGCCTTCGCCGTGACGCGGCAGGCCCGCGGTATCGCGCTTCATCTCAAAGGCCCGCGTTGGAGCGTCGGTCCCCTGGCCAATGAGAGCGGTTTCATCGAGGGCCTCGTCGGAGAAAACGCCGCGATCTCCGTGGGAATTCACGACTCCCCGCGCCTCAGCGTTTACACCCTGCAATGCCTGCTGCGCCTGTCGCTGCGCCTGCGCGCCCAGGGTCGCCGCTTGCGCCTCAGCGGTGCCAGCCCCTGGGTGCGCCGCCAGATAAAGCTGCTCGGCGTTCCTGCTTTGGAGCTGGGGATCAGCCCCAAAGCCCGTTAAATCGGCCTTCGAACCGCAGCGCGTGAGACAGAATTTCACGTTTGAGATAAATTTAAAAAAAATACATAGAAAATAAGGGCTCATCCGAAGAATGCGTACCTCTGGCAGGGTGCCCCTCATTTGTTCTCGGCTCTCTGCGTCCTCAACTCGGGAGCATCCACAGATTACACGGATTTGCACCGATTAAAAAGGACGGCTCGGGTTGATGGTTGTCAGTGTTAATCTGTGCAATCTGTGGAAAATTCCCCCGGCAGCTCGCCTTGGTTTCAGTCTTGCTCGACCGTGCGCCCGTGTGAAAAATTCTAGAAAAGTACGCATTATTCGGATGAGCCGAAAAAAGACTTGAATTGTAATTTTATTCACGTTTCCAGCCGTTGAATCGCAACACTTCGCCCTAGGATGGGGAAGCGATGGGGGATATCTAAACGGTGACGCGGATCACGAACGGGTGGGGTCTGCTAGGGTGGGCGCTGTTGCTGGCGCTGCTGCCCCTGCCTGCGGGCTTTGCCGAAGGCGAAGCCGAGAAAGAGGTTTACGGGCGCGTCGCCCTCATCGAAGGTGAGGTGCAGTTTTACCGCGGCCTCCAGAAGATTGAGGTCAAGGTGGGCGACACGCTTTACAGGAAGGACCGCGTCAAGACCGGCCAGGGGCGCGTGGAGATCCAGCCCGGAACCGGCAACAACCTGGCCGTGACGCCATCCTCCAGCATCACGCTCGACAGCGGTGTTTCCGTCGAGACGGGCGGCAAGAAAATCATCCTCAAGCTCGACACCGGCAACGTGCGCTGCAAGCTCGACAACCTCGCCGGCAAGGAGTTTGAGGTCAGGACCCCGGTGGCGGTGGCCGGCGTGCGCGGCACCGATTTCGTCGCCAATTTCAACCCCGTGGCGGCGGACGCCAACGCCTTCAAACTCACGGTGCTCCAGGGCGTGGTGGCCGTCGCTCCCGTGCTGCCCAATGCTGATCCGGCGGCGCCCCCTCCCCCCCCCGTCATGGTGGGCCAGAACCAGAAAGCGGAGGTGAGCAACACGGGAACGATGCAGCCGGTGGCTGCCGTTTCGCCACAGGAGCTTCAGCAGGTGAAGGATCAAAACCCCATCAAGGCGCCGCCCATGGCTGAGGTCGTCGAGAAAAAGGAGGAGGAGAAGAAGGAAGACAAGAAAGAGGAAAAGAAAAAGGACGAGAAGAAAGACGAGAAAAAAGAGGAAAAGAAGGAGGAGAAGAAAGAAGAGAAGAAGGACGAGAAAAAGGAAACCAAGAAGGAAGAAGCCAAGAAGGAGGACAAGAAAGAGGAAAAGAAGGACGAGGCCAAGAAGGAAGAGAAGAAAGAGGAGAAAAAAGACGAAGCCAAGAAGGACGAGTCCAAGAAAGAGGAAAAGAAGGAGGAAGCCAAAAAGGAGGATAAGGGGGCGGACAAGAAAGATGACGCCAAGAAAGAAGACAAGGGGGATGAGAAGAAAGAGGAAGCCAAGAAAGATGAGTCCAAGAAAGAGGAAAAGAGCGAGGACAAGAAGGTTGCCGAGCCCGGCGGGGAAAAGGGCAAGACTGAAACCAAGGAGGGCGCGAAAGAAGGCCCGGCCACTGGCGGGAAGGAAGGCACTGGCCCAGTCGCGGAGCCCAAAACAGCGGCGGGCGACAAGGCTCCTGCCGCGCCCGGCGAGCCGGCTCCCGTGGCCCAGGCGCCCGCGACTCCAGTTGCCGCGCCCGTCGTGGCTCCCGAGTCCTCATTCAGCACCGCGGGCATGGCCCAGGCCTTTGCCGACTTCGAGGGCGTGCCCATCAATATTCCCGGCGCGGAAACGGGACCGGCCGCCAGCGCGGCGCCGGTGCTGAATGTGGACCTGCAGCAGGTCATCTCGCAGAGCGTGCAAACAGCCGTGCAAAGCGCGGTTGAGGATCCCGTAAAGACCCTTATCAACGACACCCAGAAGGCGGAGGAAGTCATCAAGCTCCACCTTGATTTCAGCATCAAACACAGGCGGTAGAGCGATGAACGATAATACGCATCAGGATTCCCGTCGTCAGCCCATGAAGAATGGGACTAGGCGGGCCATGTTCGCGCTGGCCTTGGCGCTGGTCGCCACAGCGTTGGCCGTGAGCTGCTCGGGTGGCGGCGGGGGTGGCGGCGCCAGCCCAACGCAGGCTCCGTCCGCGACGCTGCGCCTCAAGTTCAAGCCCGCGGAGCTTTACAACGTGAGCCCGGGCGACGTGTTCACCATCATCGAACTCGGCGGCAGCGATGTGGCCTTGGCGAAGACCAGCCTCAGCGGCGACCAGTTCCAGACCCTGGACGTTGAATTCAAGCCGGGCAAGAGCTACGTCTTCATCGTCTATAGCCGGGGTGTTCCTTACGTGCGAACCACCGTCATGGCCTCCCAAATCACCCAGGCCAAGGCGACGGGAACGCTGCAAGTCGGCGAGATCAACGCCATCACCACCTACCTGACCGGGCTGCTGGAAGTGTCGGTGAACAACGGCCGTCAGGCGCCGGACCCGGCGTCCGCCGAAGGGAAAGCGTTGGCCCTGTTGGATGAGAACTTCGGCAGCGCCGCGCAGGATTTTTCGGCCCTGCGTTTTGACCAGGTGATGGGCGCGTCGTTTCCCAAGACCGACAAGTTCCGGCTGCGCATGAACCGCATCAACCTGCTGACCCTGTATCTTGAAACCGTGGGGCAGTTCAAGAGCGACCTCACGGCGGCGCAGATAACGGCCATGGCCGAACTCTTCGCGGCTCTTTTCGATGAGACCAGCGCCAATAATCTGCTGAGCAAGCTCTCATCCCCGGCCCTGCCGCCCTTGGCGGGAGCAACGGACGGCGGCAAGCAGTTCATCGCGACGCTGGCCGGTCAGAACCTCTTCTTCCAGGCCGAAGGTGTGCTCGCCGTCGAGGATCTGCGCCGCATCTACTGGGAGCCCCAGAAGAACCCCGATCTCGCGTTGGTCGCTCTGCAAACGCCGAATGGCCGTGTCGCGGGCGCGGTTGGCGGTGCCGCCAAGGCGGGCGTCGCGCTGTCGCTGAGCGGCAACAGCGGGGGCGTCGCGCTGATAAAATCCACCATCACGTTGGCGGACGGCAGCTACCTTTTCGAGGGATTGCTGCCGGGAAGCTACGATATCACGCCCTCGCTCGCGGGCCACGTTTTCAATCCCCCGCTGCTCAAGGCGGCTTTGGGGGCTGGCGAGCGCAAGGCGGGTTTCAACTTCGACAGCTTCCTCTTCATCAAAGGCAGCCTCAGCGTTCCGGTGCCCGATAAAGTGCTGACCGGCATCCAGTACACCAGCTCGGATGGCGACACGGCGCTCGTCGGCAACGTGGTGCTGCCGGACCCGGCCAAGGTCCTCCAGGGCGAGCGCTATGGCGCCAAGGGTACAGAGATTACCGGAGCGATGGAGGAGTCCCGCGGCACCTTCATCGGCACCACGACCAGTCCGAGTTTCGTTTTAGAATTCCAGTGAACCAACAGGGGACGAAATCATGAGAAAACTCACCAGCCTCCTAATCGTCCTCGCTGCCTTGCCCGCGCTCTACGCCGGCAGCAGCGACCACATCCCCTTCGCGGGCGTGCTCCGGAATTCCTCCGGGCTGCTGTTCAGCGGCAACGCGCAACTGAAGTTCGCGTTGGTGAACGCCGGCGGGACTTCGACCCTCTGGACCAACGACGGTTCGCCCGGCCTGCCCCCGACCCGAGCCATCCCCTTCGTCGTCACCAAGGGCAATTTCTCGGTCTTCCTGGGGGACACAGCCCTCCCCAATATGACATCCCTGCCGGCCACGGTCTTCGACAGCGGCGACGTCTATCTCAGGGTATGGATCGAGAACGGCACCGGAATCTTCGAACAGTTCGGCAGCGACCGCAAGATGGCGGGTGCGCCCTCGGCTTTCGCCGCGCGCCGCTTCACGGGCAACGCCATTGACGGCGCCGGCATCGGTCTGGCGTCTCCGGCGGCGGCGCGTTTCACCAACCTCTCGGCGGGCACCCTGGTCTTGAACGGCGTCGTTTTCCCCAGCGTCCCCGGCACGCCCGGCCAGGTGCTCGGCATGGCCTCGGGCAACGTGAACTGGCTGACTTTGGCGGCGGTAGCGACGAGCGGCAGTTACAACGACCTCACGGGCAAACCCGCGCTGGCCACCGTAGCGAACAGTGGCAGCTATAACGACCTGACCGCCAAGCCCGTGCTGGCGCCCGTAGCGACGAGCGGAGCCTATACGGACCTGACGGGTCGGCCCACCCTTGCAACGGTGGCGACGAGCGGCAGCTATACAGACCTGAGCGGCCGGCCCATCCTGGCCGCTGTGGCGAACAGCGGAAATTACATTGACCTCGCGGGCCGGCCTACTCTGGCGCCCGTGGCGACGAGCGGAGCCTATACGGACCTGACTGGCCGGCCCACGCTGGCGACCGTTGCCACCAGTGGTAATTACGTTGACCTCGCGGGCCGTCCGACGCTGGCCACGGTGGCCACCAGCGGCGGTTTTGCCGACCTTTCGGGCGCCGGCACCATGACCGGGCTCACCATGAATGGCAACATCCTGCTCGAAGGCGCGACGGTGGATACCAATAAGGCGACGCTGACCGTGGTGAACCCCACGGCCCCGCGCACCATCACCTTCAAGGACGAGTCGGGCACCGTGGCCTTGCTCACGGACATCACGGGCAGCGGGGCGAATACCGCGCTCAGCAACCTGGCCTCGGTGGCCATCAATACCAGCCTGCTGCCCTCGGGCAACCAGACCATTGATTTGGGCTCGGCCAGCGCTCGCATGCGCGAGGTCTATACCGGCAACCTGAACGTGACGGGAATAGTGGCCTTGCCGGCGGGTTCCATCACTGGAACGCACCTGGCCCCTGGCATTATCGGTTCTAGCCAGTTGGCCGCCAACGCCGTGAACGCCGCGGCCATCGCCGCGGGCGCCGTGGACGGGACGAAGATCTCGGTGTCCGGCAACGTGTCCGGCGACGTGCTGACCTTTAACGGTACGAACTGGGTGCGCGCGGCGACACTGGGTACGAGCCAGATCGCTGCGGGCGCCATCACCTCCGGCCTGCTGGCGGCGAACGCGGTGAACGCCGCGGCTATCGCGACAGGGGCCGTGGACGGCACGAAAATCTCGGTGTCCGGCAACGTGTCCGGCGACGTGCTGACCTATAACGGCACGAACTGGGTGCGTGCGGCGACGCTGGGGACGAGCCAGATCGCGGCGGGCGCCATCACCTCCGGCCTGCTCGCGGCGAACGCGGTGAACGCCGCGGCCATCGCCGCGGGCGCCGTGGACGGGACGAAGATCTCGGTGTCCGGCAACGTGTCCGGCGACTTGCTGACCTTCAACGGCACGAACTGGGTACGTGCGGCGACCATCGGGACCAGCCAGATTATCAACAACGCGCACCTGAAGCCCATCACTAATAACACCATTGACTTGGGCGCGGCGGGCAACGGCTTCCGCGACCTGTATATCGCGGGCAATGCCCAGATCGCGACCTACCTCGCTTTGGCGCAGGGCAACAACCCCGCCGCCGTTTCCGGCAACGGCTTGCTTTATGCCGACTCCAGCGGCAACCTGATTTTCAGGAATTCCAACGGCACGGCCACCGACCTCCTCGCCGCCGTTTCCGGCAACGCCAACGCCAACACCGCGCTCAGCAACCTGGCTTCGGTGGCCATCAACACCAGCCTGCTGCCCTCGGGAAACCAGACGATTGATTTGGGTTCTTCCAGCGCCCGTATGCGCGAGGTCTTCGCTGGCAACCTGAACATCAGTGGGACCGTGACCCTGCCGGCGGGGTCCATCTCCGGCACCCAGTTGTCCACCAACGCGATCACCAGTACGCAAATCGCCAACGGTGCCGTTGGCGCCGCGCAAATTGCCACCGGCGCTGTTGGAGGCTCGCAACTCGCCAACGGCGCCGTCGGCACCTCGCAGATTTCCAATGGTGCTATCACCTCCGGCCTGCTGGCCGCGGGTGCGGTGAATGGCGTGGCTATCGCGGCTGGGTCCGTGGACGGGACGAAGATCAGCATATCAGGCAACGTGAATGGCGACTTCCTGACTTACAGCACCAACACCTGGGTGCGCACAGCCGGCGTGGCCCCTGCGGACGATTCGGTGACAGGGGCTAAAATAGCGGTTTCTGGCAACGTCAATGGCGACCTGTTGACCTATGACGGTAACAACTGGGTGCGCGCAGCGAGCTTGACGAGTGCGCAGGTCGGCACCGGCACAGTGGGCACGAGCCAACTGGCGGCGGACTCCGTTGACGGCAGCAAAATCGCGGTTTCCGGCAACGTGAACGGCGACATGCTCGCCTACGACGGCAATAACTGGGTGCGCACGGCGGGCGCAACAGTGGCGGATGACTCGGTGAATGGCGCCAAAATCGCCATCAGCGGCAACGTGGCGGGCGACCTGCTGTCTTACGACGGCAACAACTGGGTGCGCACGGCTGCCGTCAGCACGGCCCAAATAGCCGACAACGCCGTGAACGGGGACAAAATCGCCATCACGAGCAACGTGAATGGTGACCTCTTGACTTACGACGGCAATAACTGGGTGCGCACGGCGACCCTGGTGGCGAGCAAGATTAGCGGACGTCTTGATGGCTCGCAATTCGGAGTTTCCGGTAACGTGAGCGGCGATCTGCTGACCTATGACGGCAATAACTGGGTGCGCACGGCAACCCTGGCGTCAAGTAAAATCGGCGGACGCCTCGACGGCAGTCAGTTCGGAGTTTCCGGCAATATCAGCGGCGACTTCCTGAGCTTTGACGGCAATAACTGGGTTCGGACCGTGGGCATCGCGCCGGCTGACGATTCCGTGACGGGTGCGAAGATCGCGGTCACCGGCAACGTGACGGGCGACCTGCTGTACTACGACGGCAACAACTGGGTGCGCACTGCGGCGATAGTTTCAAGCCAAATCTCAAATGGATCGGTGAACGGAGCGAAGATCTCCATAACAAGCCAAGTTTTGAATGACTTGTTGGTGTTTAACGGTGCGGACTGGGTGCGCAAACCGATGATCGGCGGCAACCAGTTCGGAGTTTCCGGCAACGTGAGCGGCGACTTCCTGACCTACGACGGCAACAATTGGGTACGCACGACGGGCGTGACTCCGGCGGACGATTCCGTGACCGGCGCGAAGATCGCGGTCACGGGCAACGTAAACGGCGACCTCTTGACCTACGACGGCAATAATTGGGTGCGCGCCGCGAGCTTGACGAGCACTCAGGTCGGCACCGGCACGGTGGGCACCAGCCAACTGGCGGCGGATGCTGTTGATGGCAGCAAGATAGCGGTTTCGGGCAACGTGAACGGCGACTTGCTCGCTTATGACGGCAATAACTGGGTGCGCACGGCCTCGGTAATAATTGCGGACGACTCGGTGACCGGCGCGAAGATCGCAGTCACGGGCAACGTCAACGGCGACCTCTTGACTTACGACGGCAACAACTGGGTGCGCGTGGCGAGCTTGACGAGCGCGCAGGTCGGGACCGGCACGGTGGGCACCAGCCAACTGGCGGCGGACTCTGTTGACGGCAGCAAAATAGCAGTTTCCGGCAACGTGAACGGCGATGTGCTCGCGTATGACGGCAATAACTGGGTGCGCACGACGGGCGTAACGCCGGCGGACGATTCCGTAAACGGCGACAAAATAGCGGTCGCGGGGAACGTGACGAACGATCTCCTGGTGTACGACGGGAACAACTGGGTTCGCCGTGCGCTGATGAGTGGTTCACAGTTCGGAGTGTCGGGCAACGTTGCGAACGACCTGATGGTGTTCAACGGCACGATTTGGGTGCGCCGCGCAAAGATTGACGGCAGCCAGTTCGGGGTTTCCGGCAACGTGAGCGGCGACTTCCTGAGCTTCGACGGCAACAATTGGGTACGCACGACGGGCGTGGCGCCGGCGGACGACTCGGTGACGGGCGCGAAGATCGCGGTCACGGGCAACGTCAACGGCGACCTCTTGACCTACGACGGCAATAACTGGGTGCGCGCGGCGAGCCTGACGAGCGCGCAGGTCGGCACCGGCACGGTGGGCACCAGCCAACTGGCGGCTGACTCTGTTGACGGCGGCAAGATCGCGGTCTCCGGCAACGTGAACGGCGACCTGCTGGCCTACGACGGCAACAACTGGGTGCGCACGGCCTCGGTAATAATTGCGGACGACTCGGTGACGGGGGCGAAGATCGCGGTTTCGGGCAACGTCAACGGCGACCTCTTGACCTACGACGGCAATAACTGGGTGCGCACGACAGGCTTTACGCTCTCGGGGACCGGGAATTTCAGCGGCAACGTATTCCTGGGCGATTCGACGGCGGATTCCATCAAACTGGGCGGCGACTCGCTGGCGTTCGAGGGCACGACTGTGGACAGCTACACGCTGACCATGAAGGTGGCGAATCCGACAGCGGCGCGGACCCTGGACGTGCGCGACTTGTCGGGCACGGTGGCGTTGCTGTCGGACGTGGTCGCCGATTCTTGGACGACCTCAGGCGGCAACGTTTACCGCAACAGTGGCCGCGTCGGCATCGGCACCACGGACCCCAAACAGATCCTGCACATCTACAACACGGATGCTCTGGGTGGCCTCTTTTTGGACGGCTCCCAGTTCCCCTCTTTGCTCCTTGGCTACTCGGGCACGGTGCGCGGCCAGCTTTCCTACAGCAACGGCAACGACTTCCTGCCCAACACCAACGGCAGTGCCTTCGTGATCAAGTCGCCTGCCGGACACAACATCGTCTTCGGCTCAGGCGACATCGCGGGGGCCACGGGCAACTCCCACCTGATCATCACCGGGGCGGGAAAGGTCGGCATCGGCACGGTCACGCCTTCGACCAACCTGCATGTCATGGGCAACCTGCTCTTCGCCGATGGCACCCAGGGTTCGGGCAAAGTGCTGACCTCGGACGCGGCGGGCGTCGCGACATGGCAGACTCTGGCCGCCGATGCGAGCACCTCTCTCAATAACTTGGCGGGGGTGTTGATCAACTCGACTTTGAAGCCCAACGCCAACAACACAATTGACTTGGGCGCGTCGGGAAACGCCTTCCGCGATCTGTACATTGCTGGCTCGGCGAACATGAGCGGCAACGTGACGTTGGGCGACTCGACGTCGGACACCATCAAGCTGGGTGGTGACTCGCTGGTGTTCGAGGGCACGACCTCGGACAACAATACCCTGATCTTGAAGGTGGCGAACCCGACGGCAGCGCGGACCCTCAACTTGCCGGATGCGTCGGGCACGGTGGCGTTGCTCACCGACATCACCTCGGGTGCAAACACTTCTCTCAGCAACCTGAGCGCGGTGTCGATCAATACGAATCTGCTCCCCTCGGGAAACCAGACGATTGATCTCGGCTCGAACAGCTTGCGCATGCGGGAGGTCTATTCTGGCAACCTGAACGTGAGCGGGACCCTGACTCTACCGGCGGGTTCCATTAGCACAACGCACCTTGCCGCGGGCTCCGTCACCAGCAATAAGTTGGGCTCCGGTTCTGTAATTTCAGCAGCCATGGCTGCGGGCGCTGTGGACACCACCGCCCTGGCCGCGGGCGCGGTGAACGGATCAAAGATTGGCATCTCGGGTAACGTAAGTGGCGACTTCCTGACCCACGACGGAAATAACTGGGTGCGAACTGCGACGATTGGAGCGAATAAAGTCAGTGGACGTCTCGACGGCACGCAGTTCGGAGTTTCCGGCAACATCAGCGGCGACTTCCTGAGCTTCGACGGCAACAACTGGGTGCGCACGACGGGCGTGGCACCGGCGGACGACTCGGTGACGGGGGCGAAGATCGCGGTCACGGGCAACGTGAACGGCGACCTCATGACCTACGACGGCAATAACT
>JAHFOS010000171.1 GCA_023261545.1 bacterium
GCGCCATCGTCTTCTCCTTGAAGCTTGTTACCTCAAGAATATGAGAAGCGATGGCGTTTTTCAAGTTGATTTTCAAGATGTTACGCCGCTTTCCGAGTGCTTAACCGAACACGGATGTAGTGTTCTTGTTCGGCGCGGCCGCGCTGTTGTCAGGGTGGCCCGCGTTCTGCGCGCCCCAGACCATCAAAGACGTGCTCAAGGGCACTTGGAGCGGCAAGGCGGTCTTTGAAAAGGGCTACCATAATGTCGAGGACGGAGAAGAGAATATGTGGAGCGTCAACCTTCCCGAGGGCGACTTCGCAAAAGCCGGAGGTTCCGCCTTCTGGCCCATCAAGGACGGCGCGCTGCGCAAATTCGACGCGGTCGCCAAAGCCCTGGAATTCACGCTGAACGTCAAGGCGCGTATCCGAGTTTTCCCCATCCACTGCAGTGCCAAGCTCACCGAAGGCGGCAACACCTTGGAGGGCACCTTCAACTGTATTTGGGGCAAGGGGAACTTCACCCTGGAGAAGAAATAGAGAAACGGCTCAGGCCGATTTCCGCTCTCCCATTGGATAGCGCCCTTCTCTGTTCTCCCTCTCCCTTCGGGAGAGGGTCGAGGTGAGGGTCTTGAACAGAGCCGGGTGAGGGGGCTGCGCGGCCAGCCCAACACCCCTTGATGCGCGTCACGGCGCCGGCCTTACAACAAGGTGCCTTTCAGCAGGATACCGGCCATGGTGAAGTAGATGATGAGGCCGGTGACGTCAATGAGCGTGGCGACCAGCGGCGCCGAGGATACCGCCGGGTCGGCGCCCAGCCGGCGCAGGAGGAAAGGCAGCATGCTGCCGCACAGCGTTCCCCAGATCACCACGCCCACCAGCGCGGTGCCCACGGTGAAGGCGATGAGCGGCCAGTGCGGGCCGTAGAGGTGGAAGAACTGCTGCCATAGCGCGATGCGCAGCACGCCGACGATGCCCAGGATAGAGCCCAGCACCAGGCCGGAAAAAATTTCGCGGCGCATGACGCGCCACCAGTCGGCGAGCTTGACTTCGCTCACCGCCAGGGAGCGGATGATGAGGGTGGCCGCCTGCGAGCCGCTGTTGCCCCCGCTCGAAATGATGAGCGGCAGGAAAAGCGCCAGCACCACGGCTTGGGCGATTTCGAATTCGAACTTCTGCATCACGCTCGCGGTGAGCATCTCGCCGAGGAAGAGCACCGTGAGCCAGCCCGCGCGTTTCTTGATCAGCGAGAAGAAAGGCGTGTCGAGGTAAGGGGCCTCCAAAGCCTGGGTACCGCCTAGTTTCTGGATGTCCTCGGTGGCCTCTTCCTGCAGCACGTCGAGCACGTCGTCCACGGTGACGATGCCGATGAAAACGCCGTTGGTATCGGTCACCGGCAGCGCCGTGCGGTCATGGATGCGGAAGGCCTGTACCGCGGCCTCGCGGTCGTCGGTGGCCGTGAGGCAGACGTAGCGGCGGTCAATGAGATCGCCGATATGCGCCGCGGGATCCGCGAGCAGCACCTCGCGGATGCGCAGGTCGTCCACCAGGCTCATCTTCTCGTCCACCACGTAGATGACGTTGAGCGTCTCGCTGTCCTTGCCGTTGTGGCGGATGTGATCGAGCGCCTGCTGCACGGTCCATTCGGGGCGCACCTCCACGTAGTCGGTGGTCATGAGCCGCCCCACGCTTTCCGGCGGATAGCCTAGGAGCGTCGTGGCCACCGCGCGCTCCTCGGGGGTGAGCAGTTTCAAAAGCTCGTGCGTGATGGGACCCGGCAGCTCACCAAAGAGCGCGGTGCGGTCGTCAGGGGAGAGGTCGTTCAGCAGCTTGGCGAGGAAGGGCTGGTCGCGGGCGAGTTCCTCCACGAGCTTGCGCTGCATTTCATTGGGCAACAGCTCGAAGGTGCGAGCAGCGCGGTCGCGCGGGAGCACGCGGAAGATGACGAGGTCCTCCGGCGGCGGCAGCGCGTCCACGAGGGCGGCGATTTCGTAGGCCTCCCAGTCCTCCAGCACGACGCGCAGGCTCGTGAAATCGCGCTGCTGTATCAGCTCGCGCATCTCCGGCTTGAGCAGGTGTTCCAGCATAATCCCGCGCGTTCCCCTGGATCGCCGCATCATGCGTTGGACCCGTATGGGTAAAGAGAAGAGCGCGGCGGGGCTCGTTGTGCGCTGGGCGCATTGCACCTGGAGGTGCCGGCTTAAAAGACGGCCATGCGCCAACGCCGTTCAGCAGACTTTCACAACGAGCTCGACACGGCGCTGGCGGCCGCAAAGGCCGCGGGGCGGGTGCAGCTCAAGGCGCTGGACCGCGCCGGCAAAGTCCGCCTCAAGGCCGACGCCTCGCCCCAGACCCGGGTGGACCGCGACTGCGAGAAACTCATCAGCGGACAGTTGTTGCGGCGTTTCCCCCGGGATGGGTTCCTGGGAGAGGAAAGCGGCGACCACCCCGGCACGAGCGGCCGGCGCTGGATCGTGGATCCCCTGGACGGCACCCGGCCCTACATCCGTGGCCTCAACACCTTCAGCGCGCTCATCGCCCTCGAAGACGAGGCGGGTCCGGCGGTGGGCGTCATTCACCTTCCCGCCCTCGGCCTCACCTGCTGGGCCGCGCGCGGCGGCGGCGCCTTCGCCAACGGCCGGCCCATCCACGTCTCGCGCACGCCACGCCTCAAAAAAGCCTTGGGCAGCGCCCTGGGTTTCGTCGAGAAGGCGGGAAAGCCGCAAGGCCGCGCCCTGCTGCGCCTCATGCGCGCCTACGGCTACAACTACGGCTTCATGGACGCCTACAGCTACGCCGCCCTGGCCATGGGCCGGCTGGACGCCTGCGTGAACCTCCTCGACAAACCCTGGGACTGCGCCGCCGCCGCCTGTATCGTCGAGGAAGCTGGCGGCCGCTTCAGCGACCTAAAGGGCCGCCGCACCGTCCATTCCGGAAACTGCGTGCTGAGCAACGGCCGCCTCCACGAAAAGCTGCTGGCGTTCTTCCGCTGACCGGCGGCTGCGGGCGATCCTGGCACGGCGACTCCCGTACCCATCACAGTTCAGCCGTAACATCAAGCCGTTCGCCCTTTATCCCCCGCTTTGGGGGATGAGCTTGTCGAAGGGTGGACAGCGGTGGCGTCGTCGTCCCGGAACCCGCAATTTCCCAGGATCCAGCTCACGACAGGCCAAGGCACCGACAGATTGCCCCTAACCCGCGGGTCTTATCCTTAGACGAGCAACAACACCCGCACACAGGCCGCGTTCACCGCGGCTCACCCGATGACATTTCTCAATATTTCCAGGAGAACCGAATAAGAGGATCACTCTGAATCCATATTTCTGACATCTGTCAGAAGCGCCGGTTTCGTCTGAAACCACCAATTTCGAAACCAAAGAATCGGCGACTTCGGCTGATGGGTGTCCTCCGCAAGGGGGGCATCCATTTTGGTGGGCCTTGGTGGGCCTCAGACGATATGCGGCAAGGTTTCCGGTGGTTGCCCCCTTTTTTATTTCCCATGCGCGGACCCATACAAACACGCGAGTGCGTGCCCGGAAGGCGAAGGCTTGCCATGCCGAGTCTCGAAGAGCGCCACACCGGGACAGCGTCTCAGTATGGCCGCCGTAATCAACCGCTCCCTCTTTCGATTGTCCAGGGTGCGCCTTGAGCCAGATTGTCATCGAGAACCCGATTCTCAATCCTCCCTTCACGGCCCCCTCACGGCATTTCCGTTTCTCCGACGAGGGAATCACCGAAGAGATCGTTGAAGGGCGCCGTGTCAGTTCCTATTTCATCCCCATCGCCCAGCCCAGGAAGCGGCGGGGCAAAGCGCGGGAGGAAACAGAGTGGACGAAGGATCGAATCAAGGAAAACGAGTTCGTCAACCAAGTCCGCTCCCGGGTTTCCCTCTGGCGCGAACGGGGCTACCCAGACATCACAAAAACCACGCGGCGCCTTTTGGAGCACTGGCGGGACGCGGGTCGCATGCGGTTCGAAGGCAGGCCGGGGGTGGTCGCGATATTCGCTCAACAAGAGTTGGGAAAAATCAGGAGATCCGTCCACGTTAGAAAAGCCTCCTTTCCAATCACTCCCCGGCTATTTCACAAACTGCGGCATGGGTATCGGGATCCAGTCTGAAGCCGCAGCGCTCAAGGTCCCGCAAGGCGGGCTTGATGGACTTCATCAGAGACTGTTCCTTCGCTTTCAATAGGATTCCCAGGGTGCCTGTGCAAGGGACCGATAGCATTTGCGCCGCGCGCCTTGCCATCCTGTCGTCCAGAACTGCGACAGCAGCTCCTCCCATTTGCATTGTCAGCGCGATGACCTCCCGTTCGCCTTCCCCTAGGTACACGGCGAGCGGCAATAGGTCCGCGCGCTAATCCGCGCTGGCTGGATCCACTGCAATTCAGCAAGGCGGGGAAGCGCGATCCCCAGGAGCCGTCCCTCTTCTAGCTCGCGAACAACGGCTTCGGGGACAAAGGCACCGTCATAGAGCCTCGGCAACAGCCCCAGCTTCCCAATCTGATGCAAATATTACAGGGGCGACGTGTTTAGGACGAGCCTAGGCATTTTTAAAATCGCGCGCCAACTCGGCTTTGGTGAAGCGAAAGGTCGTGACGCCGTATTCCCCGAGCCTGGAAAGGAAGACGGGCTTGGGCACGCCGGCCACCTTCGCGGCGGCGCCGGCGGAAAGCCGCTCTAGTTCATAGAGTTTCACCGCGGCTACCATGCGGAACTCCGCCGTAAGCGCCTCGGGTCTTAACCTCAGGGCCAGCAGGGTTTCGTCCGGCAAGGGTATCTTGATGGTGGTCATGGGCATGCGCTCCTTACCGCCCCATGCTACAGCCCCAGCGGAGAAAGGAAACGGCCCGGTGCCCCTGCGCGGCCGGCGCTGAACGCGGATGACGTATCCACTTGGTCGTTCAAAGCCCCTAAACATCAACCCAGAACGCTCGCGATGCCGGCCTTCCAGGGCAGCGCGCGGACCCCCTGGATGCGTTTGGGATGGGGGTCCCGGGACAGGCAGAAAGATTCCGACTCCTTGAAGCCTCCGGACAACCTGGCCAGGACCTTGACGTCATCGTCGCCCACGCGATCCGTGGATTTGATCTCGACTAACGCGACCGGCCTTCCGGGCCGCTCGATGACCAGGTCAATCTCCAGGTCATCCCGAGTCCTCAGATAGGAAAAACGGAAATCGTTTTGACGGTAATGGCTCCAGCGCAGCAGTTCCAGGATGATGAAATGCTCAAAGGCCTTGCCGTACTCGTAGGTTCCGGGCAGCATCGGCACATGGAGGGTCCGGTCCAAGGCCCGTTTGACGCCGAGATCGAAGAAATAGAACTTGGGCGCCCGGGTCTGCCGCTTACGGATGGAGGCATGATAGGGCTCCAGAAGGAAGCCCAGCAGGGTATCTTCCAGGATCTGATAGTATCCTCTGACATTGTTGTCGTTGGTGCTCACGTCCCTGGCGATTTTCGCGTGGTTGACCGGTTCGCCGTTACCCTGCGCCGCAACCTCCAGGAAATTCCTGAAGGGCTCCATTTTCCTGATGACGTGTTCCGCCCAGATTTCCTCCTTCAAATAGACGAGGGCATAGGCGTGCAGGAAGGCCCGTTTCTCCTCCGCCGTTTTCAGGCGCAGCAGGCCCGGAAGGGTTCCATGGCTCAAGGCCTCGCCAAGATCAAACTGTTCCCCCAGTTCAAAATGGCAGAAGGGAAACAGGTTGTTGACGAAGGCCCTGCCGGCCAGCAGGTTGGCGGAGCCGCGCTTGAGCTTCCTGGCGCTTGACCCGGTCATGGCGAATTTCAGGCCCCTCCCTTCAATGAGGCTGTGAACGACATCCAAGAGCCGGGGTATCTTTTGTATTTCATCAATGATCACCCAGCGCACGTCTTGCAGCTCTTCAAGTCGCTCCAGCAACTCCTGTGGCCGGCGCGAATAGAGGTCTTCCTGTTCCGGGATTAACAGATCGACCCAAAACGCCTTCTCATTCTTGAACAGGCTTTTCAAAAGCGTGGACTTGCCCGTCCCGCGCGCTCCGAAAAGAAAGAAACTGTTGGATTTTAAGGGGTTGGCGAATCTTCGAATCATAATTCGGAATCTGCCGCCATTTCCGAATTATATGGGGCGCCGTCGTTGGCAAGGTGCGGTGGGCACTCCCTGCGCGCAGCACATTTTCTTTAACTGACCATCACCAAAGACAGCGGACTCACTCCGGAGGATTTGCTCCAGTACGGCTGATTTTTCGTCCTCCAACGGCCGTTTTTAGGTGGACTTCGCACCCGGCTTTTTTCCGCTTCGCGGCTGGCGAAAATGCGTACGCTTATTTCGCGCTCATCAAGGCGTGGATCTCCTCCGTGTTCAAGGCGCGATTGTAAACGCGCAGGTCGTCAATGGCGCCGCTGAAGGTCACCAGGTGGTCGTTGGTGGCGGGGACGCCCTCGACGGCATAGGTGCCGATGAGCACGTTCGTGGAATAATTGCCGACGGGGTCGAAGGCGGTGGGGACGGCATCGGCGACGCCGTCGAGATAGAGCATGACGTTGGTCCCGTCGTAGATGCCCGTCACGTGGTGCCACGCCGGTGACATCTGGGTGTTGCCGAACAGGTTGGAGGCGGAAGAATTCCGGTACATCCAGATCCTGTTGCCGCTCAGGGCCAGATAATACTGCGCATTGACGTTGCCATTGTAGTGCGCGAGGATGATCCCGGTTTCGGACTCCGTGCCGGGCTTGACCCAGGCTGCGATGGTGTACGGCTGGGTGCCGGCGAAGTTCATGGCGGCGACACATCCGAGGTTGACGTAGTCGTGGTCGCCATGGAAGTTCAAGGCTCCGCCCACCTGGCCCGGCACCGATTCCGCGGCAAAGGTAAAGCCGTTCATCAGCGTGCCCGCCGCTCCGTGCGCCGCGTCACTGGCCGTGGTGCCCGCGGTTTCGTCGAACTTCCAATGACCGACGAGGTTGCCGCTGGCCGCTTCAGCGGCCACGACGGTCAGGGTGAGCTGGGCCGATCCGGTGCCACCTGCATTCGCGGCTCCGAGCGTCACGGTGCAGGTCTCCGCCACGGCAGGCGTTCCCGAAACGATACCCGTGGTTGCGTCGCAGGTCAGTCCCGCCGGCAGGCCGGTGGCGCTGTAGGAGTTGGGTTCGTTGGACGCCGTGATCTGATAGGCGAAAGGTTGGCCCGCCAGGGCCTGAGCGGTCAGGGCGCTCGTCAGGATCGGTGCCGGGCGGGCGGCCACCGCGAGATTTCCGCCGGCCACCTCCTCGGCGTTCAAGCGGGATCCCGGCAGCACGAAGCTGCTAAAAGCCAGCCATAAAAGGCCGACACTCAGGCGATAATAATTCGGACGCATAGCAAACCCCCTTAAAGGCCGTTGGTGACATTAGTAATACTTGCCATTGTCCCGGGTAAAACATGGGGCTTTCTGCAACAACCATGGAGGATTCTGCCGGCCAGCGCAGGGGCCTGGAGATCGGGGAAAAGCCAAATGCGCCGGGCGACGCGATAGAAAGCGCGGGGGCGCCCGTTTCAGGCGAAATGCAGGGGCGCGAAGGCTTCGGGTTGGTGGAAGTTCAGCGCCGCGCCGATGGGCGACCAGGAAGCCCAGTGCGGATAGCGGGTTTCTTCGCCGCATTTATAGAAGTTCGCCCGCCAGGTGACGCCGGGTCGTACGGTGAGCGTTCCGAGCCGGGACTCCATGACGGGGTAAGGGATGCAAGCCTCCAGGGTCCAGGTGCAGGGCTCAGCTATTTCCGGCTCCACGACCGCGGGCAGCGAAGAGCGGATGCGCACCAGACCGGCCGTCTCCGCCGGCAGCGCCGTCGCTTTCGCCAATTCAAAGGCGGAAATGCGCCGGTGATCTTCGATATGCCAGAGCAGCAGGGCGCCCCCGGCATTGAATTCGAAGTTGAAATAGCCGCGGCCCGGAAGCGGTGCGACGAAGAACTCCACACAGGAGTCGCGGCACACCATGTCGTGGAGCTTCGTGCGCACGGAGCGCACGTAGCGATCCTCAACGTGGAAATAAAGATGCAGCCCGGTGTTGTCGTAAAGCAGCTTGGCACGGGTACGCGGCCGGTGCGGGCCGCTGCGCTCGTGAAAATGGGCCAACTCCAGAGGGGTCGCCGCATCCCAGGGCGGCGCGTCGAAGCCAGCCCCAGGGACAGGCGGGCGGGCCGCGCGTTGCAGGACATAACTCAACTCTTCCATAGTTCCGGGATTGTCCTTGAAACGATACTCCGTCAAAGCGCGCGCGCCGTCGCTGCGGGCGCGCGCCGGGGGGTTCGGGTCGCGGCCCCCGCGATGAAACCGCGCAGTTCGCCCAGGGAACCAGACTTCTCCACGGTTCCGTGGCGCACGAGCAGCCAGATGTGGGATGCGGCCGCCACGCGCGGCGCGGAAGCAAAAAGCCCGGTGAGATTCAGCGGATCGTTCGAGTGGATGAGTAGTGGCGGAGTTTCTAAAGGGCGGTCGCGCTCGGCGCGTAGCTCGGCGACGGCGGTGGGCAGCGCGTATTGCTCGTTTCCGGCGGCCTCCAAAAAGCGGCCGCCACAGGCCTCGCCGCGCATTTCGAGCCGCCGCAGGGCTGCGAGCACGTCGATCCAGGACAGGGGCAAATTTTCACGCAAGGCAAGGTCGCGGAACACTACGCCGTAGCGGCTGAGCAAACGGCGCGCAACGGCTTCGGCGCGTGCCTCGCGGGAGGGCGGCGGTTGCGGCGGTGCCCAGAGCGCGAAACGGCCTGGCAGGAACTCGGCGCGTCCGCGACGCGTGGAAGGCCTCAGGCGGCGCGCAAAGGCGGCGACGCTATCGGCTTGCACCCAGCCATCAGCCACGAGCCGGCCCAAGGCGTCTTCG
>JAHFOS010000033.1 GCA_023261545.1 bacterium
TCCTTCCGTCCGCCGCGCCGCGCCAGCCGCGCCCCAAACTAAGCCGCCACTCGGATTTGAACCGAGGACCTTATCTTTACGAAAGATATGCTCTACCGACTGAGCTATGGCGGCGCGGATTCAGTGCTTTCTCTTGGCGCGGACCTCGTTGATCTCGTCGCGATCCCAGGTGGCCAGCCCAGAATCGAAGATCCGGATGGTTTCACTGGCGTCAAGCTGGATGACTTTGGCGACCTTGGGGGGCTGGAACTCGCCCTTGGCCGGTGCCGAGGCCCCGCGCGGGGCTGATGATCCGATGATGGAGGGATAAAGGTTGGCGTAGCGCTGCTTCGTGGCCGCCGGCGCTTTCGTGGCCGCCGGTACAGGCCTCACGAATTGCGGCTTTTCCAAAACGGCGGTTTCTTCGGGCAGCGCGTTCATCACCAGGTATTCGAGCGGCAGGCCTTCCCCCTCTTCGCGAGCCGCCCGCCGCTGGGAGCCGCCCGCCGCATTTGTTGAACACTCCTGCCCCAAGGCACTTGTTCCACAGACAAAGGCCCCCCGTGAAGGAGCGCCGGACTTTTGGGAAGCGGCTGGCTTGGCATTGACGGCTGCTACAGTCACGGGGGCCTCCCCGGACTTGTGACCACGGCGTCCCATGTCGTCTTCCACCTGCAGGGTGAGCTCTTCCAATCGCACAGGATTCAGGGTTCCGCGCCCCTTCTCCATGCGCCGCGCGGGGACGGGTTCCACGCCGCGAGCTTCTATTGCGGGAGGCGCAACCTTCGCGGCGGGCGCGGGCTGTTCCTTTTTCGGGGCCGCGGCCAGCGCCTTTTCCATAGTCCGGGGTTTTGCTTCTGGTTTCGCAGCAGCGCTTTTCTTTTCCGCGCCGACGGCCTTGGCAACTTTCGGCTCGTTCACGGCCGGGGACTTATCCGGTTTGGCGTTTTCGGATTTTTTTTCCACGGACGCGACCGCTGCCGCTTTTTTCTCGTTTTTCGGGGCAGGATTCGCCGGAGCCGCTAGGGGCGCTTTCTCTTTGGTTTCTGGTGCGCCAGCTTTGCCGGATTCGGCCCTCATTGGCTTCACCGGCATGGCGGGGGGCGCATCCGCCGCCACGGCTTCGCGGTCCAGGGGCCGGTGCCGGAGCTCATCATCCTCATCATCAGAAAAGACGAGCTGCGCAGGTAGCGACCGGCGCCAAGCACCCTGCTTGCTTTTTTTCTCCCTGGGTGGACGCTCGGCGTGCGCCGAGGTATCATCCTTCCCGAGGCCAGGGGCTCTGCGCCCCGAATCGTGGGCAAACGCCACGGCCGTGCTGAACAAGAGGCCCGCACCCATCAGGGGAAGCACGGTATGAGCCAGAAGTCGGTGTGAAAAATTCATTATATTTTTCCGCGTTACGGGAATTCGTCATTTTAACCAGGTGCGCACCCTTTCAACCCGCGGACCAGGGCATGTTCACGTCATAAAGCCGTGAGAGCGACTCCCAACCGCAAGCCACCTGGCCGCAAGCCTCCTGGTTTGCGCCACCTAATTTGACAGGGTCCGTCCGGGCCTAGACTGGTTGGCCCAGCGCCTGGAGAGGTGGCTGAGCGGTCGAAAGCGGCGGCTTGCTAAGCCGTTGTAGGTGAAATATCGCCTACCTAGGGTTCGAATCCCTACCTCTCCGCTATCCCGATCAACTTGTGGCCGTGCAAGAGCCGAACACCTACAACGTCAAGCTTCAGCCGGCGGTGCTCTTGGTGGCCCAGCCGGAGCTTCTCGATCCCAATTTCGCCATGAGCGTCGTGCTCGTCTGCCAGCACGGCGAAGAGGGCAGCCTGGGCCTGGTCCTCAACCGGCCCACCAACCTTTTCTTCAACCCCTATAAGGTTGCGCTTCATGACCAGCAGCGGGACGAACTGGATTTCCCCGTCTATCTAGGAGGGCCGGTCCAACCCCAGGCGCTCTTTTTCCTCTACCTTTGCGAGGAAACCCTGAGCGGAGCCATCGAGGTGCTTCCCGGGCTCTACATGAGTTCCAACCCCGAGACCATGAGGATCCTGCGCGAGCGCGGTCCCATGGACGGATCCTTCATGCGTTTCTTTATCGGGTATTCAGGATGGAGCTATTACCAGTTGGATTGCGAGGCCAGCAGCGGAGCCTGGTTTGCCCATCCCGCGAAAAAGGAATTCATCTTCACTGATCCCAAGCGCAACCTCTGGCTCGAAGTACTCAAGGATATGGGCGAGGAGTTTTACGGTACGGGCCGCGACTTCCTTAACTCCTTGCGGCGTCACCAACCGCCGACATAAAGCGGGATGGTGAGGCAGCCCCCATGAGGTTGCCCCAACCGCGCAGCGTGGTACAATGGGAGCCATGCAGGCATCCGGTGCAGGCAGGCCCAGTCACGTCATTCCGTGGCTCAAGAAGGTGTCGATCTTTCAGGAGCTGGGTCCCGACGCGCTGGGCGAGATCTCCAAAATCACCGAGGTCATCAGCTTCGAGCCCAATCAGACCGTTTTCCTGGCCAATGAGGTCGCCGACGCCCTTTACGTCATCATGTCCGGACAGGTGCGCATCGAGCAGAATTATCGCGATGGGCGCCG
The DNA here is from genome assembly GCA_023261545.1 of bacterium. GTDB lineage: Bacteria > Planctomycetota > JADGBV01 > JADGBV01 > JADGBV01 > JAHFOS01. The sequence continues at coordinate 2,571 of JAHFOS010000033.1, forward strand.
CAAGACGCTGGCCTTCCTGGGTCCGGGGCATTTCTTCGGCGAGATGGCCATCGTCACGGATCGCCGCCGTTGCGCCACGGCCATCATTTCCGAGACGGCGGAGCTCATGCGCGTGGACAAGACGGCTTTCCTGAGCTCGCTCAAGAAGAACGCCGAGTTGTGTTTCGGCATCCTCCAGGTCATCTGCGAAAGGTTGCGCATGGCCGACGACGAGATCCATAACCTCACCTTCCGCAACCTGCCGGGACGGATCGTCTCCAAACTGTTTGAGCTGGGCGAGCAGTTTGGCCGTGCGACCGAAAACGGCCTGCTCATCAATCTGGAGCTCACCCACTACGACCTGGCCGACATGGTCGGCACCAACCGCGAATCCATCTCCAAGTACCTGTCGAAGTTCAAGCGCGAGGGTTCCGTGGCCACGCACAAGAAGCTGCTCATCATCAAGGACCGCCGAAAACTGCTCTCCTGGACCTGAGGCTCCCTTCGCTCGTGATCCTGGGGCGAATATTTTTGGCTCATCCGAATAATGCGTACTTTTCCAGAGTTTTCACACAGGTGCCTGGTCGAGCAAGACCGGAACCCAATCGAGCTGCCAGGGGAATTTTCCACAGATTGCACAGATTAACACGGATAATAATCAAGCAGGGCCGTCCTTTTTAATCAGTGCAAATCTGTGTAATCTGTGGATGCTCCCGAGTTTGGAGCGCTGAGGACCAAGAAAAACAGGGAAGACACTGCCCAGAAGTACGCATGAGTCGGATGAGCCATATTTTTTCACCACGAAGTCACAAAGGCACGAAAAACTTTAAGATAGGTTTTTCGTGTCTTCCTGGTACAAGCAGCTTGGTTCCGGCGATGCTTGGCTAAAAAAACCGGGCGGCGAAAAGGGGAACGGCCTCACGCGCTGCTCTGCGCCTTTGCTCCGCTCTGCTCGTAGATGCGGCGCACCACCTCTTCGAGTTCGGGGTCCGCGAGCGAAAAATCGAGGAGTTCCGCCGCGCGCAGGAGCTCGGAGACGAAGGCGGACAGATCGAGTCCATCCGAGGCGAGCCGCCATGCCTCGGTCTCGCCGCTGGTCTCGGCCTTGAGGGCGCGCGCGCGCAGGCCCGCGAGCTTCTCGCCGTCGCGCACGCCGCCGAGGCGGAAGCTCAGGATCTTCTCGCGCACGAAGGTGGCGCGCAGGGCGGCGAGCTCGCCGTCCCAGACGAGGTTGCCCTTGTCTATCAGGATGACGCGCCGGCACAGGAACTCGATGTCCTTCATGTCGTGGGTGGTGAGCAGCACCGTGGTGCGCTCCTCGCCGTTCACCACACGCAGGAAGCGGCGGATCTCGTTCTTGGCGCTGGCATCGAGCCCGATGGTGGGTTCATCGAGGAACACGATTTCCGGGGCATGCAGCAGCGAGGCCGCCACCTCGCAGCGCATGCGCTCGCCGAAGGAGAGTTTGCGCACCGGCGTCTCCCAGTAATCCGCGAGGCCGAGGATCTGGCGGAAGAAGTCCAGGCGCTGGGCGTACACCGCCGGGTCCAGCTCGTAGATCTCGCGGTACAGCGCGAACGAGGCCTTGACCGGCACTTCGTACTCAAGGATGCTCTTCTGGCCCAGCACCACGCCGATGCGGTAGGTGTAGGGATAGCGCTCGCGGTAGGGATCGAACCCGGCGCAGCGCACCTGCCCCGCGGTCGGGCACAGCACACCGGTGAGCAGCTTCAGGGTGGTGGACTTCCCGGCGCCGTTGGCGCCGATGTAACCCACGAACTCGCCGCGCTCGATGGCGAAGTCGAGCCCGCGCAGCACTTCCACCTCGCGCCAACGGCGCAAAAAAACCTCGCGCCATCCCTTCAGGGGCCCGGGCTGCGCGGCCCGCGGCACCTTGAAGGTTTTACGCAGCCCCCGGACTTCAATATGAGCCATGGCGTTCCGAGCTGTCGAGCTGGTGGAGGCGTTCCCGCGCCCACCGGGCCTCGCTGCCGGTGGCGTGCCGCGCCATCCAGTTCAGGTCCGCGCGCGCCTCCAGGGCTTTGCCCAGGGCTTGAAAGGCCACGGCGCGCAGGCGATGGCTGATGACACTGAAATCACTGCCCTCCATCCAGGGCAGCAGCAGGCGCAGCGCGCGACTGGCGGAGGCCGGGTCCGATTTGAGCATGAGCTCGGCCATGACGAGCGACCCCAGGGGATTGCTGTCCACGCCCTCGCCGGCGCGCTCGCATAATCGCGACGCTTCCTGAGCGGGAAGCGCCGTCAGCAGCTCGCGGCAAAACTCGTAGCCCCATAGGGGATCTTCCTCCCAGTTCTGGAACAGGACGCGTAGGGCTTCGCTGCTGTGCTGGCCGCGCGCGCTGGCGCGTTCAAGGTAGGCCCTGGCGGCAAAAAAGGACTGGGCTCCGGCCGATTTATGGATGCCGTCAAGACCCTCCCAGATCTCATCCGCTTCCATGGCGCTGGTGGCAGGCAGCGACAGGGCTCCGACGGCCAGGATTTGCAGGGCCGCTTCTCCCCCGCCCGCCCGTTCCTTGGCGCGCCGCCAGGCCGCCAGGACTTCACCGCGTTGGGCCGCTTCGTGGAAGCTCAGGACGGCGACGCGGGCGCCCAGCTCCGCTTCACCATGGTCTTTCATAAGGCCGGCCAGGCGCGCCGCCGCCGCCGGCTCCATGAGCTTCATGTTTTCCTCTAGAAAGCTCGTCGCGCACGGCGCTTCGCGTTGCAGCAAATCCGCCAGCGCCATCCCGACCGCCTCCAGCTTGCCATGAACGGCGGCCAGCTCCAAACCCTGCCAAAGCGTCGCGCGGGCCACCGCGGACCCGGATTGCCGCTCCAGCCGCGAGAAATTTTCACGCGCTACGGGAGCTCCCTCCGCCAGGGCCACCCATAATTTCTGAAAATCATCGGGCACGAAGACTGGCGCGAGGTCCTCTTTCAGAGCCGCCGCGCCTTCAAGGCGCAGCGTGCCCAGGTGCAACGGGGTGGGGCCGACGGCGGAAACGGCGAGGCGCAGTTTATGGCCCGTCTTCAAGGTCAGCGGCAGGGGAAAGCGCCCTTCCCTGCCGGCCAGATTCCAGTGCGCGTTCGTCCCCGCAAGCTCGAAGGCCATTTCCTTTTCATAGCGGGTCACGCGCGCATCCTCCCAGGCGATGAGCCCCCCGGCGAACTCGAAACGCAGATCGCGGCGGGATAGCTTCAACTGGAGCGGCGGGCCTCCCGTGGGGGGCGTGATCTCCAGGACCAGCGCGGAACGCAGCGGCAATTGCAGGCCGCCGGAGAGCCGCAGCCGCCCTGGGAACACCACCTCTGTCTCCACGCGCTGGCCGTCGGAAAGGATCATGCCAGCGCCGCGCTTGGGGCCCTGGTTCCAGCCATCGCTCCAGCCCGCGGACGACTCAAAAGCGGGGGCGTTATCCCCCGCGGCGACGAAATAACCCAGCACGCGCCACGTGGGCGCCGTTTTGAAAGAGAGCTCAGAAACGTAATGGGCGAACCACCCGATGGAGAGGGCGAGAAGCAGCGCCGTTATCCCACCCACGGGATTGCGGACGATGCGCCGCGCCGGCCAGACAACGCGCCATTGGATGCGCCGCGCCCAGGACCCCGGGCGGGTGCGCGGGCGCAGCGGCGCCCCCGATGCGACGTTCCCCGCGCGCAGGGCATCCAGGGTTACTTCGAAGAACTCGCGCGCGCCCGCGGCATCTTGGGGGCAGCAGGCCAGCGCGCAGCGGTGCGAAAAAGTGCAGGGCAAATCCATCGTTTCCAGCATCTTCCGCAAGCGCTGGGCGAGCACGGTCGCACCCTTGAGGTCGGTGCCCGGCAGGATGATTTCCAGATGGTTGTCGTCGAGATGGCCGACGATGTCGGAGCCGCGGCAGGTGTCCATGACGTGCTCGCCGATGATGCGCAGCAGTTCCGCGCGCAGCGGGGGTGGAGCGGGACTCTCGCGCCCCAAGGGGCGGACGTCCTCGATGGCCAGGAGCAGCAGGCCCGTGGACGCCCCGCGCGCCAGCGCCGCCCGCAGTTCCTGCTCCAGGCGCGCCACCATCACCGCGGGCCGGTGCAGGCCCGTGCGGCTGTTGCATTCCCACCAGCCGCGCATCTCCAGGAAGGCGATGCGCCGCGCGGCGCCGCCGCAGCGCAGCTTATCGCTCAGCCCCGCGGCCGCCAAGGCCTGGGGATCGCGCATGAAATGGTAAAGGGTGATGTGCAGCGAGACGCGATCCCCGAATTGCTCGCGCAGGCTCTGGCGGTAGGCCATGAGGGCGCGCCAGAAATTTTGCGCCTGCGCGCCATCGAGCTCGCAGGCCAGGAAATAGCGCAGGACAAGGCCGAGCTCGATCTCGCCGGGATCGCCCAGCAGCCGCAGGGCGGCCTCGCCGGCCCGCCGCGGATCACCCAGGAGGCGCAGGAAAATAGCCTCCAGCTCGCGGCGCAGGTGCAAAAAGGCCTGGGGAACGCCGCCGCCTTGCACCGCCGTTTTTCCTGCTGCCATCGCGAAACGCGTTCCGGGTCGGAAACCGCCAGTATATCCGCGCCGTTCCACCCGCGAGTTGAGGGCGGCGCGCGCCAGGGAACCTAAGAACGTCGGTTGAAAAACTAACCGACCCAAAAGCAGGGGACGGTCCCTTCGCGCATCCCCTCGAATGGGGAACGCTGGCGGGGACTGTCCCTTGCATTTTATCGGGATAACTTTCAAGCGCCGTTTTTAGGTTGACTCCGCGGAGAGATCCCGCAAATGCGTCGCTACAATGCCGGCCATGCGTTTCCGTCGTTTCCTCGGCCCCGTGCTCGCCACCGCCCTGCTGTTGCGCGGCCTCGCGGCGTTGAGCCCTCTGCAGCAGGAGGTCGCCCTCGGGCTCGTGCTCGCGGCCCAGGTGGAAAATGAAAACAAGGTGGTGGAGGATCACCCGGCCTGGCCGACCCTCATGCGCGCCGCCAGCCGCGTGCTGATGGTGCTTCCGGTGACCGACAGGATCTACACGGTCCAGGTGATCCGCGCGCCAGTCGCCAATGCCTTCGCGCTGCCGGGAGGCTTCGTCTTCGTCACCGACAAGCTCCTGGACCTGAAGCTCAGCGAGGAAGAGATGGCCTTCCTCATCGGCCATGAGACCACCCACATCCGCTACGACCACTTCGCGCGCATCCAGCACGAGCAGGGCAAGGTCGGATTCCTCACGACGCTGACGGCGCTGAGCTCGCTGCTGCTGCTCAGGAACCAGGTGGCGGCGGATCGCAACCGCGACGATACCCGCGGCGACTGGAACCGCCCCGGGGCGCCCGAAGTGACGGGCGCGGACGGCGCCTCGGCCCCCCCGGCGCTAGCGCCCATCCTGGCCGGAAATATTTTCGGCACCCTTTACCTGCTGCACTCCCAGCGCGATCTGGAACTCGAGGCCGATCTCCACGGCGCGCGCGCGGCCCTGGCGGCGGGGTATCCCCTCAAGGGCGGCATGGGTCTGCTCGACAAGCTTTTTACCACCAACTACCGCGACGTCCGCAGCGAGTCCTGGCAGACCCACCCGCTGACGCAGGCGCGCCACGACCAGCTCAACGCGCTGCTGGCCGATGAAAAGCCGGGCCGCGCGAAATCGGAGGAAGCCGTGGATCTCTTCCGCGAGGAACACTGCGGGCATATCCTCAAGCTTTACGAGGAAATCCCCTCCTGGCCACGGCCACTTTTTTCACCGCTGCGCGGCGAAGACCCGGGCAAGCTGCGCCGCCTGCTGCTGGGTCGCGCCCGGCGCTTCGCGGACGGCGATGCCATGAAGGGCCGCGTGCTGCGCCTGGAGCTCACCAACCATCTCCTTCCCGAGGCGGAAAAAAGCCCTTTCCTGGTCGCCGACTATGGCGAGTTGGCCGCGAAATTCACGGAGCTCAAAAAACTCGGCGAACCCACCGACGACCATCAGGAGAAGGAGGTGCGCGCGAAGGCCCGCGCCAGCCTCGAAGAGCATCTCCAAAGCATCCAGCGCGCGTCACCCGGGCTGGAACTCTACCGCTACCTGGCGCGCAACTACCCGGAGCATGAACAGGCTGGAGAGTGGCGCCTCCAGGCCTGGATCAAGAACCCCGACGAGGACGCGAAGCTGGCGGACGCCCCCGCCCTGCTGGACGTCCAGGGCGCCCGGGTCCGGGAAGACCTGACTAAGCTCGCGGACACCACCAAGGACCCGCTGAATTATCGGCGCGCGGTCCAAATCCTCAACCGCGAAGTTGACGCCACGCGGCTGGAAAAGCTCGTGACGGCCTGCGAAAAACTGGAGCGGCTTTGCACCTATCAGCACGAATTCCCGGCGGACGCGCATTTGTCCCTGGTGCTGAAACGGCGCCAGAAACTCGCCGAGCGCAAGATCCAGGAGGGCCGCATGGCGAAAATAGCGGGGCGTCCCGACAAGGCCGTGGAGGCTTTCCACGAGGTGGTGTTCTACGATCAAGGCTCCGCCGAGTCCGAGGAAGCGAGCGATCTCATCTTTCGCCTCAACACCCTGAAGCCGCGGCGCGAGCCGCAGTGATCCTGAAAACGGCAGTGCTGCTATTGGGTGTTGTCGGAGCCGTGGGGTGTCGGCCATGGGAGCAGGCGCACCGTACGCAGCAGCGCCAGTCCGAGGAGGAGACGCTCCGCTCGGTGCGCCAGAGCCAATCCGCGGAGCAGGCGCGTCTGCAAAGCGAGGCGGCGCGGCGGCCGGCGGAGCAAAGTCGGCGCGTGGAGGCATTATTGGCGGAGGGCGAGGCCCTGCGCGCGGGAGGGAGGCTGGACATGGACGGCAAATCCAGCGAGGACACCTCTGATAACAATTTCAACGTAGAAGGCAAGCCACCCGTTTCCAGGGTGACGGGGCCCACCGAGGCCAAATCGCCGGTCTTTGATGTCACCTACAACGTACGCGACACTGGAGGTGCCGGAGTGAAGAAAGTCACCCTGTATTACCAAATGGGCGACAACAAGCAATGGCACATTTATGGTGACGATGAGGATCGAACCTCGCCCATACGTTTCCAGGCCCCAAAGGGCGGAAAGTACGGTTTTAAGATCGTCTCCGAGGACCGCGTCGGCAATCATGAACCCGTGCCCGGCAATGATACGCGCCCTGATGTGTTGTGCCTGATGGACGCCAAGGCCCCCGTGGTTCAGTTCACGAACTTCAAGGGGAAAATGGAGCCCGTCATGGGTGGCCGCATGTACAGCATCCAGTGGCAGGCCACGGATGATAACATGGCCGAACACCCCATCCTTCTGGAAGTCACTTTGGACGGCGGCGCCACCTGGGAAGTCATTACTGCCTATTACAAAAACAGCGGCGAATACCCCTGGATAGTGCCCGACAAAGGCGACTTCAATAACGTCAGGCTGCGCATTTCCGCCTTCGATGTTCTGGGGAATAAGGGCGTGGATATGTCCGACCCCTTCTTCCTCGACAGCATGGTGCCTGATTCCGCGGACCCAATGGTCCCCTGGGACGAGAAGCAGCCTGAGCCGGAACTCGCCGCTCCCCCATTGAGCAGTCCTGAGGATTTCGCCATGCGCATCACGGTGGCCGTAGACGAGCACGAATTCGTTCTGGCGCAAAGCCTGATCGACAGAGCCATGCAGAAGTGGCCCGCGAGCGCCGATATTCATCACCTCCAGGGACGCCTGCACTTAAAGACCAATAATTACGACGAAGCCGTCAAGTCCTATAAAGAAGCTGTAAAAATAAAGTCCGATCACCAGGATTCGCACCTTGGCATGGGCGTGGCTTACCTCATGCTAGGCAATGGTGCCGTAACCGCGAAAGCCGAGGACAAGGCTGTGGCCTATTTCCGAAAGGCCGCCCTCGAGCTTGAAGAGGCCGCCAAGATCCCGCCCGACACCTGGGAGGAGCTTTTCGATCTGGGTTATATTTACGCGCGTCTCGGCAACTACGACCAGGCACTGACCTATTTAAACATGGCCTTGAAACTAGACCCCACCAACGGCGATACGCTATGGTATATCGGCCAAGTGCATGAAAAACAACACGATTTTCAAAAGGCCATCGCGAGCTACGAGAAGGCCGCGGTGGCGTATCCCTCAGGAACCGTCGAGCGTGAATTAGCCGAAGACCGCGTGCGGAAAATCAAATCCCGCATACAGGAAGATGGCGGCCATTAAAAATAAGCGTAACTACTCAGGCCTCTTCGATCCTCCCTCTCCCTTCGGGAGAGGGTCGGGGTGAGGCGTTTCCGCTACTCCGCTGCACCGCTATGGAAGCGAAATTCCTTGTCCGGAGTCAGAATCGCCTGACGCTCGATTTCGGCAATGAAGCACACGCGCTCGTCTATGGGTTCGTCGGCATACTGCCGGGCCATGTTCAGATAGTCCTGGTAATGTCGCGATTCCGATGCGAGCAGCGAAACGTAGAAGCTGTTCAACTCTTGATCAAGATAAGGCGCCAGCCGGAAGAAGCGCTCACAGGAACGAGCTTCGATATAGGCACCGACGATCAAAGTATCTACCAACCGCCTCGGCTCGATGGTCATAACCTCGAAGATTCTGGAAGCATTTTCCCAGCGCGGCTGCGTCGCCACCCTGCATGTTCAGAGTCCGGAAGAAAGCCAAGCTCTTATCGGAGAAGGCGGTGCGGAGGGTTTGCTGGGGGAGGGTGATTTGCTGCTGCGCCGACCTTTCGAGCCGCCGACCCGCGTTCAGGCGCCGGCAACTCCCACGGGCGAAACCGTTGAGAAGTCATTCTCAATCGCCATTGCTCGTGGCTGGCGAGCTCCGCCAGCGAGCTGGCCTACGGGGCATTAATCATCCTGCCCGCCATGTGCGTGAAATGTCAATTCGAGTGGTGCCTGAGCGCATATCTCAGACGAGGGAAGCGGCCTTGTGTTGTCAGGCAGGACGGCTACATCCTCCTCGGCGACAGGGAGATCTGCGCCGTCTTTATAAACCCGCTCCCAGAAAAATGCCTACTATGCACGGAGGACCAGCGCCATTGGCCCAAGAGGATTAATTTCAAGTTCACGCGCAAGGATTGATTCCTTATGCGCGGAGGCCATGCGATTGGCTGGTGTCGCGGATGAGCACAGCACCTAAGGCCGCCGCGCTTCCCTCACGCCATCAGGGTGGGAAACCGCCACGCCCCATCATTCCGCAATGAGCGCCGTGGATTCAAAGGCACCCCCCGCCTTTCTCGATTTCGAGGCCTCAAGCCTCGGGCCACGCTCCTACCCCATCGAAGTCGCATGGACCATCCCGGGCGGCCACATCCGCGAGTTCCTGATCTCACCTCGGGGCGTGCCGGGTGTCGAAAATCCTTGCCAAGACGCGCTGGATTTGAGTCATAAGAGACTATAAACGTGCCGAGAAATTTTTATGATCCCACGGTGCCCCCGCGCCAGAAATGGCAACCATGATGAGAAACGTAGGGATGAACCTGTCCGTGATGGCGGGTCCGATCCTTTCAGGCGCACTTCCCGCAAAAAAGCCGGGACCGGTCACGATTTCTGGAGACGTGGAGGCGCCCTCGGTGTGTTTGATCCGTTTGCGGGCGAAATAAAGATAGCCCGCAAGGCCGGCCACAGCTCATGAAACCTCGCCGGATTTTCAGGATGCTGTTGGCGCGCCGGGAGGCCGGGGTCCTGTTGCCGCTGGTGTTCCTGTTCGTGACCGTCGGAAGCATCAACTCCGCTTTCTTCGGGGTGGACAACCTCATCAACATGTTGCGCGCCGCGTCCTTCACCTTCATCGCGGCCATCGGCACCACCATGGTGCTCATCGCGGCGGGGCTGGATTTGTCCGTTGGGTCGCTGGTCGCGCTGGGGAGCTACACCACGGCGCTCGCGCTCACCAGTTCCATTCCGGTGCCGCTCGCGGTGCTCATCGGCATGCTCACCGGCGGAGCCGTGGGCATGGCGAGCGGCGGGATCATCGTGGCGTTCCGCATCCCGCCCTTCATCACGACGCTGGGCATGCTCTATATGGTGCGGGGCGTGGTGCTCATCGCGTCGAAGGGCGTGCCCATCTACCCGCTGCCGGACGCCTTCAATGCCATTGGCCAGAGCGCGCTTCAGGGTATTCCCTATATCGTCATCATCGCGGCTGGGCTGGGTCTGGCGGCGGAATTCATGCTGCGCTGCACGATTTTTGGACGGGCGATCTACGCCGTGGGCGGCAACGAAGAAACGGCCCGGCTCTCGGGGATAGCCGTGGATAAAGTCAAAATTTCGATTTACGCGGTGGCGGGCTGCCTGGCGACCATCACCGGGCTTTTGCAAGCGTCCCGGTTGGGATCAGCGCAGCCGAGCATCGGAAACGGGTTCGAGCTTCAGGCCATCGCGGCCGCCATCATCGGCGGCACCAGCCTGTTCGGGGGCGCGGGCACCATCCTCGGAACCCTGCTCGGGACCATCTTCATGACCGTGATGACCAGCGGCATGAGTTTCCTGCGCGTATCGGCCTACTGGCAGCAACTGGTCATCGGGGCCATCATCGTCGTATCCGTGGGGCTGGATCAGTTCCGCCGCAGGAGGCTGTAGCGCTCATGGCGGCAGCGGCGCTATTGGAGATGCGGGGCATCACCAAGCGTTTCTCCGGCGTGACGGTGCTGGAGGACGTGTCCGTGTCGCTCATGGAGGGAGAAATCCTGTCGCTGGTGGGGGAAAACGGGGCGGGGAAATCCACGCTCATGCGTATCCTCAGCGGCAGCCACCCTTACGGAAGCTTCGACGGCGAGATCCGCGTCAGGAACGCGCCGCGGAGTTTCCATACTCCGAAGGATGCCCACGAGGTGGGGATCCGCATGATCTACCAGGAACTGAGCCTGCACCAAGACCTCTCCATCGCGGAAAATATATTCCTCGGAAGGCTGCAACAAAAAAAGAAATGGCTGGCCAACTGGTCGGGGATGCACGGCAGCACGGCTGGATTGCTGGAGCGCGTGGGGCTGAAGCAATCTCCGCAGACGGTGCTCAGAACCCTCAATGCCGGCCAGCAGCAGTTGGTGGCCATCGCCAAGGCTTTGGCCCATGACCCCAGGATCCTGGTGCTGGACGAGCCCTCCGCGGCCCTCACCGAGGAGGAGACCAACCGGCTGCTGGAGCTGCTCAAATCCCTCAAGGCGCACGGCATCTCCTGTATCTACATCTCGCACAAGCTCAAAGAGGTTTACAGCGTCTCGGATCGCATCACCGTGCTGCGGGACGGACGCGTCGTGGCCCAGCGCGAGGCGAGCTCCTATCCTTCGCAACAGCTCGTGGAAGACATGATCGGCCGCAAGATCGAGAACATGTACCCGAAATTGTCCGTTCCCATCGGCGCTGAAGTGCTGCGAGCTGAGCATTTCACGGTCCAACATCCCCAAGCCCACGCCAAGAACGTGGTGACGGACGCGGGCTTCACGGTGCGCCGCGGCGAGATCCTGGGCATCGCCGGACTGGTCGGCTCCGGCCGCAGCGAATTCGTGAACGCCGTTTTCGGGGCCCAGGAGCACGACGGGCGTGGCAAGGTTTTCGTGGAGGGGCGCCCGGTGGACATCCGTGGGCCCCGGGACGCCATCCGCGCGGGCATCGGCCTCGTGACCGAGGACCGCAAGGCCAATGGATTCATCCGCACCCTCGACGTGGCCCAGAACGTGAGCCTGGCCAGCCTGCGCGCGGTTTCCAGCCACGCCGTCATCGTGAGAAGCAAGGAAGAGGCGCTGGCCCAGCGCTTCATGAGCAGCCTCAAAATCAAGGCGCCGGGGCTCCGGGCCGAGATCCTGGCCTTGAGCGGCGGCAACCAGCAGAAGGTGGTGCTCTCGAAGTGGCTGGCCACCCAGCTCAAGGTGCTTATTCTGGACGAACCCACACGCGGGGTTGACGTGGGCGCCAAGGTGGATATCTACGGCTTGATGGCGGAGCTCGCGCGGCAGGGGGTGGGCATCGTGATGATCTCGTCCGAACTCCCCGAACTCCTGGCCATGTGTGATCGTTTCATAACGCTTGCGGAAGGTAGAATCGTGGACGAGTTCGCCAAAAGTGACGCCTCGGCCGGCAGGATCATGAGCGCCGCGACGGGCGTCCACAAAGAAAGGAAGACGGCATGAAAAAAATCCTTATCGCCATTTCCATAGGGCTGCTGGCCTGCTCCGCGGCTTTCTGCGCCCCGGACAAAGAGGCCAAGGAGCGCACCATCGTGTGGGTCAACCCGCTCACAGGACACCCGGTGTACCTGATGCAGGAGGAGGCCTTCGGCTGGGCGGCCAAGGACTACGGATTTAAGCCCATCTCCGTCGGTCCGTCGCAAATCGACGCCGAAAACATGGTCCGCGAGATCGAGAACGCGATAGCGCAGAAGGTGGACGGCATCATCACGGTGCCCTTCAACTGGAGCGCGTTCCAGAGCGTCTACGATCAGGCCAAAAAGGCGGGCATCCCCATCGTCAACACCGGCGCCGACACGCCCGCGGAATGGCGGCTGGCCTTCATCGGCACGGACAACAAGGCCTTCGGCAGGGACGCAGCCAGAATACTGATCGAGAAGAAGAAAGGCAAGGCGAACATCTGCATCATGATGAGCCAACTAGACATCCAGAACCAGGTGGAACAGAAACAGGCCTTCGAGGAGGCCCTCAAGGCGAGTCCCGACATGAAGGTCACCGTGGTGGAGGCGGACAAGGCGGACATGTCTCTGGCCGTGCAGAAGTTCGAGGAGGTGTTCAAGGCTTATCCGCAGATCGACACGGTGTGGATGCTGGAGGCGACCGGAGGAGTGGCCGCGGCCAAAGTGGCCGCGGAGATGGGCATCGCGAATAGCATCACGATCCTGGCCATTGACGATGTGCAGCAAACCGTGGACGAGATCCGCAAGGGCCGCATCTGGGGCACCCTCGCGCAAAACTTTTACCGCATGGGCTACGAAGCCGCGGGCTTCATCATGGCTCATTACGCGCACCAGGAGGTTCCGGCCAGCACCGACTCGAAGACCACGCTCGTGACCCAAGAGAACGTGGAATCCTACAAGAAAGAAATGATTGCCTCCGTTAAAAAGAAAAACCCGTGAGAACTCTAGCCACTATCAGCACCCTCCTTTTACTTTTAGCGAGTCCAACCTTGAGCGATCAACAAAATCCCCCGGAAAAGTTCTACGCCTCCGTGCAGGTGCGCCTCCCCAAGGCGGCGGGCGCCGTGGCCAGGAAAAGCCTCGGCATCTTCGAGCGTCAAATCCGCAGCCGCTGCGGAGCCAAAGTGGGGGCGGGGGAGTCCCCGGCCGCGGGCGGGCTCTTGATCACGCTGGACCTGGACCCCACACTGGGCGCCGAAGGCTTCCGCATCGAGGGCTCCGGCGCCGCACTTCGCGTCTCCGGGGAATGCGAGCGCGCGCTCATCTACGGCCTGGGCAAGCTCCTGCGCAGTTCGCGCTTCAGCCCCGAAGGCTTCGCTCCGGGTCCGTGGCGGGGCGCTTCGGTTCCTCAGAAGCCGGTGCGCGGCATCTACTTCGCCAGCCATTTCCACAATTTCTATCAGGAGGCGCCGCTGCCCGAAGTGTTCGCCTACATCGAGGATTTGGCGCTGTGGGGAACGAACAACGTGGCGGTGTGGTTCGACATGCACGAATTCAAGTCCGTGGAGGACCCGAAGGCCGCGAACATGATCGCGCGCCTGAAGGCCATCCTGAAGGCGGCCAAGGAAACCGGACTCGACACCACGCTCCTGTGCCTGGCCAACGAATCCTGGGCGGACAGTCCCGTTGAACTGCGCGCCGATTGGACCGGCGGCCATGACGGCTACACCAGGGAGCTCCAGGGGCATTACCACGTGGAGCTCTGCCCCAGCAAGCCCGGTGCCCTGGCCAAAATCCTGGAGTGGCGGCAGCAGGTCTTCAAGGCCCTCGCCAGCGCGCCCATGGACTTCATGTGTATCTGGCCTTACGACCAGGGCGGATGCACGTGCGCGCAGTGCAAGCCCTGGGGCGCGAACGGACTCATGCACATCGCGCAGCCGATGGCGGAAATGTTTCGCAAATCCAACCCCACCGGAAAGGTTATTTTCTCCACCTGGTATTTCGACGACTTCACCACCGGCGAATGGGACGGGCTCAAAAAGCTGTTCCTGAAAAAACCGGACTGGGCGGACTACCTCATGGTGGGCGACTATTTCGGCGTGGAAAAAATGCGCGGCGGCGTTCCCGGAGCCTTGCCGACCCTCTCCTTCCCGGAGATCAGCATGTGGGGCGTGGGCGGCTGGGGTCCCTGGGGCGGGTTCGGGGCCAGCCCCTATCCCGGCCTGCTGGAAGAGCGCTGGCACAGCAAGGGTGCGCTGCTCGTGGGAGGTTTCCCCTACTCGGAGGGAATCTTCGAGGACATGAACAAGGCGGTTTACAGCCAGTTTTACTGGCAGGCCGACCGCAAAGCGGAAGACACGCTGCGCGAGTATGTCGCCTTCGAATTCAGCCCCGAGGTGGCGGACGGCGTGACGAAAGCCGCGCTGCTCATGGAGAAGACCCTCACCCGCAAGAAGGAGGTCAAGGACGGCCAAACTCATTTCATCCTGGAGAATCCCCAGGGCGTGGACGAGATCAAAGCGCTGATGGAAGCAGCGCACCAGCGCCTCAGCCCGGCGGTGCAAAAATCCTGGCGCTGGAGGATATTGTATCTGCGCGCCATCATCGATCACGAGCTCGCGCACCACGACTCCGCCCTCACCGACCGCGCCGAGGAAGCGCTTCAGGAAATCACCAAGCTGTACCACGCGCAGAACGCCGCGTTCCCCGTGGCCCCGCCCACGCGCGAGGCCATCAAGGCCAATCGCCAATTGTAACCAGGGTTCACGGGAAGGGTGCGGGAGCGTTGCGCCCGCGTGTCCGATTTTGCGGGCGCGAGGACTGTACAGCCTTGTTCCAGCGCCCGTGCAAAAAGACCCTCTGCACTAGAATCGCCAACACTCCGTGAATTCAATTTCCTGTCGGTGATGCTCAAAGCGCTTGAAATTCACACCTATGAAGACTACGCCGCGCTGCCCGGGGAGGAGCGCTGCGAACTTATTGAGGGCCAGTTCTTCATGACTCCGGCCCCCGGCTTTTTCCACCAGACCGTGGCAGGTCAGATTTATCACTTATTGCGTCAGCATCTTGAAGGCAGCAAAAAATGGATCGCGCCGCTCACTCCCATTGACGTCATCTGTTCTCCCCACGATGTGTTCCAACCTGATATCGTCCTTATCGCGGCCCGGCGCAAAGGCATCATCTCCGAGCGCGGGCTCACGGGTGCGCCGGACCTGGCGGTGGAAGTCCTGTCACCCTCCTCGCACGAGCGCGATTTGCTGGTGAAAAAGAAACTCTACGCCCGCTACGGCGTGAAAGAATACTGGATTGTTGACCCCGTGGCGAAAACCATCGAGGTCCTGATCCCCGGCGGCGCGGTGTACCACACCCTGGCGGTTTACGAAGAGGCCGACAGCTTGGCCTCGCGCCTGCTCCCGGGCTTCTCCCCGAAGCTGCGGAAAATTTTCCATAAGCCGTACTGAAGGCGGACCGCGGCGCGCCGCCGCTGGCGACGGCGATGAAGGCTCGGCGGAGCCTCAGCTCCTGGCGCGCTGTCCCCGGTAGAGCCGGTAGTCGATGCCCAGCATGCGCACCTTGTATTGGATGACGCGCTTGGTGGTGCCGAGCTGGCGCGCCGCTTCGCTCTGGTTGCCCCAGCAGTCCTTGAGCGCCTCGATGATGAGCTGGCGCTCGTAGTTGTGCACCAGCGCCTCGAATTGCCCGCGCGCGGGGGTGCTACTCTTGTCGGGGATGGCGAGCTGGAGCGAGGGCGGCAGGTGGTGGCCGTGGATGACCCCGTCCTCGGAGAGCAGCACCGCGCGCTCGATGATGTTTTCGAGCTCGCGCACGTTGCCGGGCCAGTGATAGGCCATGAGCATGTCAATGGCGGGCGTGTCCATGCGTTCCAGCTTCTTGTTGAGCTCGGAGGAGAAGCGCTGCACGAAGTGGTCGGCGAGCAGCATGACGTCGGCGCCGCGCTCGCGCAGCGGAGGCATGTGCACGGGGAAGACGTTGAGGCGATAGAAGAGGTCGGCGCGGAAACGGCCCTCCTGCACCTCCTTCTCCAGCGAGCGGTTGGTGGCGGCGATGACGCGCACGTTCACCTTGATGGTCTCCGATCCGCCGACGCGCTCGATCTCCCGTTCCTGGAGCACGCGCAGGAGTTTCACCTGCGCGTTGGGCGGAAGGTCGCCGACCTCGTCCAGGAAGATGGTGCCGCCGCGCGCGAGTTCGAAACGGCCGAGGCGCTGCTGGATGGCGCCGGTAAACGAGCCCTTCTCATGCCCGAAGAGCTCGCTCTCGATGAGGTTTTCGGGGATGGCGCCGCAGTTCACCTTGATGAGCGGGGCCGCGCGGCGCGGGCTGCGCTCGTGGATCTCGCGGGCGATGAGCTCCTTGCCGGTGCCGGTCTCGCCGGTGATGAGCACCGAGGTGGAGCTGTCGGCCACCTGGCTCACCTGCTTGGCGAGTTCGCGCATCACCGAGCTGTTGCCGATGATACGCGGGGACATGCGGTGGGTCTCCAGGCTCCTGAGGCGCGTCACCTCCTGTTCCACCTGGCGCGCGCGCACTCGGGCGGCGACGAGGTCCGCTACTTCCTCCAGGAAGTGCGCCTTGCGCTCCAGGCTCTCTTTGTTCGCGCGCACGTGATCCACGCTCAGGCTGCCCACCACCTCCTCCTGGAAGCGGATGGGCACGCACAGGAACGAGATTTCGTTGCGGTTCACGTTGTGCCGGCGCCCGCTGCGGTCGAGGAAGAGCGGTTCCTGCTCGATGTTGAGCACCGCGATGGGCCGGCCCTCGGCCACCACCTTGCCGGTGATGCCCTCGCCCATGAGGTACTTCACTTCCTTCTGGCGGCGATCCATGCCGTGGATGACCTCCGCGCGGATCTCGCCCTTGTCGCGGTCCACCAGGCAGACCATGCCGCGCTCCATGCTAAGATGCCCGTGCAGCATCTCCAGCACGTGTTGCAGGTCGGCTTCGAAATCCCCCGCGCGGCGCAGCATCTTGGAGACTTCGTGCAGCACCAGGTACTCCGCGGGGGTGAAGGGCGCACCGGGTTTCATCGCCGGCCGATGGCGTGCCGCCGCAGGATGAGGTCGGCCATGCGCTCCACGGTTTCCTCCAAAGTCGTGGCCGAATTGTCAATGAGCACCGCGTCCGGGGCGCGCCTGAGCGGGCCGACGGGACGGCTCATGTCGCCCTCGTCGCGCCGGCGCAGCATCTCGGCGATGCGCGCACTGTCGGCGGCTTGGCCCTGGCGCTCGAGGTCGCGCCGCCGCCGCTCGCTGCGGGCCTCCAGGCTGGCCGTGACGAAGAACTTGAAGCGCGCGTCGGCAAAGACCACCGTGGCGATGTCGCGGCCGTCCATCACCACGTCGTGCTGCCCGGCGGCGGCGCGCAGGAACCCCGTCACCCAGGCGCGCACGTCGGGATGGCCTGAGATCGGGAGGATGGCGCAGGTCACGTCCTCGGCGCGGATGCGCTCGCTCACGTCCTCGCCCTCCATGCGCACGGCGCAGCCCAGACCGGAAGGGTGGGGGCCGAGCTCCAGCCCGAGCGCGTCGAGTTTCGGCGGCAGCGGATCTTCGAGCACGAGCCCGCGCAACACCGCCAGGGTGATGGCGCGATAGACGGCGCCGCTGTCGAGGTACAGGAAGCCGAGCCGGCGCGCCAAATGCTTGGCGGTGCTGCTCTTGCCCGACACGGCCGGGCCGTCCACGGCGACTTGGATCATGACTAGACCGTCAGCGGCTCGCCGCCGGCGAGCCGCGCATGGGCGATGGCCGGCGCAAGTTCTTGCTGGAGGAAGGCGTCCACCTGAAGGGCGGCGGCGCCGGTATAGCGGCGGGGGTCGAGCCAGTCCGTCATCTCATCTAATATTTTTCGGATACCCTCTCCTTCGGAAATTGCTGTAGATTTTGGATTTCTTATTTTGGCAGAAACGAGAGCGGGATCGAGCCGGTCTGTCACCGCATCCGAAATCATTTTCCCGGAATCCTCAATTATCTTGAGTTTAAGAATAGCGGAAATAATCGGAACGGCGGAAAAAACAGGATCCTCGACAAGCCGCTCCAGCAGTTCGTTTTTCTCAGCGCCCTCGTCCAGTCGTTTGCGAACCTCCATGCTATGCTGGCGCACGGCCTCATGGGCCTGCTGGCGATCTCCGCCGCGCTTCACGCATTCCATCAGGATGAGTTCCGTTGCCATGAAGGGCAGCTCCTGCATCAAGCGCGCGCGAATACGCCCCGGATGCACCACGAGCCCGGCGGCAACGTTGTGCTGCAAACGCAAGAGCGCGTCCGCCGCCATGAAGGCCTGGGGGATGACGAGGCGCCGCACGGCGCTGTCGTCCAGCGTGCGCTCCAGCCACTGGTTGGCCGCCGTGGAGGCGATGGCGGCGTGCTGGGCCTGGAGGAAGCGCGCCAGGCTCACGATGCGTTCCGAGCGCATGGGATTGCGCTTGTAGGCCATGGCCGAGGAGCCGATTTGTCCCTCCTCGAAGGGCTCCTCGATTTCGCGCAGGTGCATGAGCAGGCGCATGTCGTTGGCGAACTTGGCGCAGGAACTGGCGAGGCCGCAGAGGATTCCCAGCAACTGCTCGTCGAGCTTGCGCGTGTAGGTCTGTCCACTCACGGGGATCACGCGCGTGAACCCGAAACGCGCGGCCACACGCTTTTCCATTTCCAGCACCTTGCCGTGGTCGCCGCCGCAGAGCTCCAGGAAACTCGCCTGCGTCCCGGTGGCGCCTTTGAGGCCCCGGAAAGGCAGATCGCGGAGGAAGTCGCGGACCGCTCGGAGATCCAGCAGCAGATCCTGCGCCCACAGGCAGGCGCGTTTGCCCACGGTGGTGAGCTGCGCCGGTTGGAAGTGCGTCCATCCCAGACAAGGCCTGTCGCGGTGTTTTTTGGCAAAGTCTCCGAGGTCATGGAGCACGGTCTCCAAGCGCGCGGCCAGCAACTCCAGAGCGCGGCGGTGCAGGATGAGATCCGCGTTGTCCGTGATATCGCAACTCGTCGCTCCGAGGTGGATGATGCCCGCGGCCTTGGGCGCCACCGCGCCGTAAGTTTTCACGTGCGCCATCACATCGTGGCGCAGCTCGCGCTCGAAATCGGCGGCGCGCCGGAAGTCAATGTCGTCGAGGTGGGCTTCGAGGTCCAACACCTGATCTTCGCGCACCGGCAGCCCCAGCTCCATTTGCGCGCGCGCCAAGCCGGCCCACAGGCGGCGCCATAACCCATGGCGGCTCTGGGATGAGAATAGGGCCGTCATCTCGCGCGAGGCGTAGCGCGCGGCGAGGGGGTTCAGCCCGGCGTCGAGGTTCTCAGGCATTTATTTTCCCTTTCTTTGGCAAGATCGGGGCGCAGACCGGAATCGCGACAAGCTCAACCATGGATGGGCATTGAACTCCCAAGGTACTTGCTGCGCGCGACCTCGTTGTTCGCGAGCTCACTGGCGGTCCCCGAGGCCAGCACCTCTCCCGCGTGGACGATGTAGGCGCGGTCGGTGATGCGCAGGGTGGCGTGCACGTTGTGGTCGGTGATGAGCAGGCCCAGGCCCTCGCGCTTCAGATCGCCGATGATGCGCTGCAAGTCCTCCACCACCAGCGGGTCCACGCCGGCAAAGGGCTCATCCAGCATCAGCAGCTTGGGCCGCGTGATGAGCGCGCGCGTTATTTCCAGGCGGCGGCGGTACCCTCCCGAGAGGCGGCTGGCCTGCTTGTCGGCGTGCGGTTCGAGCCCCAGCTTGGCGAGCAGCTCACTGAGGCGCGCGCGGCGCTTGACGCGGTCGCGCTCGTGGAACTCCAGCACGGCCAGCAGGTTCTCAGCCACCGTGAGGCCATCAAAAATCGAAGGCTCCTGGGCGAGATAGCTCATACCGGCGCGGGCGCGCTGGTACATGGGCAGCTTGGTCACGTCGCGGCCGGCGAAAATAACCTGACCCTCGGTGGGGCTGATGCGCCCGGCGATCATCGAAAAAGTCGTGGTCTTGCCGGCACCATTCGGACCCAGCAGTCCCACCACCTCCCCGGCTGCGACCTCGATGCTGATGCCCATGACCACGCGCCGGTCGCCATATTCTTTCACCAGAGTGCGCGCTTCGAGCAGGCTCACTCGAAACCTTCTTGCAACTCACCCGGCGTCTTTCGTGCCGCTTCCGAGGCTGATGAGAAAAAAGAAAGGGGAAACCGCGGCATTTGATACAAAATTGTACTGATTCTGCACCGGGTGGCGCCCTGTCAAACAGGGGCCGCGTGAAATCGTTGCTGCCGTGACTACTCCGGCACCAGGGCCACCAGCAGCGAGCGCGGGCCGTGGGCGCCGATGACCAGACACTGTTCGATATCGGCGGTCTTGGAGGGGCCGGAGATGAGGACGCCGTAGGAGAGCGCGGAGAGCGCCGCGGCCAGACGCTCGTAGGCCTCGTGCAGGGTGGGGACGGTGGCGGCCGCCGGAACGATCAGGACGAGATGCTGGGTGATGAAAGGCAGCGCGCGCCAGCGCATGTTTTCCTCTGGCACCCAGACGCAGCCGTTTTCGGCCACGCCAAAGACGCCGTCGAGCACGGCGAGGTCCACGCCCGCGAGGTCGTGGGGGTCGGCGTTGTTCTCAAGATCCAGAGTGGAAGGCGGGCCGCCGCGAGCCAGGGAGCTCACGATCTTGGCTTCGGGGAAGCGCTGCTTGAGCAAAGCGGGGATCTGAGTCCGGGAAGCCAGCGACTCCGCCTGCCCGCCCACGGATTTCACGGCCTCTATAAAAGAAGCGAGTGGATCGGAAAAGCGCAGAGGACTCGCGGGAATGGAGCCGGGATGCTCCACGGGGGGCGGCCGGTTGCGGCGGATGGCGTCGAAGATACGCTGACGGCTCATGTCTTCGGGCCGCGCGGCATCCTGAGGCGGTAGAGATCACGAAAACTCTCACGGGGAGGAGCGGGGAGTTCGCGTTGCCGGCCCCAAGCGTTCAAGGGATTGTAGATCAAAAAACGCGGCAGCGCCGAGAGCAACCGGCGGCCAATCCAACCGGCGCGTTCAAAACGGACGGGATCGCGCAGCACCCAGGCGAGCACTGCCATGGACCAGAGCTTCAGCGGCGAGACGAGCCCGCGGCTGGCCAGCACCCGGCGCCAGGCGAGGAGCTGGGTGTGCAGCTCGATGCGCACCGGGCAGACGTCGCTGCACGAGCCGCACAGGCTGGAGGCGAAGGGCAGCGTCCTGTGCTCGCGAGCGTCGCGGCCCGGGGCGATGACCGAACCGATGGGGCCGGGCGTGACGAAACCGTAGCTGTGCCCGCCGCTGCGCCGGTACACCGGACAGGTGTTCATGCAGGCCCCGCAGCGGATGCAGCTCAGGGTGGAACGGAACTCGGGCTGGGCGAGCACGGCGCTGCGGCCGTTGTCCACGATGACGATGTGGAATTCCGCGCCCGCCCGTGGCCGCAGGAAATGCGAGGTGTAGGCGGTCACCGGCTGGCCGGTGGCGGAGCGCGCCAGCAGCCGCAGGAAAACGCCGAGGTCGCCGGCCCTGGGGATGATTTTCTCAAGACCCATGCAGGCGATGTGCAGGCGCGGCAGCGCGGTGCCGAGGTCGGCGTTGCCCTCGTTGGTGCAGACGACGACGGCGCCGAGTTCGGCCACGGCGAAGTTGACGCCGGTGATGCCGGCCTCGGCCCCTAAAAAGCGGCCGCGCAGGTCCGCGCGCGCGGCCTCGGCCAGGTAGCCCGGATCGTCCGCTCCGGCGCGGGTGCCCATCTTTTCGTGGAAGAGATCGCCGATTTCAGCGCGCTTTAGATGGATGGCGGGCATCACGATGTGACTCGGAGGCTCGTGCCGAAGCTGCACGATGCGCTCGCCGAGGTCGGTGTCCACCACCTCGATGCCGTGCGCTTCCAGGTGGGGGTTCAGGTGGCACTCCTCGGTGAGCATGGACTTGCTTTTGACCACGCGCTGCACCCCGCGCGCCGCGAGCAGTCCCTGCACGATGCGGCAAAGCTCGGGGCCGTCCGCGGCCCAGTGCACCACGGCGCCGTTAGCTGTCGCCCGCGCCTCGAACAGCTCTAGGTAATGGTCGAGCCGGCTCATGGCGTGAGCTTTGATGGCGGCGGCGCGCGCGCGCAGCTCCTCCCATTCAGGCACCTGGCTCACGGCGCGATCGCGCTTCTGGCGGATGAACCAGAGCGCTTGGTCGTGCCAGGCCGTGCGCGCGGCATCCGCGGTGAAGGTTCGGGCCTTTTCGGGATGATTCACGGCACCCGATCCCCGCAGAGGATTTCGGCCACGTGTAGCACGCGGATCCTGTTCCCCGAGCGGCGCAGCAGGCCTTCGAGGTGCATCAGGCAGGACATGTCCACACCAGTGATGACCTCAGCCCCGGCCTGTTGGTGATCGCTGATGCGGTCGCGGCCCATGGCGCAGGAAACGGCCTCTTCGCCCACCGCGAAGGTGCCGCCGAAGCCGCAGCACTCGTCGGGCCGCGCGAGGTCAACGAGTTGGAGGCCTTGCACCGATTCGAGCAAGGACCGCACTTTGGAAAACGGGGCGATGACGCGCTCGCTGCCGGAAGCCAGCCGCAACTCCCGCAGCCCATGGCAGCTCTGGTGCAGCCCGACTTTGTGGGGAAACTCGGCCTGCACGGCGCGCACCCCCAGCACGTCGTGCAGGAATTCGCAGAGTTCTAGGACGCGCGGCCGCAGCCCGGCGAGCGCGGGGTCCGCGATGCCCAGTTCCTCGTAATGGTGGCGCACCATGGCGACGCAGCTTCCCGAAGGCGAGACGACGTGGTCGTAGCGCGCGAAAACCGCGGCGAAGCGCGCGGCGCAAGGGCGGGCGAGCTGCGCCATTCCCGAGTTGAACATGGGCTGGCCGCAGCAAGTCTGCGCCGTGGGGAACTCGACTTCGACGCCCAAGCGCTCCAACAGCGTCAGCGTCGCCAGGCCGGCCCGGGGATAGAACTGATCCACGTAGCAGGGGATGAAGAGGCCGACCTTCACAGGGGATGCGTTTTTCTCGTTTAAGTTTCGGCCCAAACGACCGGCAGGTGAAGCTAGTGCCAGCCAGGTCCCGGTCAAGAGGCATCAGCAGCATGAGCGCGACAGCTCCCTTCACCCTCTCCCTCTGGGAGAGGGCCGGGGTGAGGGCGACTCTGACCCTTGTCTTGTGGAGATATTAATCACCCCCACGAATAGTTGTAGGCCGCGCCACTCTCCTATAAATCTTTGCATGCAACGCGCTCCCCTCGCTTTTTGTGCCGCTTTGGCGCTGACATTCCTGTCGGGCGTGGCGGAGAACGGAAAGGCCAGATTCCGTGACGAATATCCCCATGCCATTTTTTCCTCTGGAGCGCTCAAGGCCGCTATTTACCTTCCCGACGCCAAAAAGGGCTACTACCGCGGCCCGCGCTTCGAGTGGGCGGGCATGGTGGCGCAAGTCTGGATGGACGGTCATACTTTCTTCGGGGAGTTGCGCGAACCTCACGATCCCAAGGGTCAGGACCATGTTTGCGGCACCGCCTCGGAATTCGGCCTGGAACTGCCACCGCCGGGTTATGAGGATGCCAAACCCGGCGCAACCTTTCTCAAGATCGGCGTGGGCTGGCTGCGCAAGCCGAAAAAAGACGAGAAGTACGACTTCCATACCCCGTATGAAGTGGTGACTCCGCTGCCCTGGACCGTGGAGCGCCTGGAGAACGGCGTGCGCTTTTGCCAACAGCTCAAGGGCGGGCCCAGTTGGGGTTACGACTATCAAAAGGAAGTGAAATTGGATGGTGGAGCCGGGACGCTTACCATCCGCCAGTCGCTGAAGAACACGGGTTCCCGGCCCCTGAACAGCGACCACTACAACCATAACTTCCTCGCTTTCGATGGCCGGCCCATCGGCCGCGACTACCGTCTCGATTTCGCTTTCACCCCCGCGGGTCAGCAATACAAGCCGGGGCAGGCGCGCTATACCGGCCAGGCCTTGGAGTTCCTCCACGACAAATTGCCGGAGGAGTACTTCTGGGTGGACCTGAGCGGCTTCAAGCCGGATGAGGCGCTGCACGCCGAGGTGGTCGCATCGCATGCTCCATCAGGCCTCGAAGTCGGTTACAAGCGCTCTTTGCCGCTCAGGATTTTTAAAGACGACGAGAAACCGGCGCTTTCCCTGCCTATCGAACACTTGCGCGTTTATGCCGAAAAACCCGCGTTGAGCCCTGAAATCTTCATGCCCGTCGCTATCGATCCCGGCGAGGAGCTGGTCTGGACGGACCTGTGGCTCTTCAGCGCTCCCCCCGCCGCGACCGCACCGGAGCCCGCGGCGCCCTAGGCTGCGCGCGCAGACCTTCGTCCGCGCGTTGAAAATAGACCTCCAGCCCTAGCATAGCCGGCCATGCGGGCGCGAGGGTGCAGCGGTGTCGTTCCGATCGTGAGGTGGGCGGCGGCTTTCGCCTTGCTTTTCGCGGGGTGCGCCAACAACGGGCGGCTTTCACGAGTGGAGGGCCCGTCGCCGGCCATTTCAACTCCGACAAGGCCGCCCGAAGTCGCGGCGGAAGTCGCGGCCCAGCGCATGGTGAACAACGCCTACCGCGGTCCTAAATTCGTGAACGTCGCGGCCTTCGAGACCTGGCGGAAATCGGAGAGCGTCCTCGTCGTCGCCGACCTCAACCCCGAGCCGGTGCGCGATAAATACGGCAGTATTCCCGGGTCTTTCGTCGTTGACGCCGGCAAGTTCACGGTTCAGAATCTGGGCGGCGACACAAGCCTCCCCGTCGTCTTCTGCGGTCTCAACCGCGCGGACCCGGCGCCCGTCAAGGCCGCGGAGCAGGCGCGCACCATGGGATTCCGCAGCGTGTTCGTGCTGCTCGAAGGCATCGAGGGCTGGGCGGCAAACCAGCCGACCCAGCCGTGAAGGAAACGGGAGCCGGGATGCGGCGGCTCCTCGACCCCGCCGGCGAGGAGGAACGCCTGCTGCTACTCCGCGCCAGGCCGGGCCTGCTCGAACGCTTCAGCGAGGCGGGCGCCGCAAGGCGGCTCTTCGATGAGCTCACCGCCTGCGGCAAAAACGTGATCCTCGATTTCGCGGATCAGCGCGCCTTCCGCATCGAGCTGCTCGGCGCGCTCGTCGCCGCCCAGTGCCACTTGCGCAAGAACGGTCGCAGCCTGGTGCTGCTGGGGCCGCGCCCGCGCACGGCGGCGCTCATCAAGTTCCTCTGCCTGGATGCGCTCCTGCCCTGCTGCCGCGAACTCTCCGAGGCGCGCCAGCACCTGCAGCGGCGCGGGGCGGCCTGATATCGCCGCCAGAGCGTGCGGGACGCGGGCTTTTCGATGGCGTATTTTTGGCTCCGCCGGTCGGAGATCAGGGAGCCTGACTGAAGATATAGTCTGAGACCTCCACATGGGCCTCACCGCTGGAGGTGCCGTCTCCGAAAGCAAGATTGGGAGGGTTAACGGTTGGAATGGGTGCTTTAGTACCGACGAACACGTTGTCGATATACAAATTGTACCCTACTCCCGGCGTTGCCTCCATGCGATAAACATGGGCTTGCAAGGTGTTGACGGAAGATGTGATTAGAGTCGCGCCATCCCCAGCATAGACGCCGTCCTGGGCCACCGCGAAGCCATACGCATCGGTGCCGGTGTATCCAAAAATATCAAATCCCAGTTTGTTGGATCCCGTTTGACTGATAACGCGGACTGTGCAGGAAATCGTGAAGGGAAGCGCCGAATTAATCGCGTTGGCGTAATAATAACTGTAAGAATTGGGCTGGAGAAGGGTGTTTTGCGTCAGCTTAGCCCCATTCACTGAAAAAACACTGGTCTCAGCTCGCGAAGGAACCTCATTGTTGGCATACGTCCAACCCTGTGTGCTCGGAAGGCCACCGAAACTCAGGCTGATGGTCCGGTTTTGCACAGCGAAAGTGCCGGCGCAGGTGCCGTAGGAAATTCCGCCGCTCGTCAACCGCAACAGATAGCTGGAGCCGTTACCGGACGTGGCGGTGTTCCAGGAATAACGCCCCGCATGCACGTTGATACCGGTGGCGATGGTCCCGGAGGTGACCCAGGCATTGGTGGTGTACTGGATATCAACGGTGGCCGAGCGCCCCCATCCTCCCGAGGTGGTCCAGGCGATGGTCTGGACGCCAGACCAGGTTTCGCCGCCCGCCGGGGCGCTGAAAATCAGGGAGTTTGAGCCCTGGGTGAGCGTGTAGGCGGAAATCTCAACCCGGGCCTGGCTGAAGGACGAGCCGTCGCCGAAGGAAGCCGAACCGGGTCCGTTTTCGTTGGCGGATTGATACGCTCGTGTGCCGATGAGGTTGTTGTCGACAAAAAGTGTATAGCCGAAACCCGGGGTGGCCTCGATGCGATAGTTGTGCATCTGGGTGGTGTCCACCGCGGTGGTGATCAGAGTTGACATGTCAGCTCCGTAAATCCCTCCCTGAGCCAGGGTGATGCCGTGTCTTTCAATACCATCTGCCTGGGCCGCCAGCATGAAGCCACCCTGATTGCTCGTCCCTGACTGGCTGATGACCCTGACGTTACTGGAGATGGTGAAGGGCAACGTGGGATTGAAGGCCGAGGTGATAAAGTAGGCGTAGGAGTTGGGTAGGCCCACGGTGTTCTGCATCAGCTTGGTTCCGTCCACTGAAAAAACCGAGGATTCAGCCCGCGATGGGGTCTCATTATTGGTGTACGTCCACCCCTGGGCGCTGGGCAGGCTGCCGAAGGCCAGAGAGATGGTGGTCTCCGGCGTTGCCGAGTTCTGCACCGTGAACGTTCCCGGGCTGGTGCCGTAAGCGACGCCGCCACTCATCAACCGCAAGCGGTAGCTGCCGCCGTTGCTCACCGAGGCCGTGTTCCAGGTGTAAGCCCCCGCATGCACGCTGAGGCCCGAAGCAACGGTGGTAGAGTTGGCCCAGGCGTTGCTGGTGATTTCAACGTTGACGGTGTCGGAGGTGTTCCAACTGCCCGCCGTGCTCCATGAGATGGTCTGGGCTCCCGACAGAGTCGAGCCCGCGGCCGGAGAAATGAAGGAAAGGGGATCCGTGGTGTAGAGGATGAAATTGTCGTATTCCGCGCCCCGGGTGGGAGTCTGATTGCGGAAGTCCTGGATCATGACAACGGTGGCGATGGAGTTGACCGTCGTCATCGTTATGGATCGGTGATCGGAGACGTACTGCTGACCCTCAAGGAGGGCGATGCCGTAGGTCCTGAGTTTGAGCGGATCGATGACAATACTCATTTTAACGTTGTTGCCAGAACCACCCATAACATTGTAATAACCGTCCGCCGTACTGGTCTCAAGAGTAGCGAACCGCATCCAGTGGCCATCAGGCCTTTGGTTCCCGGCGCCGTAACGATCCGCATAAAAACCCCATTGGATCCGCCCATTCGTGCCCGTGGCGTCATCGAGGAGAATCGCCGAGGCATGTGTCATGGGGTCGCTGGTCTTGGCATAGACGTCAAAGGTCAAGACGTTGATTTTTGTAGCGTCAAGGGAAATGCTCCGCCGCAGATGCGGTTGCAAGCCCGTGCCGGGATCCGTGAGGCCATCGGCGACCTTGGAGGATAAACCTGTCCCATTGTTCACGAACACCGTGTTTCCGGTCCAGCCCCCCTGGCCATTCAGATCGCTGCCTGCGGCATAGCTTTCAAAATTCTCTTGCCAGAGGATGGCACTGGACGTCGGCGCGCTCACCAAGATGCTGTCGTTGGCGGGATTGGCCAAGTTGACGTTATTGGTGATAGCTACCTGGAAGGTTTCGGCGGTGGCATCGGAAAGCCGCACCGCGGCCGCTCCCCCTGTAACGGTTACCGTCTCCGCACCGCCGGCCACCCCGTAACTCCCGTCCCCCGTTCCCGTCACCACCCCGATAATCTTGCCGCTGCGCGTGGGAGAGAAGGTGACCTGGGTGGTGTTGTCCGAGACAACAGGACGTCCCAGCATGTCGTTGACACGGATGGTAAGTGTGGTGTTCCCCCCGGCGGTGAAATCCGCTCCCGGCGAGGCGATGGAAAGACCGTTGCCAGACGCGAGGTTGAAGATGTAGGCGGAGCCGGAATCGGAGCCAAGGTCGTCGTCGAGAATAGCGCTGATCATGACAGCGTTGCCTGAAAGGACCACACCCTCACCGAACTGGTCCCCAGCGGCGGTGTCCGACCCCCTGAACTTAGCCTTCTCAACCCAGGTGTTGCCGGATGTGTTGACGAAGACGTAAGTCGAACCGGAATCCGTGCCACCATCGTCATCAAAGAGGGACCCAACCACAGCCACGTTTCCGGAAATCGACACCGCGTAGCCGAACCAATCTCCTGATGCGGCGTCCGAAGCCACGAGCTTGGCCTGCTGCACCCATGTGTTGCCCGAAGTGTTGGCAAAAATATAGGCAGCACCTGATTCGGACCCAACCCCGTCCGTCCCCAAAGCACCCACGATAGCCATATTGCCCTCCAGGCAGACGGAGTGGCCAAAAGTATCATTCAATACGGGGTCGGAGGCCGTCAGCAGGGCTTCCTGCGTCCAGGTACTTCCCGAAGTGTTGGCAAAAACGTAGGCGGCGCCGACATTAGTCGAGCTCCCGTAGTCAGCGAGTTGGGCGCCAACAAGGACCTTGTTCCCAGAAAGGCTCATCGAGATGCCGAAAAGATCTCCCGCAACCGTTTGGGAGCCATGGAACTTGGCCTGTTGCACCCAGGTGCTCCCGGAAGTGTTGGCGAAGATATAAGCCGAGCCCGAATCCACACCTGGATCATCGTCGTGATACGCGCCTACGGCAGCCAGGTTGCCGGAGAGCGACACGGCATAGCCAAACTCATCTCCGGCCGCCGCGTCCGAGGCCACGAGCTTGGCCTGCTGAACCCAGGTGCTTCCCGAGGTGTTCGCGAAGACGTAGGCGGCTCCAGCCGTGGATCCACCGCTGCTGTCCCGGTGGCAGCTCACGAGGCAACGATTACCGGAGATGGAGGCGACATACCCGAACTCTTCGTCCGCCGCAGCGTCCAAGGCCGTAAGTTTGGTCTGTTGAACCCAGGTGTTACCGGAGGTGTTGGCAAAGATATAGGCCGATCCGGAACTGAGACCCGCATCATCGTTATAACGCGCGCCGATGACGGCGAGGTTTCCGGAAATAGCGAAGGTATCCTGCCCGAAATGATCTCCCGCCGCTCCGTCCGCGGCGTGGATTTTCGTTTGCGGAGGCCCGGTGGTGGAAGACGCGCCGCCACTGCTGGCGTTCTGAATCGTGAAGGCGCTGGCGGAGGTGCCATAAGCGATGCCCCCACTGACGAACCGCAACAAGTAGTTGCCGCCGTCACTTACCGCAGCGGTGTTCCAGGAGTAACTTCCCGCGTGGGCGCTGATTCCCGAGGCTACCGTGCCAATGGAAGCCCATGCGTTCGTGGTGTACTGGATATCGACGGTGGCCGTGCTCGGCCAGCCTCCCGAAGTGGTCCAGGCAATAGTCTGAGTGCTAGACCAGGTCTCGCCGCCGGCCGGGGCGCTGAAAATCAGGGAGTTGCTGCCCTGGGTGAAGGTGTAGCTCGTGACGTCCACTTGGGCCTGGCTGAAGGAGGACCAGTCGCCCAAGGCCAGGATGTTGCCTTGGGGCGTTGCAAAATTGTAGAAAGGACGCGTGAAGACGAAAGCGTTGTCCACGAAGAAGTTGTAGCCGGTCCCCGGCGTCGCCTCAATGCGATAGACGTGGGGCTGCGTCGTGTTGATGGCGGACGTGATTAAAGTCGATCCATTATCAACGTAGATGCCACCCTGCCCCAGCGCTATGCCGTAGCTTTCTGAGCCCCTGGTCGCATCGATGACGAAACCCTGCTGGTTGCTAGTTCCAGACTGGCTGATGACGCGGGCGGTGCAGGAAATGGTGAAGGGCGCGGCGGGATTGAACGCGTTGGCATAGGTATAATAATAAGCATTGGGCAGACCCAGGGTATTTTGTGTCAGCTTGGTTCCGTCCACGGAAAAGACCGCAGCTTCAGCCCGCGACGGGGTCTCATTATTCGTGTACGTCCACCCCTGGGCGCTCGGCAGATTGTTGAAACTCAGGGTCACGGAGCTAGGTGTTGCCGTGTTGTTCTGCACCGTGAAGGCACCCGGGCTGGTGCCGTAAGCGATGCCACCGCTCACCAACCGCAAGAGGTAGCTGCTGCCGTTGCTCACGGAGGCTGTGTTCCAGGCATAGCTTCCCGTATGCACGTTGATTCCGGAGACGATGGATGAGGATGTGGTCCAGGCGTTGGAGGTGGCCTCGATGTTGACGGTGTCGGAGGGGTTCCAACTGCCAGCCGTGCTCCAGGAGATCGTCTGGGTTCCCGACAGGGTCGAGCCCACGGCAGGAGCAATGAAGGAAAGGGGATCCGTGGTGTAGAGGATGAAGTTGTCGTATTCCGCGCCCCGGGTGGGCGTCTGGTTGCGGAAGTCCTGGTACATGATGACGGAGTTGATGGAATTGATGGTCGTCATGGCGATGGTTCGGTGATCGGAAACGTATTGTTGACCTGCAAAGGAGGCAACACCGTAGGTCTTGAGTTTAAGCGGGTCAAGGACAACAGTCATCTGGAGGTTGTTGCCAGAACCACCCAGCACATCGTAATAGGATGTATCATAGGTGCTAAACCGGCACCAGTGGCCATTCGGTGTTTGAGGGAGTCCGTTGCTATCGGCATCGAACTGCCAGCCCATAATCCTATTCATCGAATCGCTCGTGTTGGCGGTGCCTCGGAAAAATAACCCCGT
>JAHFOS010000272.1 GCA_023261545.1 bacterium
GAACAGCGGCGGGACGGAATTACACGAACCCGCCTTGATAGTCTTCGAGGGCGCCGAAGCCGCCAGCGATCCGGCGGCGGGGCGCGCCGTGGACCTGCGCGCCAGCGCGACGCCGGGAATTCATGAGGCAGAGCTTCCCGCCCCGCGGCGTGACGTCGCGCTGCGCGCCTTCGCGGCGGGAACCTGGTCCAAGGCACTGCGCGTGCGCGTGCTGCAGCTTCCCGTGCTCACGAGTTCGGTGACGAAGCTCGTTGCGCCAGCCTACACTGGAGGAGCGGCGAGCGTCCTCCCAGGCCCGCCAGCGCCCATCGAAGGACTCGCGGGTTCCACTTTTGAGCTGCGACTGAAGCTGGACCGTTCCGTCGAGAATCTGAAGTTCATGGTGGGCGGCAACACGCAAAGTTTTACCAACGAGGGGGGCGACTATGTGCTGCGCGATACGCTGGCCATGGCCGGGCCCTACGCCATCGCCGCCGCCATAGCGGGCCGCAGCGCCACCATTGCGGCCGGTGAAAAACGCATCAGCGGCGACGCGCCGCCACGCGTTGAATTCAAGACCGAATCCTGGAGCCGACTGGCATCACCGGGGGAGCGCCTCAAGTTGGTTCTGGAGTCCGAGGACGATTTCGGGCTGCGCGATTTGGAACTCCAGGTCACTCCCGCCGCCGGAGGCGACGCGCGGCGCCTCAAAAGCTGGCGCTACAACGCTCCCGGGCGCAAGCAGGCGCCCGAGGCGCTTGAGGTGGTGCTGGAGCCCTCGGAATTCGTTCCCGGCCAAACCTACAGCTTCGATGCCACGGCCCGCGACTTCAACCCCGCCGGCACCGCGGCGCGCGCCCGTCCCATCGCGCTGCGCGTGCTGGCGCCCGATGAGCTTAGCGCCGGTGAAAAAGGCCTGGACGACGCCTTCCGGCTGATCCGCGAAGCGGCGGATTTCCAGGAGAAGGCGCGCGGGGCGACCACGAACCTCCAGGCCTACCTCGCCGAGGCGGTGGAAAAAGGCCATCTGGGGCAGCACCGCGAGCGCATCCAGGGGTTCCAGCGTCCGGCGCGCGAGAAAGCGGAGCAGGCCATGAACCTCCTGCCCCTGCAAGGCGATCTTAAATCCGCGCGCACGACCCTTGAATTTCTGGCCCAGGGAGAAATGCGCGGGTTGGAACGCGATGTGGATGGCTTGCCCTCCGCAAGGAAGGGTGACTTGCCGGCCCGACTCCTGGAAATCAGGGAACGCCAGAGCCATGTTCACGCGGAGCTGCTGGCCCTGCTGGGTCGCCTGGCGCGCAGCCGCGGCGCAACGGGCGAGAAAAAGGACGTCTCCAGCCAGGAGCTCCCGCCCGATTCACCTCCCTATACCCGTGAAGCAGTGCAGGTCCTTAAGGAAGATATCCAGGGTTTCACGCGTTCCCAGCGCAAAATCCTGGAGCTCACGCGCTCCATCCTGGAAAACGGCCCTGAGGACCTCACGCAAGCGGAGGAGCGCATCCTGGGTAAGCTGGCGCGCGAGGAGGCCGATTGGGCGCGCTTTCTCGAAGAGAAGCTCACCGACTTCAGCAAACTGCCGCAACAGGACTTCGCCAGTTTCAACTTGAGTGACGAGTTCAACGAGGTCTTCCAGGAGGTGAAGCTCGCCGCCAAGAGCCTGTACGACAAGAAACTCGAAATCGCCGTACCGCAGGAACAGTCGGGTCTGGAGAATGCCGAAAAGATGCTTCAAAACATCGAGCGCTGGCTGCCCGACACTCCCGACCACGAAAAGTGGAACATGGAGGAGCCGCTGGGCAAACCGGATACGGCCCTGGCGGACCTGCCCTCCGAGCTTGAGGATATCGTGGGCGATCTCCTGGACAAGGAGGAGGAGATGAGCGAGGACATCGAGGACGTCACCAGCTCCTGGTTGGATTCCATAGACAAGGGTGCCGGTTGGGACGCCGCGGACGGCCCCATCTCCAACATGAGCGCGCGCGGCGTCACCGGCAACCGACTTCCCAACCAAATGGAGGTGGGGGGCCGCTCCGGCGAAGGGCGCACGGGCCGCAGCCACGGGCAGTTCGTGGAAAAAACCGCGGAGGGCAAGGCCGGCGGCAAGACCCCGGCGCGCCTCACGCCATCCCCCTTCGAGCAGGGCAGCGTGGAGGACAAGTCCGGCATGGACGGCGGAGGCGCCACCGGCGGCGGCAAGGTCTCCGGCGCTTCCGCCCCCGGACTGCGCGGCCCCGTGCCCCCGCCCGTGCGGCAGAAGATGGCGCGCATCGCCACGCGCCAGGGCGAGCTCCAGCAACAGGCGGAGAAGCTCACGCTGCGCTTGGCGCGCCACAACCTGCCTTCGGGCGACCTGGAGGGAGCCGCGCGCGCCATGAGCGAGGTGGAACAGGCGGCTCACGCGCTGCAACCCGGCGAGCTGCGCCAGGCCTACAGTCGCGTCCTCGACGGCCTCGCCGAGGCGCGCCGCACCGTGCGCGCCGCGCGGGGCCTCACGCGCGAGAGCGGCGCGCTGCCCCAGGATGCGCGCCGCGCTGGGGTCCAGGAGTTCGACGCCGAGGGCATCCCGCGCGGGTACGAAGAGATCGCCGGCGAATACTTCCGCGCGCTAGCGCGCGGGACAGGGGCAAGGCCGTGAAGCACTCGGGAATATCCACAGATTACACGGATTTGCACTGATTAAAAAGGACGGCCCTGATTGATTATTATCTATCCTTACGACTACGAATCCCTCCGGCATGCCCTCTAGATCACGAAAACCCAGCCCCAA
>JAHFOS010000034.1:0-17516 GCA_023261545.1 bacterium
AGCTCTACCAGCACCGCGCCCAGCAGTTCGGCCATTCCACCCGCGGCTTCTCCAACAAGTTGCAGAGCACCGAGATCTTCACCTCGCGCGGCTGCCCCTATCACTGCACTTTCTGCGCCATCGTGGCGACCTTCGGGCGCTCCGTGCGCTGGCGCGCGCTGGACGACGTCTTCGCCGAGACCGAGGAGTGCCGCAAGCGCTGGAACATCCAGCATTTCGTCATCGCCGACGACACCTTCGGGCTCAAGCACGGCCGCGCCGAAGAGCTCAGCGCTGGTTTCGAGCGCCTGAAGCTCCAATCCTGGAGTTGCGACACGCGCGTGGACTGCGTGAACAAGGAGATCCTGCACGCCATGGCGCGCTCGGGCTGCACCAAGGTCGCCTTCGGCATCGAATCCGGGAGCCCGCGCGTCATCGCCCTCAACAAGAAGAAGATCACGCTGGACCGCGTCGAGGAGGCCGTGCGCTGGGCCTGGGAGGCCGGCATCCGCCACGTCGAGGGCAACTTCATCGTCGGCAGCCACCCGGACGAGGATTTCGACGACATCGATCAGACCATCCGCCTGATGCGCCGCCTGAAGCTCAGCTTCGCGTCGGTTTCCGTGATCGTCCCCTACCCCGGGACCGAGGACTACAAAGTGATGGACGAGCGCGGCTACATCTATTCCAAGGACTGGTCCCACTATGTGATGTTCGGCCAGACGCCCAAGTGGCGCACGGCCAATTTCGCGTCCGAGGACTTGCTGCGGCTGCAAAAGAAGATCAACAAGTCCTTCTACTTGAATCCGCGCTATATCACCGATATCCTGTTCAAGATCCGCAGCCTCTCCGAACTCGGCTATTACGTCAAGGCCGGGCTCACCTTCACCAAGTGGATCATGGGCATGGACTTCGTGAAGCAGAACCCGACGGCGGACCTGCGCAACGTCATCGCGCAGCAAAAGCAAGAGCTCGCCGCCGCCGGGTTCCAGCCCGCGCAACACGAGCCGGGCTGCCCGGTGGTGGAGACCGCCGCGCACGCGGCTACGGCTCCCGCCTCGGGCGCCTGAAGCTTCCAGGGGTCGCCGGTAATCCGTCGCGGGACGGTGCCGCTTCAGTTTTCGTCCTGCCGGTGCTTGCTATAACCTGGATTCCCGGCCTCGAAAAAGCCCCGTGAGCCTTCGCCAATCCCCCAACCTCCTCGCCCGCGAGACTTCTCCCTACCTGCTCCAGCACGCCTGGAATCCCGTGAATTGGCAGGCCTGGGGGCCGGAGGCGCTGGCGCAGGCCCAAGCGGAGGACAAGCCGATATTCCTCTCGGTGGGCTACAGCGCCTGTCATTGGTGCCACGTCATGGAAAAGGAGTCCTTCGAGGACGCCGAGGTGGGCCGCTGCCTCAACGCGCACTTCATCGCCATCAAGGTGGACCGCGAGGAGCGCCCGGACATTGACGACATCTACATGACCGCGGTGCAGACGATGACGGGGAGCGGCGGCTGGCCCATGAGCGTCTTCCTCACCCCCGCGGGCGAACCCTTCTATGCCGGAACCTATTTCCCCAAAGATGACCAGTACGGCCGGCCCGGCTTCCTGCGCGTGCTGGAATCCATCGCCAATCATTGGAAAAAAGACGCGGCCGGGATACGCCAGCAGGGGGTGGCGATGGCGCAGGCCCTCCAGCAGCAATTGGAGCGGGATTTGCCGCGCCTGGCGTTGCCCACCGACCTCCTGGAAAAAACGGTGCGGGAACTGGAGGGCGGCTTTGACTCCGAGGAAGGTGGGTTCGGCTCCGCCCCGAAGTTCCCCTGCTCCATGGCCCTCGACCTCTACAGCGAGCTGCTGTGCCGTCCCTCCCAGCTTGAGCCTGGGCGGCTGCTCGGCCCCCTGCGCCTTTCGCTGCGCAAGATGGCCCAGGGCGGCATGTACGACCAGGTTGGCGGGGGCTTCCACCGCTACAGCACCGACGAGGAGTGGTACGTGCCGCACTTCGAGAAGATGCTCTACGACAACGCGCTGCTGGCCGGCACCTACCTGCGGGCGAGCCTTCTCATGGACGGGGACTTCAACCGCCGCATCGGGCGCGAGATCCTCGACTATGTGCTGCGCGAAATGCGCCATCCCGCCGGGGCGTTCTACTCCACCACGGACGCCGACAGCGAGGGGCTGGAGGGCCGCTACTTCCTGTGGACACGCGCGGAACTCGCCGACGTCCTGGGACAGGAGGACGCCGCCGCCTTCGCGGAGCTCTACAACATCCGCGTTCCGAGCTGGAGCCCCGTCACTTTTCCCGGAGGCACGCCGCCCCATTCCTGGTTCGCGGGGCGCATTCCCTGCCTTTCCGATGACTTCGAAGTGCGTTTGGCGTCCTTGCGCCTCGCGCCGGAGCGCGTGGAAGCCTGGAGGGTGGCGTTGCGCGGCGCGCGCGCGGCGCGCCCGCCCCCGCTGCGCGATGAGAAAGTGCTGGCCTCGTGGAACGGGCTCATGGTGAGCGCGCTGGCCGAGGGCCACCGCCTCACCGGCGAACAGGCCTACCTGGAAGCTGCGCGCGCCGGGCTCGAATTCCTCTGGGAAAACCTGCAACGGGATGGCCGCCTTTTCGCCACCTGGAAGGACGGGCGGCGGCGCCACAACGGCACCCTCGAAGACTACGCCAACGTCGCCGATGCCTGCCTCGCGCTCCACCAGACCGGAGGTGGCGGCGCGTGGCTGGCGCGGGCGCGGGAACTCGCGGAGTCCGCGGCGCGGCACTTCGCGGATGCTCCCGGCCGGGCTTTCTTCTACACCGCCGCCGACGCCGAGCGGCTCATCGTGCGCTCCAAAAACCCCCATGACGGCGCGGTGCCTGGAGCCAATTCCGTTCTCGCCGGTGTTTTTTCGCGCTTGGCGCGGCTCACGGGTGAACGCCGGTACTTCGCTGGGGCCCAGGGGATTTTCGCGGAATTCTCCGCCTACATGACCGGCTCTGCGCGCGGCTTCCCGCGCCTCATCCTGGAACATGCGCGCGCCACGCGACCGGGACGGGAGGCGGTGCTCATCGCCGCCCCCGCCGCGCTGCGCGCCGCCGTTGCCGCCAAGCTTGGTTCCAGCGACCTGCTGCTCACCGAGGCCGACAGCTTCTCGCCCCTGCTTGCGGACAAAACGGCGCGGGATGGGCCGACCCTTTACTTATGCCGCGATGGCGCCTGCGAACTCCCCGTGATCGGCGCAGCGGCGATCCTTCGAGCGCTGGATTGAGCCGCCCGCTTTCCGACGACGAGCTGTGCAGGCCCGCCCCATCCGGAATGAGCGGGACGTTTCCTCAGAAAGTCGCGGGTCGGCGGGCCACCCCATGGAATTTTCACTGGGATGGCGGGCCTTTGGAACTGGACCGGCGCGAGGTGTTGGTTGAGGGCCTCGACTTTTCCTTCACCCTCCTGTACCTGAGCGATATGCACCTGAGCCCGGGCGACGAAAAACTCATCGAGGAGCTCGGTCGAACATTGGAAAGCCTCAAAGAGCCCATCCACGTCGTCTCGCTCGGTGGAGACTTCGTGAACGATGCGCAGGGCTTCGCGCTGGTGCCGCGCCTGCTCGAAGCGCTGCCCCGCTCCGTGCCGCGGGTGGCCGTGCTCGGCAACCACGATTTCTATCAGTACCGCGTGCGCGGCGTCCTGGGTATTTTCGCTCCGATCCTTCTTAAGGCCCGTCCCCTCAATGTCGCGCGCCTGCGCGAAATCCTGAGGGGCGCCGATGTCGAGGTTTTGGAGCACCGCGGCGTGACGCGGGAACTGGCGGGGGGAGCGATCTACGTTTACGGCATGAGTCAGCCGAAATACGGCCACCCCCATCGTCCCCCTGACGAAACGCCGCCTGCCGCCTGCGCGGGACGCCGGCCCTTTCGCCTGCTCCTCTGCCACCGCCCCGATGTGCCAGAGTCTTACGCGCAAGGCTTCGACCTGGTCATGGGCGGGCATACCCATGGCGGCCAAGTACGCTTTCCGGGCATCGGTGCGCTCAAGACCAACTGTCTCGTCCACCCCAGCACCGCGTCCGGGCATTTCCGCCTGGGCTCCGCCCAATGGATCGTGAACCACGGCTTCAGCGCCGACGACCGCGCGCGCTTCCGGCTGAACACACCGCGGCAGATATCGCTCCTGCATATCCAGCCCGGGACGCCGCCGCCCCTGAAGGCGCTGCGGTTTTCAGCGGAACCGCCGCGCTGGCGGCAGGGCGATGAATAGGAAATGGTAAGCGTTCGCCAGTACCTTGCCATTACGGCGCGCACTCCCGCATAATGCCGCGATACACGGCGCGGGCGGCTTCCAACTGGCGCAGTTCCACCCATTCCACGGCCTGGTGGGCCTGGTCAATGGAGCCGGGGCCGAGGACGAGGGTGGGGATGCCCTGGGCGGCCAGATCCGAGGCCTCGCTGCCGAAACCGACGCCGATGGCCTCGGCTGGCAGGTCGAGGGATTTGAGCGCCGCCGCGACTTGCTTTGGAAAAGCACTCGTCGCGGGGCTCAGCGGCGCGTCCACGAGGAAGGGCTCCATGACGCTAAACCGCACGGTGCTAGCGAGGGGCTCCAAGCTGCGGCGGATATCGGCGAAAACGGCCCGCGCTTCCTCGCCGGGCAGCAGCCGGCGGTCCACCTCGATGGTGCAGCGCTCGGGGATGATATTGACCGAGGTTCCCCCGCGGATGGTGTTGATGCTGCAACGCGCGCCGCCACAGAGGGGATGGACCCTGGACGAGAGGCCGGGGATGTAATCGCCTTCAAGCCGGCTGATGATTTTGAGCATGCCGGAAATGGCGGAACGGCCGAGTTCAGGCCGGCTCGAATGGGCGGCGACCCCCTGCGCCTCGATGGCGAAGCGCAGGACGCCGCAGTGGGCGGACGCGCCGCGCAGCGAGGTGGGCTCGCCCACCACGGCTCCGGCGATGGCGCCGCCCGGGCGCGTGGGGATTTCCGCGCAGAAGCGCGTGATGCCGCGCTTGCCCATCTCCTCGTCCACGCTGAACAGCAGGGCCACGTTGGCCTTGGGCCCCGCCGCGGCGCGATGGTCCATGAGCGCGTGGATCATGGCGGCCGCCGAGGATTTGGTGTCGCAGGAACCGCGACCGTAGAGGCGCGCGTCGCGCACCACGGGGTCGAAGGGCGCGATGGTCATGTTCTCGGCGCTCACCGTATCCATGTGGCTCACGAAAAGCAGCCAGGGGGCCGTGCGCGCCGCTTCATGGAGCACGAGGATATTGTCGGCCTCCCCCGCCACGCCTTGGCGCGCGACCTCAAAGCCCTGGCGGCGCAGGTAGCCTTCCAGGAAATCGCCGATTTGTCGCTCCGCCCCGGGCCGGCCACCCTGGCGGGTGTTGACGGATTCGATGGCGACGAGATCGCGCAGCAACTGGATCATGGGCACTGTTTTCGCGGGCTATTCTAGGCGGCGGAACCCGGGGAACAGGCGGACGCCCCGCCAGGGATCGTTTCACCTTGAGGTGTTGAACCGCCGGGATCGGGTGGACCGTTGGCTGCCCGCGGAGCTGGCCAAGAGTTAGCGCCCGTTGAAGCTGCGCTATCTCTGCCTCGTTCCCCAGGGTTGAAGGCGCGTTGCCCCCCATACCATGGCGGGTTCGCAACCCCTGGAGAACGCTATGGCCTTTGTGCTGACCGACACCGGTCCCTGCCGGAAACGGGCCGACATCCAACTGAATCCCGACGAGGTGCAGAAAGGCTTCAATGCCGCCTACGAGGAGATCTGCGATACCATCGCACTGCCCGGCTTCCGCAAGGGCCGCATTCCCCGCAATATCGTGGCCAAGAAGTTCAGCAAGAACATCGTCCAGGAGGTCAAGGAGAAGCTCGTGCGCAAATCCTTCTTCGACATGGTGGAGGAGCAGAAGCTCAAGCTCATCAGCCAGCCGAAGTTCGACGAGCAGGAGCGCGAGTTCAGCGAGGGGGCGGAGTTCTCCTTCAGCGTCTCCTTCGAGGTGCAGCCCGCCCTGGCGCTGCCGGAATACCGCAAGATCCCGCTGGTGAAGCGCGTGAAGAAAGTGGTCGAGGCGGATTTGCAGCAGACCCAGGAGACGCTGCTCAAAAGCCGCACCACCTACGCGGAAGTGGAAGCGCCCATCGGGGAGGCGGACGACGTCGCGGTGTTGAGCCTGGAAGCGCTGGAAAGCGGCGCTAACGTCTATCACAGCCACCTCTTTCCCTGCCCAATCTCAGCGGAGGCGGGCTATCTCGATATCTTTCCCATCGAAAACCTGAAGGGACTGCTGGGCGGCCTGCGCAAGGGCCACTTCAAGGAAATCCCCTTCACGGTCCCCGCGGAATTCCCGGTGAAAGCCGAGCTTGCGGGCAAGAAATTGCAGCTCAAAATCACGGTGGACGGCGTGCGCCGCGCCCAGGTGCCCGAGTTCGGCCCGGAGTTCATGCAAAGCCTCGGCTTCGACAAGGAGGAGGACTACCGCGAGGCCTTGCGCCGCGGCGTGGAGCGCGAGCTTGAGAAACGCGCCCAGGCCGAATTGAAACGCCAGATCTACGACTACTTCGACGCGCAGATTTCCACCGACCTGCCCGAGGAGACCGTGAAGCGCCATCGCGACTACCTCGTCAACCTGCGGCTCGTGAGCCTGATGCGCGCCGGCATGCCGAACGAGCAGGCCGAGGCGCGCCGCAAGGAGTTCGAGGGGGAGGCGTTCCAGGAGGCGCGCCGCGAGATCAAGGTCGGTTTCGCGCTCACGCGCATCGCCGAGGAGGAAAAGGTCTTCGTCACCGAGCGCGAGGTCAATGTGCGCGTCGTGCAGCTCGCCCAGCAGCGCGGCATGAACCCGGAAAAATTGCGCGAGGAGCTGGAGAAGAACCATGAGCTCGACGCCCTGCGCGGCCAGATCAAGGAGGAAAAGGTCCTCGACCTCATCATCAAGAAGGCCGACATCCGCGAAGAGGAGTTCGTGCGCGCCGAAGAGGCGGGGGTGAAGGCTTGAGCCTGTTCATACCTTACGTCATCGAGAACCAGGGCCGCGGTGAGCACAGCTACGACCTGTTCACGCGCCTGCTGCGCGACCGCATCATCTTCATCAACACCGACATCACCGACGCCAGCGCCACCGTGGTCCAGGCGCAGTTGCTGTTCCTGGCGGGCGAAAGCTCCGGCCAGGAGATCCGCATGTACATCAACTCCGCGGGCGGCTATGTGACCGCGGGCCTGGCCATCTACGACACCATGCAGTACATTGACTGCGACGTCGCCACCTACTGCATGGGCCAGGCGAGCTCCATGGGGGCCTTCCTGCTGGCCGCCGGTACCAAGGGGCGGCGCTACGCCCTGCCGCACGCGCGGATCATGCTCCACCAGCCCTGGGGCGGCGTGCAGGGGACGGCCCAGGACATCACCATCCACGCCGAGGAAATCCTCGCGCTCAAGAAGGAGCTCAACCACCTGCTGTCGGTGCACACCGGCAAGAACGAGGCCCAGATCGAGAAGGATTCGGACCGCGACCACTTCATGTCGCCCGTGCAGGCCAAGGATTACGGCCTCATTGACGAAATCCTGCTGCCCAAGGAACCCAAGTACGCGCGCAAGGAGAGTTGAATGGCGCGGCGCAGGGCACCCACCGACGAGGACTACTGCTCCTTCTGCTACAAGTCCGCGCGCGAGGTGAACCGCCTGCTCGCCGGGCCGGCGGGCATCAACATCTGCGACGAGT
This sequence comes from bacterium, assembly GCA_023261545.1. Classification (GTDB taxonomy): domain Bacteria; phylum Planctomycetota; class JADGBV01; order JADGBV01; family JADGBV01; genus JAHFOS01. The sequence continues at coordinate 7,667 of JAHFOS010000034.1, forward strand.
GCGTGCAACTGTGCTCCGACATCATCCACTCGGAGAAGGTGATGCACGCGGGCGCGCGCGGCGTCGCCGCCGGCAAGCGCACCCTGAGCCCGCGCAACATCCGCGAGCGCCTGGATGAGCACATCATCGGCCACGACGAGACCAAGAAGTTCGTCTCGGTGGCGGTTTACAACCACTACCAGCGCATCCAGCACAACTATTCCCCGGCCAAGAGCGAGGTGGAGCTGGAGAAGAGCAACATCCTGCTGCTGGGGGACACGGGCACCGGCAAGACGCTGCTGGCGCGCACGCTGGCGCAGATCGTGGACGTGCCCTTCGCCATGGCGGACGCCACCACGCTCACCGAGGCGGGCTACGTGGGCGAGGACGTGGAGAACATCCTGCTCAAGCTCATCCAGGCGGCGGGCGGCGATATCCCGCGCGCCGAGAAGGGCATCGTCTATATTGACGAAATTGACAAGATTTCGCGCAAGTCGGAGAACCGCTCCATCACCCGCGACGTCTCGGGCGAGGGCGTGCAGCAGGCACTGCTCAAGATCGTCGAGGGCACCATGGCCAACGTGCCGCCACAGGGCGGGCGCAAGCACCCCGAGCAGCAGATGCTGCGCATTGACACCTCCAACATCTTGTTCATCTGCGGCGGGGCCTTCGACGGCCTGGAGCCCATCGTCAGCCGCCGCCTGGGTACGCGCCAAATCGGGTTCATCTCGCGCGAGGCGCGCGAGATCCACCAGCGCGAGGTGCTGAAGCACGTTGAGCCCGACGACCTCGTCAAGTACGGCATCATCCCCGAACTGGTGGGGCGTCTGCCCATCGCGTGCGTGCTGGACAAGCTCAGCAAGGCCGATTTCTTCCGCGTCCTGCAGGAGCCGCGCAACGCCATCATCTCGCAGTTCACCAAGCAGTACGAGCTCATCGGCGTGGAGCTCTCCTTCACCGCGGATTTCCTGAAGAAGGTGGTGGACGAATCCTACGAGAAGAAGATGGGCGTGCGCGCGCTGCGCAGCACGCTGGAGAAATACATGACGCCGCTCACCTATGACGTGGCGAGCGGCCCGCGCAAGCCGCGCAAGCTGGTGGTGAACTGCGACCTCATCGAATGGGGGCCGGAGGCCTTCCTGCAGCAAGCCATGGCGGAAAAACCCGCGGGAGAGAAGCTCACCGAAGCGGGCTGAACGCGGCCCGCAGGCCTTCCGCCCCATGGAGATCGAGCTCAGCAAGGAGGTCCTGCACCTGCTGGACCGCCTCAAGTTCACCCCGCGCATCAAGACCCAGCGCCGGCTGGCCGGACGGCACGCGAGCCCGCTCGCCGGTGGCAGCCCTGATTTCCTCGAATACCGCGAATACTCGGCGGGCGAGAAGGCCGCGGACATTGACTGGCGCGCCTCGGCCAAAGGCGACCGCCTGCTGGTGCGCAAGCGCGAGCACCAGGGCTTGATCCAGCATTGGCTGGTGCTGGACGGGTCAGCGTCCATGGAGTTCCCCCATCCCGAGGAGTCCAAGCGGCGCGCGCAGCTCCTCATCGCCGGTGCGCTCACGCACTTCCTGAGCGGCCAGGGAGACGCGGTGGGCCTGCTTATCGAGAAGGAGGGCGGCGCCATCGAACATCTGGCCCCGCGCCGCACCCGCGAAGGGCTGGCGGAACTCATCCGCCGCGCCAGCGCCCAGCCGCCGGTGCGCGCTGCCCCGGCGTTGCCGGCGGCCCTCAAAATACTGGCCGAAATGCTGCGCAGCCCGGCGGTGGTCTGGGCCATGACGGATTTCGCCGATGCCCCCGGGCCCGCGCTAACGGAACTCGCGCACCTTGCCGCCGCCGGCCATGACGTGCGCGTCCTGCACCTGGCGCACCCTTTCGAGGAGCGTCCGCCCTGGGGAGGCGACTGCCTGCTGCGCGACCCGGAGGACGCCATCCCCGAAAGGCGCCTGCACTTGGAGGACCTGTTGCGCGAGTACAGCGAAACCTACGCCCGCCATTGCGAAGCCATCGCGCGCGCGCTCCGCAACGCCGGCGCCCTCTATGACCGCCTGGAAGTCACGCGCCCGCTGGAGGAGATCCTCACCCTCATCTTAGAGGTCTAGACGTCCCTCCCATGGCGGTATCCCCGCCAGGTGAGCCTGGCCTTCAGAAAATCGTAAGCGTTCAGCACATGATTCGTGCCTTCGCATTGCGGTGCCATCAGCCAGGCCCGTTCGTGCTGAGCCTGTCGAAGCATGAACGAGCCGTGCCATCAGCGCCGTCCGCCCTTCGACAGGCTCATCCCCAAAAACCGGGGATAAAGGGCGAACGGCGGGGAAAGCCCTGTCGTGGCATCAAATGGGCTGAACGCTTTCAAAAAATCTATGCGCAGATCGCGAACTTTTTTCCGCCAGGGTTTCTGGCGGCGAAGCGTTTTTCCTGATCGGCCCCAGAGGCTCGACCGGCTAGGTTTAAGCGTACAATAAGGCTGTACGTCTTCAGGAGCCCCCATGACCACCGCCACCTATTCAAAAGCGCGAGCCTCTTTCGCCAAATATCTGGACGAAGTCACCGAGGACGGCGAAATCGTGATCGTCGAGCGGCGCGGGCGGGAACCCGTCGCCATGATTGCCAAGTCCGAGCTTGACGGGCTCATGGAAACCACCCATCTCCTGCGTTCTCCCCGCAACGCCGCGCGGCTCTTGGGCGCGCTGCAGCGGTCCCGCAGCAAGGGCGGGAAACGGGTTTCCCTGCCGAAACTGGAAGCCCTGCTTGGGCCCTGAAGGTCGCGCCGCCACTTGTCAGCCCGAATTCCTGGAGGATCTGGAGTTTTGGATCCAACAGGACCGGCGCGTGGCACGGCGGGTGCTCCAACTCATGAGGGAAATCCTCCGGGATCCCTTTCAAGGCGCCGGCCACCCAGAACCCCTGAAATATTTCGGCGCTGGCGTCTGGTCTCGGAGGATCACGCAGGAACATCGCCTCGTCTATCGCGTTTCAGGCCCCTCCATAGACTTCCTTCAAGGCCGCTACCACTACTAAAGTGCCAATGGGCTCCGGCTCTGCCGGGATAGCAATTTGAATACCAACATCCACCACAGAGACACAGAGATCACAGAGAATTTTTCCTGCGTTCTCCGTGCCTCTGTGGTGCATCGTTTTCGTCTTTTTTGGTTCCGACTCTTCCGTCCTGCTAGAAGTCTAGTCTTTCGTTTCGTGAAAGTTTAGCCCTGCCGAGAAGCCGTTTGCGGATCGCCTTGAAAGGCCGACCAGCTTGGTATGACAAACGGGGGCATTAACAGGCAGGGCAAAACGTGGGTTCCGCGAAGGTCGCCATCACTCTTGAAGAAAGCGTCCTGCACAAGCTGGATGCCCTCGTCGCGAAACACCTTTTTCCCAACCGCAGTCGCGCCGTTCAGGCCGCGGTGGCGGAAAAGATAGCGCGCATCGAGCGATCACGCCTGGCGCGCGAGTGCGCAAAACTCAACCCTCGTGAGGAACAGGCCCTCAGCGAAGAGGGCTATGCTTTTGCACGCCTCACTCCACCAGCATGGCCCTGATCACCTGTCGGACTTGTTCGATGGCCGCGACCTTCAAGTGTCCGGATTTGCGCACCAATCTCTGCTTGTCCACTGTTCGGATCTGATCCAGAGCGATCATGCCTTTCTTGCCTTGGAACGTGAGTGGCACGCGCCAAGGGAGGGGTTTCGTGTTGCTGGTGAGTGGCGCCACCTGAACCGTCCGGAGGTGCAGGTTCAGATCGTCGGGAGAGATGATGAGGCAGGGTCTTGTCTTGCGTATCTCGGAACCGACGGTGGGATCAAGGTTGATGATATGGATTTCGTACTGCACTCACCACTCCGGGAAATCCTCGTCCGCAAATAGGTCCGGAATCAACAACTTGTCATCGCCGCGCTCGTGCATCTTCTTGGCGGCCTCGGCCCATCCCGCCCGCGGGATTTTCCTCACCGGCTCCAAAACGATGCGGTCCTCCTCAACATTGAGCTCAAGCTTATCGCCGATACCACAATGATAGAGCAGGTTTTTAGGGATGCGGATGCCTTTGGAGTTACCGATAGGGACAACGCTGACCTGCATGACCTCGCTCCAATGTAATTACAAGAGTAATTATATTGGCCCTTGAGGGAGTCAATGCCCTTCAAACCCGGGTGGCCGTGAGTCGTTGACGCGGGCAATAAAGTATGTAAAATACTTTTAGGATGCATACTTTTGCGGGGAGACGTTCATGCGAGCGGTTGTTGCGGAACGCGGGCAGGTGACTATTCCCAAGGCCTTGCGCCAGCGGTTGGGGATTACCCCGAGCACGGTTCTGGAATTCAGCGAGGAGCGCGGACGCCTCGTGGCCGTCAAAGCAAATCCCGCGGATCCCGTGGAACGGGCCCTGGGATGTCTGAAGACCACTAAAGGCACAAATCGTATTCTCGAAGAACTGCGCGGGCGCCCTTGATCACCGCAGTGGACACCAACGTGCTCATTGACGTTTTCGCCAACGATCCCACCTTTGGGCACCCTTCCGCGGATCGCTTGCGGGAATGCCTTCGGGATGGAGCCGTCGTAGCCTGCGAAGTGGTTTGGTCGGAAACCTGCTCAGTTTTTCCCTCCGAGGTCGCGTTTCAAGAGCAGATGAAGGATCTGGGCATCCGCTACTCACCCCTGGAGGGTGCTTCCGCCCTGCTGGCCGGTCGAATTTGGAGAGATTATCGCGCGGCAGGTGGCCTAAAAAACCGCGTGGTGGCCGACTTTCTGATCGCGGCCCATGCCCAACTCCAGTGCGACCACCTCTTGACTCGAGATCGCGGGTTCTACCGCTCACTGTTTCGCAATCTCAAAATCGTGGAACCCAAGCCTTGAAGCCGGAAGTGCGCGCCTGCGGGATCAGGATGGCCCGTGCTGTACGGAGTATCTACTGGCCCTTATTCAGCGGGGCAATTATTGCAGAACAAACCAAGAGAATCTTGTTTTTCTGCGCAGATTTTAGGCGCTCGATCCTAGGGCGAGTATTTTTTCGCCAGACACGAAGACACGAAGACCCGCAAGGCCAGTCTCGCTTTTTTGTAATTCTTCGTGCCTTTGTGGTAAAAACAGTTGGGTTCCGGCTGCGGGGGTCTAGGGATGGATTTTTGAATACTACAGGCCTGGCCCCGCATCGCGGCGCCAGGGGCGCTTGGCGAAGCGCGGCGCTTTGAGTTGGAGTTCCAAGCAGCCCTGGGGGAACTATAGAGTGTTTACGCGCAGCAACTCGGCGGTGAAAATCATCGGAACTGGCATCAGTCATTGTCACTGCTTAGGCCTAGCTCCCAGGCGCGGACCGGGTCGCTGCGCTTGGGTCGTTAGGTGCACAGGAAAGGCTCGACATATACTGAACACATGGAACTCGATTCAGGCAGACTCCTGGTTGGTAAACGTTCAGGCCTTGAATTGCACATCCGTATTTCGATATCGGCCACCAGGCCCGTTCGTGCTGAACTTGTCGAAGCATGAATGGGCCGAGACCGCCCTGCCGTCCACCCTTCGACAAGCTCAGGGCGAACGGCAGGGAATCCTGTATCATGGGTGAACGCTTGCCCTGGTTGTATCGCACGCGGATCGTCATGGGCTAACCCGCATCATTGGTTCTAGAAAGGCAATAAAACATGAGCGGAAAATTTACCAAGAGGGCTAGAACAGCAGATGCCGACACCCTGCGAGCCGTGTACAGCCGTGAAGAGCTCGGTCGTGGTGTCAGGGGAAAACACTTCAAGGCTTATTCTCAAGGTACAAACCTCGTCCTGCTTTCGCCGGACGTTGCCAAGGCATTTCCCACTCAGGAATCCGTCAATTCCGCGCTCCGTTCGCTGGTCCGAATTGCCCAAAGTGCGCGCACCTAACCCGGCGCACCAGCGGAAGTCGTTGACGTTCTCCCTCTGGGAGAGGGAGAACGCAACTGCCTGAGCCGTTGCCAGCCATTTAGAAACAAGGCCCTCATTGGAGCACCTCGAATTCCTGCTGGCGGCGCCGGCGCTGCTGCTGCCGCTGCTCATCCGCTTCCTGCGGCCGCCCAAGCCGCAGGTCATCGCCTTTCCCCAGATGCACGTGCTGGAGCAGGTGCTGAAGCACGCCCCGCCTCCGCGCCACCGCAGTCCTTGGCTGCTCTATCTTTTGCGCATGGCCGCCGCCGCTCTGGCCATCGCCCTGGTGCTGGGGTTGCGTTTGCCCGTGGGGGGGCTGGGCGCGGGACGCACGGCGGGGCTCATCATCCTGGATGACACCTTCTACACCCGTGTGGCGGGGCCGCGTGGGCAGCTCTGGGAGGAAATCCGCCGCGCGGCTTACGCCGAGCTTGGGCGCCTGCCGCTCGGGTCCTCGGCGGCCTGTCTGGGCTTTTCAGGAAGCTATGACGACTGGAGCGATCCCGGTAGCCTGACGCGCGCGCTCGGCGCCCGCGGGCCGGGTTATGCGGGCGAGGACTGGAGCGCGGTGCGCGGGCGCATCCGCGATCTGCTGCGCCGCCGCCGCCAGCAGCGCGTGGAGATCACCGTGTTGTCGGAGGGGGCGGTGGCGGACCCCGAGGGTCTGGAGCAGGCGCTGGCGGGCCTGCCCGAGGGCGTGAGCCTGCGCTTCGTGGCGGTGAAGGCGGAGAAGCTGCCCAACGAGGTCCTCTCCGCGCGCGCGGTGACGCTGCCCGACGGGCTCATGGTGCTGGGGTCCGTCGCCCGCGCCTCCCCCGGACGCGCGCGCCTGGAAATCAGAGGTGGCGGCGAAAAGCTGGCCGGGGAAGTGGAAGTGCCGGGGAACGCGCCCGCGCCGCTGCGCCTCGAATTCCCCGGCAAGCATCTCGATGCGGGCGAGATCGAGCTCATGAGCCAGGACGGCTTCGACCTCGACAACCGCCATTACTTCTGCCGTGGGGCGGGGGATCGCTTCTCCCTGGTGCTGCTCGATCAAAAATCCGCCGAACAGCGCCTCAAGGACGCCAGTTACTACCTCACCCAGGGCCTGGGCGTGCTGGAGGATCGCCACACCCTCGAAGTGCAACGGCGCGAGCCGCGCGCCTGGATGGGCTTCGACGAGGCGCGGGCCGGAGCGGTGCTGCTCTTCGATCCGCCCTTTCTGCCGCGTGCCGAGGCCGCCAAGCTCGCCGCCTACGCGCGCGCGGGTGGCGAGCTCGCCATCATCGCCGGTCCCCTGGTGGAACCCGAGGTCCTGGAGGCGGCCTTCAAGGACGCGCTTCCGGCCGCGCTCAAGGAGATCCAGCGCACCGAAGCGCGTCTGGAAATCCCGGAACCCTGGCGCGCGGCCCTGCCGCGCCTGGTGGAGGCCCCCTTCCGCGGCCGCTGGCTGTTTTATCACCTCAAAAGCGATGCCGAGGTGAAGCTGCGCTTCGCGGACGGCGTCCCGTTCTGGGTGAGCGCCCCGTTGGGACGCGGCCACATCCACCTGCTCTCCAGTCCTTTTCATCTGCAATGGTGCGACGCGGTGGTGCTGGGGGACTTCCCGCGCGCGCTGCAGTTCTTTCTGGAAATCCTCGCCCCCGACCGCGGCCGCGCCGCGACGCTGGCTCCCAGGCCGGGGCAGCCTTTTCCCGAGGGCTTGCGCTCGGTGCGCCGCCTGCTCGGATCCCCGGAGCCCTTTTCCGGCGCCGCCACTCCGGGGGTGTACGAGTGCACCGCCGCCAGCGGCGCGCCTTTCACCCTGGCCTGCAATTTCGATCCCGAGCGCTACAAGGCGCGCCGGCCCTTCTCCGGCGCCCAGCTTGAACGCACGCTGCGCGCCGGGCCAGGGGCGGGTCAGGGTCCGCGCCTCGACCCTTGGTTGTCCCTGCTGCTCGCTGGCGCCCTGCTGGCGGAGGTGACTTACCTGCGGCGCAAGCTCGGCTTGGCGGCCCATACAACCTCATGAGCCTCGCGCATCTATTTTCCGCCGACTGCATCGTGGAGCTTGTGCTCGGAAGCGCGCGCGCGGAGGAAGTGCATGCGGACGAGCGCGCCCTCGCCGCGGGCTACGGCCCGGAACCGGCGGCCCTTTTCGCCCTCGGCCGCACGGCCGCCCACCGCTGCCTGCGGCATTATGGCCTGGAAAGCCAGCCGGTGCTGCGCGGGGCTGGCGGAGAACCCATTTTCCCCGGCGGTCTCAAGGGCAGCATCGCCCACACGGAAGGCGCTGGCATCGCGGTGACGGGCCCCGGTGGCATCATCGGAGGCATCGGCATTGACGTGGAACGCCGGGGACGGCAGGTGAACCCCGACATCGCCCGCAAGGTGTGCCGCGGCCCGGAGGCCGCCAATCTGGAGCGCGCCGGAGAGAACGCCGATGAACTGCTGCTCGCCTTTTTCTGCGCCAAGGAGGCCGCCTACAAGGCTTTCTTCTCGTATTCCGGAGTGCGGCTGCGCTTCGAGGACGTGGAACTCGACCCCGGGCCCGAGGGATTCCGCGGCCGGCTCGCCGAACCCGAGCGCTGGCCCGGACTCCCCAAGAGCTTCCGCGCGCTCACCTGGCGCGGCGAGGGCCTGCTGGTGCTGGGAGTGACCTTGCCCTCATGAAAAAATCGGCTCATCCTAAAAATGCGTACCTCTGGAAAGGCTCACCCGCGTTTGTTCTCCTCTTTCTGCGTCCTCAACTCGGGAGCATCCACAGATTACACAGATTTGCACTGATTAAAAAGGGCGGCTCTGATTGATAATTGTCTGTGTTAATCTGTGCAATCTGTGGAAAATCTCCCTGGCAGCTCAATCTGCTTCCGGTCTTGCTCGCCCAGGCACCGGTGTGAAAATTCTGGCAAAGTGCGCATTATTCGAATGAGCCAAAAAATCCCGCTTTTGATGCTGCTCGCGCTGTTGCCCGTGGTGCGCGCGGAGGACAGCCGCTTCAGCCTGGGGATCGTGGCGCTCGGGGCCAAGGCCGAAAACTATGCCGAGCCCGCGCGGCGTTTCCTCGTGGAACTCACGCGCCGCACCCAGGTGGACCCGCATCCCGAAGAAGGCCCGCGGCTGGTGGGCCAAGACCTCGCCGGCGCCCCGCCCTTCCTGTGGCTGGCGGTGGGCCCGGGGGAGATCCCGCCGGATTTCTCTGAAAAATTGCAACGCTTCCTCGCCTCGGGCGGCACCGTGTTCGCCGAGCCCGCGACCCTGCCGGAGGGCCGCGAGGCGCTGCGCCTGCTCGAGGAACGGCTGTTCCCGGGCCGCAAGCCGGGTTTCGTGGAGCCGGAGGACCTCATCACGCGCACCTTTTATTTCTTGAACGAGGACACCTCGCGGCACCTGAGCGCCCTTGAGGAGAAGGGGCGTCTCGTCTGGATCTCCGCGGATGCTCCGGTGCTGCGCAACGTCCTCAACGCCCGCGAAATCAACGCCGAGGACGCGCTGCGCATCGGCGTCAATGTCGTCATCTACACGCTGACCGGCAGCTACAAGAACGACCTCACCCACGTGCGCTACCTGTTGCGCCGGAGGAAGCACTGAGCCTGCCACTCATCGGCTATCTCGTCCTGGCGGCCCTCGTCCTCGGCGGCAACGTCAGCCTGTTGCGCCACAAGGCGGCGGGCGCGCGCGTGCTGCACTTCCTGTGCGCGCTGGCGCTGCTCGCCGCCGGGCTGCCGCCGCTGCTCAACTGGGAGCAGAGCCGGCCGGTGAGCAGCAAGGAGTTGGCGCGCGGCGTGGTGCTCGTGGATGCCTCGGCGAGCGTGCGATCCGCCCCGGAGTGGCCGAAACGCCTGCTGGAGATGGAACGCGCGTTCGGCGACGCGCGCTACGGTGACGTGCAATGGGTGCTCTTCTCGGAGGGCTGCCTGCCACCCCTCGGCCAGGGGCGCGAGGGCCGCGGCACCGATCTGGTCCGGGCGCTGCGCGACCTCGAACCCTACTTCGCCTCCGAATCCCCGCGCTGGCTGTGGCTGCT
>JAHFOS010000034.1:17526-32932 GCA_023261545.1 bacterium
TACCGCCCAGGCTCATGAGTGCCCGCAAGTACGTGAGCGCCATGGCCGGTTCTGATCCCGTGGACGACGTCGGGCTCAGGGACCTCACCACGGACCCCGTGTGGTTCACGCGCACCACCGCGCCGGTGCGCGCCACCGTTTTCCGCGGCAACGCGGAAAAGGCCCTGGACGTGGACGCGCTGTGCTTCGTGAACGGGTCGCTGGCCGGCACCGCGCGCGCGCGCTTCGCCGCGGGCGCGCTGGAGGCCGCGGTGGAGTTCACCGCCTCCGCGCCGCACCTCGGCGCCGCGCGCGTCGAGGTGGCCGTGGCCGAGGGCCAGGGGGGCAGCCGGCGCGAGAACGACCGCCTGCTCCACGAGGTGCGCGTGCTGCGCGACAAGATACGCGTGCTGCGCGTGGTGGGCCGGCCCACCTGGAGTTCCAAGTTCCTGCGCGACGCGCTGGTGCGCCGCGAGGACGTGGACCTGGTGGACTTCCACATCCTGCGCAGCATGCAGGACCTGCAGTCGGCCAGCCAGAACCTGGCCCTTATTCCCTTCCCCGTGGACGAGCTTTTCGTGGAGAACATCAACTCCTTCGACCTCATCATCTGGCAGGATTTCGACAGCAACTCCTACTCCTTCTTCAAGGATCTTTACCTGCGCAATATCAAGAAGTTCGTGCGCGACGGCGGCGGGTTGTTGCTTTGGGCCGGGGATTTGCCGTGGGACCTGGGCAGCGGCGAACTGCGCGAGCTCGCCCCGCAGCGGGGCTCGGGATCGCAAAGCGTCCTCGTGAACGGCCCTTTGGAGGCCGCCAGCGAGCATCGCCTGCTCGGGGAGCGCCTGTCGCGCTGGCTCGCGGAATCGGGCTCCCTGCCGTTGCGCGTTTTTCCCGGGGAGCTCGCCGAGGGCACGCGCGTGCTGCTGCGCTGCGCGGGCGAGCCCATATTGGTGCTGCGCGATTTCGGCGCCGGGCGCGTGGCGCAATTCTGCAGCGACGGCCTGTGGCAGCTCGAGTACAACGCTGGCCGCGGCGGCGAAGGGCTCTACGGCGAGCTCACCAGCCAGGTCGTGCTGTGGCTGCTGCGCCATCCCGACCTCGTTGCTCCCGGCTTTTCCATGCCCCCGGCGGCCGCGGCGGGGGAATCCCTGGAAGTGCGGCTCGCCTCCCCGGTCGGATCGAAAGTGCTGGTCTTTGAACGCGTCGGAGGACAGGCGCGCTACGAGCACGAAATCGCCTCCGGGGCCGGCGCGGCGGTCCTGCCGGCCCCTCCTGAACCCGGCGTTTACCAGGTCTCCATCAAGGGCGGCGGCGACCCGCTGTTGCTGGGCGTGCACGCCCTGGAAAACGAATTCCTGCCGGCGGCGGCGCGCCAGAAGAACCTGAGCCGCCTGGAACCCCTGGGATTCCAGCGCGCGGTTCCGGGGGAAATTCCCTGGTCCGATACATTGGAAGGCGCGACCCTGACGCGCACCACCGGCGCCCCCTGGCACCACAACTGGGGCTACCTCTCGGCCCTGCTGGCGCTGCTCTTCGGCCATTGGTGGCTCATCTCCACGGCGCCGGCCAAAGCCGCGCGTCCCGCGCCATGAGTAGGGAACCCGAAGAATCCCTGCGCCGCATTCTCGATATTTTCGCTCCGGCGCTTCCCGCCAGCCAGCGCAAGCTGGGGCTCGCCGCCTTGCGTCGCGAGCTTGAGGCCCATTCCCATCCCGAGGAGCGGCGCGAACTGCTGGAGCGGCTGGAAAACCTGGGCACGAGCTGGGGCTACCAGCCGGCGCATCCCTTGGCGAGCCGGCTGTTGGTAGCGCTCACGAGCCTGCTGCTGCCGCCGGGCAGCTTGGAGGGATTGGAGCACGCACGCGCGGCGCGTGCCCAGGCCAGCGCGGGTCGTCCGGTGGTCATGGTGGGCAATCATCTTTCTTATGGCGACGTCCACTACCTCAAGGTGCTGCTGGAACTCGCCGGCGAGCGCGATTTCCCGTTGCTGGTCATGGCCGGCCCCAAGGTTTACCAGGACCCCTTCCGCAAACTCATGGCCATGGCCTTCGAAACCCTGCGCATGGCCCAGCCCCCCAGCCGCGCCAGCGACGGGGCTGGCGTGAACGCGCGCGCCCTCGCCGAGATCACTCACAAGGTGATGGAGGACTCCCGGGCCTACCAGGATCGCGGGCGCATCCTGTGGTTCTTCCCCGAGGGCAGCCGCAGCCGCTCCGGGCGCATGAACCGCTTCATCTCCGCCGCGGCGCGCTATCTGGAGGCCGAGGGAACGCACATCTATCCGGTGGGTTTCTCAGGCACCGAGAACCTCATGGGCGTCAAGGGCGGGCGCATCCAGGCCCAGAAAATCACCGCGCGCATCGGCCCCGCGCTTTCCCTGGATACGCTGCGCGCCGGCCTCACGGGACAGAGCGGCGGGCGCTTGCGCCGCGCGCTGATGGACCGCCTCGGCTTCGCGGTGGCGCGGCTCTTGCCTCCAGGCCTGCGCGGTGTTTACGGCTTCGCGAGCCCGGCGGAGCCAGCCACGCCAGCACCGGTTGAAACGCCAGATCCGGCGATCACGGGTCCGCGCGCTTCAGCCCTCCCGGGCCAGGACGATCTGGCTCCAGCGCGCAGTTGGTGCTTGACAGCCCTGGGGCCCCCTTTAGAGTAAAACTCCGTTTTGCCGCCGGGGTTTTTCGATAGTCCCCGGCGAAGTCGGCGATAGCGTTGGTAGAGCGTCCGGAGAAATTCGGTGGCAGAAACTCTTCGCCCTCTGAAATCTGCGCGGAAAAACAGGATTCGCATGGTTTGTTCTACAGGGTTTCCATGACCCCCCTCATCAAAGAAGGCATCCTCGAAGTCACCGACAAGGGTTATGGGTTCCTGCGCGATCCCGAGCGCAACTTCGATATTGACGCCGGCGACGTGTACGTCTCCACGCGCTTCATCGCCGAATACTACTTGCGCGAGGGCTGCCGCCTGCGCGGGGAGGTGGGCGCGGCGCGCCAGCCCGGCCAGAACGCCCCGCTGGTCAAGCTGCTGGACGTGAACGGCCTGGCGCCGGAGGAGTTCAAGGACGTGGTGGAGTTCCGCGAGCGCGTGGCCATTGACCCCACCGAGCGCTTCCGCATCGAGACCGGCCCCGAGGACCTCATCGGCCGCACCATTGACATGCTCTGCCCCATCGGCATGGGCCAGCGCGGGCTCATCGTGGCGCCGCCCAAGGCCGGCAAGACCACGGTCCTGAAGCACATCGCCTTCGCCGTGCGCCGCAACCACCCCGACGTCAAGGCTTACGGCATCCTCATTGACGAGCGGCCCGAGGAGGTCACCGACTTCCGCCGCTCCTCGGGCTGCAAGGTCTTCTATTCCTCCCTCGACGAGCGGCCCGAGAAGCACATGCGCATCGCGCGCCTGGCCTTCGCCACCACCATCGTCGAGGCCGAGGTCGGCCACGACGTCATCGTGCTCATTGACAGCCTGACGCGCATGGCGCGCGCCTTCAACCTGCGCGCCGGCAACCGCGGCAAGACGCTCTCGGGAGGCATGGATTCCCAGGCCATGGCGCTGCCCAAACGCTTTTTCGGCGCGGCGCGCAACGTGCGCGGCAAGGGCAGCCTCTCGGTGCTGGCCACCATCCTGGTGGACACGGGCAGCCGCATTGACGAGGTCATTTTCCAGGAGTTCAAGGGCACCGGCAACATGGAGGTGGTGCTGGATCGCGAGATGGCCGAGAAACGCCTGTTCCCGGCCCTGAGCATCAGCCAGTCAGGCACGCGCAAGGAGGAGAAGCTGCTCAAGGATATCCAGAAAGTCGCCTACATCCGCCGCAAACTCTCGCAGCACCGCGACGAGGAAGCCCTGCAGGAGCTGTTCGGCGCCTTCCACAAGACCCAGGGCAACCGCGAGTTCCTCGACCGCATCGCGGTGGGGTCGAGCGCCACATGATGGCGGCCCGTCCCTTCAAGGTGCTCTTCGTCTGCATGGGCAACATCTGCCGCTCGCCCGCCGCCGAGGGCGTGTTGCGCAAGCTGGCCGGGGAACGCGGGCTGGGCGCGCGCGTGGTCTGCGATTCAGCGGGCACCATCGCCGAGCACAGCGGGGAAGGTCCCGACGCGCGCATGCTGAAGACCGCCGCCGAGCGCGGCATCACCCTGGAACACCGCGCGCGCAAAATAGCGCCGCGCGATTTCGAGGACTTCGACCTCATCCTCACCATGGACGAGCAGAACCTGCGCGCCGTGCGCGAAAACGCGCCCCATCCGAAGGACCTCCTGAAAGTCGGCCGTTTCGCGGATTACCTCACGCAGCACTCGGATCGCGAGGTGCCCGACCCCTATTTCGGCAGGCTGGAGGGCTTCGACCTCGTCCTCGACCTGCTCGAAGACGGCTGCAACGGCCTGCTCGATTTCATCGCGTCGGGCAGAGCGCCGCGCCGCGATCCCGCGGGGATCTGAGTTCCCCCACTTCCGGGGATGTGGGAAGCCCTCGACCGCGCCATCGCCGCCAAACTAGGACGGCCCTGGCGCACGCTCTCGCGCCGGGCGGTGGGTGGCGGCTGCATCAATGAGGCCGTGACGCTGGAAGGCGAAGGACTGCGGTTCTTCGTCAAGCTCAATCGGCCCGAGTTCGCCGACCTTTTCGCCGCCGAGGCCCAGGCGCTGGCGGAAATCTCCGTGCCGGGAGGGCCGCGGGTGCCACAGCCCGTCACGTTCGGCACGGCGGGAGATCGCGGCTTCCTGGTGCTCGAACACCTCAAGCTCGGCCAGTGCGGCAATTTCGAGCACTTCGGAGCCGCGCTGGCGCGTCTGCATCGCAAGAGCGCCGAACGTTTCGGCTGGTGGCGCGACAATGCCATCGGCGCCACGCCGCAAGCCAACGGCTGGTGCGCCGCTTGGATCGAGTTCTGGCGCCGCCGCCGCTTGGAGCCGCAACTAGACCTGGCCGCGCGCCGCGGGCTGCCCATCCCCCAGGCCGCGCGTTTGCTGGAGGACCTGCCGCGCTTCTTCACAGGTTATCGCCCCGTCCCCGCGCTGCTGCACGGCGACCTGTGGTCCGGCAACGCCGCCTTCGACGAGGCCGGCGCTCCTGTGATCTTCGACCCGGCCAGCTACTACGGCGACCGCGAAAGCGACCTCGCCATGACCGAACTCTTCGGTGGCTTCCCCCCCGCCTTCTACCGCGGCTACGGCCAGGAATGGCCCATCGCCGCCGGCTACGAGCAGCGCCGCGACCTCTACAACCTCTACCACGTCCTGAACCACTTCAACCTCTTCGGCGGCGACTACGGCGTGCAGGCCCGCGCTCTGGTGGGGCAGTTGCTGGGGGAGTGAGAACGGATCACGCGGCCTGCCTGGAAGATCTCGGGCTCATGGACGCTGTTGTTTTCAGGATAACCCGCCGCCGGCGGAATCCCGGCCTCAGATATGGATGGACCGCCCGTGGACGGCCAGGGCGGCTTCTTTGAGCGCCTCGGAAAGCGTGGGGTGGCCGTGGCAGACCATGGCGATGTCCTCGGCGGAGGCCTTGAAGGACATGGCCAGCACCGCCTCGGCGATGAGCTCGCTGGCGCCGTAACCCAGGATGTGCACGCCCAGCACACGATCGGTTTCGGCGTGGCTGATGATTTTGACGAAGCCTTCCTCCTCCCCCAGGCAGCGCGCGCGCGGGTTGGCCTTGAAGGGATAGCGGCCGATACGCACCGGCAGGCGGTGCTCGGCGCACTCCTCCTCGCTGAGCCCCGCTCCCGCCACCTCGGGCTGGGTGTAGATGATGGAGGGAATTTCGAGATACTCCACGCGCCCGTGGCCGCGCGCGATGATCTCGGCGCAGGCGCTGCCCTCCTCCTCGGCTTTGTGGGCGAGCATGGGACCGTCCACCAGGTCGCCGATGGCGTAGATGCCGGGGACGCTGCTCTCGAAACGGCGGTTCACCAGCACGCGCCCGTGCTCGGTGGCAACGCCGGCCTCCTCAAGCCCCAGGCCCGCGCTGTAAGGTTTGCGGCCCACGGCCACCAGCACGTGGTCGCCCTTGAGCTCCAGCTTGCCCGAGCCGTTCTCGGCCAGGAGCTTCACCTCCTTGCGGGAGGTTTTGGCCTCCACGACCTTGGTGCGCAGGTGGAACTCCATGCCCTGCTTCTTCATCACCTTGAGCATCTCGCGCGACAGGTCGCCGTCCATGCCGGGCAGGATGCGGTCCAGGAACTCGATGACCGTCACCTTGGCGCCGAGCCGGCGATAGACGCTGCCGAGTTCCAGGCCGATGATGCCGCCGCCGACGACCAGCAGGTGCCGGGGCACCTCCTTCAAGGCCAGCGCTCCCGTCGAGGAGATGATGCGGTCCTCATCGAAGGGCAGGTTGGGCAGCGACGACGGCGCTGAGCCGGTGGCCAGGATGATGTGCTTCGCGCCGTACTTCACGCCGTCCACGCTCACGGCCCTGGGGCCGGCGAGCTTGCCCGTGCCGCGCAGCCACGTGATTTTGTTCTTGCGGAGCAAACCTTCGATGCCCTGGGTGAGCCCCTGCACGATGCGCTCCTTGCGCGCCATCATGCGCGCCAGGTCCAGGCTCACGCCCGCGGCCGTGACGCCGTGCTCCTCCAGGCGCGTGCGGGCCTGCTCGTAGAGCTCGCTGGATTGCAGCAGCGCCTTGGAGGGGATGCAGCCCACGTTGAGGCAGGTGCCGCCCAGCGTGGGGTTCTTCTCCACGCAGGCCACCTTGAGGCCGAGCTGCGCGCCGCGGATGGCGGCGACGTAGCCGCCGGGCCCGGCGCCGATGACGATGAGGTCGAAGTCATCAGACATCAACATCGGCTCATGGCAACGGGGGCTTCACAAGGGCAACCACCTTCAAAGAGTGTATCTGGGCAAAAATCCTGGCCATGAGGCCATGCGACCGTGCCCCCATCAACCATGACGGATCTGAAAAATGAGGGATCTGATAGTTCTTTGAAAACACCTTTGTCCAAATAAGGCTTTACGTCAAAACACTTCCACTCACCATTGGTAAAGTGCAGGAGAAGCCCGAAATCGTCGAGCGCGCGCACCTCCGTGACTCTTGGGTTCATCGCAAGGGCTCAATCTTGAAGACCTGTTGGCCTTCAGAGGCAAGTTGCCAGTCGGCCAAAAGATCCTCCCGATGAATTTCGATCCACGCCAGCAGGATGCGGATCTTGTTGGGAGGAATTCCACCTTCAAGCAGATTGCCTTCAGGGATCGAATAAACCGCCTCCTGATCCTGATACCTTACATGGATATGCGGCAGGTGATGCTTTTTTTTGTCAAAGAAATACATTGAGACGATCAGTCCGTAGAACATGGATAGGACCGGCATGGCCTGCTTATGCCAGGCTGGAGACAGGACGCGGCGACACTCAGAGCTCCAGCAGCATGCTGGCCGGGTCTTCGAGCAGCAGGCGCACTTTGTCGAGGAAGCTCACCGCCTCCTTGCCGTCAATGACGCGGTGGTCGTAGCTCAAGGCCAGGTACATCATGGGGCGGATGACGATCTGGTTGTCCACGACGACCGGGCGCTTCTCGATTTTGTGCATGCCGAGGATGGCGCTCTGGGGCGGGTTCAGGATGGGCGTGCTCATGAGGCTGCCGTAGATGCCGCCGTTGGTGATGGTGAAGCAGCCGCCTTCGAGTTCATCGAGCGACAGCGACCCCTCCCGCGCGCGCTGGGCGGCGGCGGCGATGGCCTTTTCGATTTCCGCGAAGGAAAGCCGGTCGCAGTCGCGCACCACCGGCACCACGAGTCCGCGGTCGGTGCCCACGGCCACGGAAAGGTCGAAGTAGTGGCGGCGCACGATGTCGTCGCCGTCAATGTAGGCGTTGACCTCGGGGATGGAGCGCAAGGCCCCCACCACGGATTTGACGAAGAAGCTCATCATGCCGAGCTTGATGCCGTAGGCTTTCTCGAACTTCTCGCGGTAGGACTCGCGCAGTTTCATGATGTGGCTCATGTCCACCTCGTTGAAGGTGGTGAGCATGGCCGACTCGCGCTTGACGCGCACCAGCCTTTCGGCGATGGTGCGCCGCAGACGCGTCATCTTGGTGCGCGTCTCGCGCTCGCTCTCGATGGGCTGCGGCAGCGAGGCCGCGTAGCCGAGGTCCGCCATGGGCGGCGCCAGGGTGGGGGAGGGCATGGGGTTCTTGATGTGGGCGAGCACATCCTCCTTGAGGATGCGTCCGCCGCGCCCGGTGCCGAACACCATGCCCGGAGCCAACTGGTGCTGTTCGAGAAGCGCCTGGGCCGACGGACTGGCTTCGGGCGGCGCGCCGGCCAGCCCCATGCTGGATGCTGGCGGCGGCACGGACGCAGCCGCCAATTCCCCCGCAGCGGGAGCCATGTCCCCCGAAGTGGGGAATTCAGGAGTCCGCTGCGCGGCGGTCGCCATTTTGATCGCGGCCTCTTTCGCCCGCGCCGGAGCCTCCACTTTCGTCCGCACGGGCTCGGTTTTCACCGGCTGGGTGACTGGCGCGCTCTTGCTGGTGGCGGCCGCTCCATGGCTGGGATCCGCCTTGGCCTCGGAATCTATGCGCGCAATCACCTGGCCCACCAGGACGTCGTCGCCCTCCTTCACGAGGAGCTCCACGCGCCCGGCGCAGCTCGCGTTCACGGGCAGGTTCGCCTTGTCGGTTTCGAGTTCCACCAGGGGCTGATCCTCCTGGATCAAGTCGCCCGAAGCGACCAGCAGCGCGCTCACGGTGGCCTCCTTGATGGACTCACCCGCCGCGGGGACGACGACGTCAACGCGCATCAGCCGGTCTCCATGGTTTTGAAGATATTATCCATGAGCGCCTCGACCTCCCGGTCGTACATGCGGTGCGACCCCACCGCCGGGCTCGCCGCCTCGGCCCGGCCCACCACGTCGAACGCGTAGCCTTTGGGCAGCACCTCCAGCATGCGCCCGCGGATGAAGATGTGCGCCCCCTGGTTGAGGGGCTCCTCCTGGATCCACACCACCTTTTTGCACTTCGAGGCCTTGATGAGGTTGTGGATGGCTTCGCGGTGGAAAGGGTAGATCTGCTCAAGCCGGTGCAGGGCGAAGTTCTTGGCGAGTTTGCGCTTGCGGCACTCCTCGATGATGTCGTAGTACACCTTGCCGGAACAGAACGCCACGCAGGGCGAACCCGAGGCGGGCTCGGGGTCTGGCAGCACTTCGAGGAAATGCCCCGCCGAGAAGTCCCTGAGCCTGGAGGTGGCGACGGGCTGGCGCAGGTAGCCCTTGGGAGTGCCCACCACCAGCGGACGGCGCCACTCGCGCAGCACCTGGCGGCGCAACAGGTGGAAGTATTGGGCGGGCGTGGTGGGGATGGCCACCTGGAAGTTGTTCTGCGCGGCATTGCCGAGCAGGCGCTCGATGCGCGCCGACGAGTGCTCGGGGCCCTGGCCTTCCTGGCCGTGCGGCAGCAGCAGCACCAGCCCGCTGAAGCGCCGCCATTTCTGCTCGGAGGAACAGAAGAACTGGTCGAGGATGATCTGCGCGCCGTTGACGAAATCGCCGAACTGCGCCTCCCACATGACGAGGGCGCTGGGGTAGCTCAGCGAGTAGCCGTATTCGAAGCCCATGGCCGCGTATTCGCTGAGCGGCGAGTTGTACACGTCGAAACGGCCCTGGCCCTCCTTGAGGTTTTTGAGCGGGGTGAAGGGCGTCTCGTTTTCGCAGTCGATCCACACGGCGTGCCGCTGGCTGAAGGTGCCGCGCGCGCTGTCCTGCCCGGCGAGGCGCACGTGCGTCCCGCCCCAGAGCAGGCTGCCAAAAGCCAGGTGCTCCCCCAAACCCCAATCCATGGGGGCCTCGGCGTTGTCGAGGGGCTTCCTGCGCTCCTGGATGACGCGCTCCAGCTTGGGCAGCGCGTGGAAGTCGGACGGTAGGGTGGTGAGGCGCTCGATGAGCCCGCGCAGCAGGCCCTCGGGGACGGCGCTGTCCACCGGCATGAACAGGTCCTCCTTGGTCACCGTGCGGAACTTGCTCCACACGCCGTCGAAGACGCTGGTCATGGGGCGGCTCGGGGCCTTGCGGATCTCCTCCAGCGCCTGGCCGAGGTTGCGTTGGAAGCTCACCTCGAGCCCTTCGGCGATTTCCTTTTCGAGCTGGCCGCGGCTGATGAGCTCGTCGCGGTAGATCTCGCGCACCGAGGGCTTGTCGCGAATCACCTTGTAGTCCAAGGGGCTCGTGAACGCCGGCTCATCGCCCTCGTTGTGGCCGTGGCGGCGATAGCAGACGATATCCACCACCACGTCGTTCTTGAACTTGTGCAGGAACTCCAGGCTCACGCGGATGCAGTGCACCACGGCCTCGGGATCGTCGCCGTTCACGTGGAAAACGGGCGCGCCCACCACCTTGGCGACGTCGGTGCAGTACAGGCTGGAGCGGCCCTCGTGCGGCTTGGTGGTGAAACCGATCTGGTTGTTGACCACGATGTGCAGGGTGCCGCCCACGGTGTAGCCTTCGAGCTTGGACATCTGGAAGCATTCGTACACCACGCCCTGGGCGGCGATGGCAGCGTCCCCGTGGATGAGCACCGGCAGGATCTTGGCCCGTTCCTTGTCGCCCTTCAAATCCTGCTTGGCGCGCGTCTTGCCGAGGATGACGGGGTCGGTGGCTTCAAGGTGGCTGGGGTTGTCCCCGAGCGAAATCACCATCTCCTTGCCCTGGCGCGTCTTTATTTTGGAGGTGAAGCCCTTGTGATATTTGACGTCACCCGATCCCTCGCCCGGGTCGGGGGTCAGGCTGTCCTCGAACTCCGAAAAGATCTCGTGGTAGGCCTTGTTCAGGATGTTGGCGAGCACGTTGAGCCGCCCGCGGTGCGGCATGCCGATGACGATCTCGTTGACGCCGAGCTGGGTGCCCACCTCCACCACGTCCGACAGCGCGGGGATAAGCACCTCGGCACCCTCCAAGCTGAAGCGCTTCTGGCCCACGTATTTGGTGTGCAGGAACTTCTCGAAAAGCTCGGCCATGTTGAGCTGTTCCAGGATGGAGCGTTTGTCCTCCAGGCTGAGCTGCGGGCGGTTGAGCGTCGGCTCGACGCGCGCCTGCATCCACTTCTCCACTTCGGGGTTCTGGAGGTCCACGTATTCCAGACCGATGGTGGAACAGTAGATGGCGCGCAGCACTTCGAGGATCTGGCGCAGCGGAGCGGCGGGCTTTTCGAGCAATCCCTCGGTGGGGAACTCCTTGTCCATGTCCTTGGGGCTGAAGCCGTAAAAGGTGATGTCGAGCTGCGGGCTCGCCAGCTCCTTGGTCTCCAGCGGATTGGTCTTGGCGATAAGGTGCCCGCGGCGGCGATACCCGCGGATGAGGTGCGCGATGCGCGTATCGAAGGGCCGGGAGCCGGCTTCCGCCTGGGCACCCTCGGCCTGGCGCGCGAATTCCATGCCCTGGAAGAAGTAAGCCCAGCTCGGATGCACCGACCCGGGGTTCTTGACGAACTGCTCGTAGATGCGGTCGAGGTAGTGGACGTTGAAAACGCTGGCGAAATTCTGTTGCGCGGGGAAGCTCAAGGGTAATTCCGGAAGGGCGGCTGGGAAAAATATTGGGGAAAAGTGCTATTATGCCCGCGCGGGGCGACCCGTAAAGCCGGGGCTGACGCCGGAGCGCGCTGGCTGGTTTTTCGCAAGTTGGAATTCCCAGCGCCTTAGCCGGCAAGATCTATTGCAATTGGGCGAAGCTGATGGGCTTTTCTGTCTTCTCCGCGCGCTCCGCGCCTCCGCGTGCAAAAAATTTGGCTCATCCGAATAATGCGTACTTTTCTGGAATTCTTAACACGGGTGCACCGTCGAGTAAGACTGAAACCAAAGAGAGCAGCCGGGGGGATTTTCCACAGATTGCACAGATTAATACTGATAATAATCAATCAGGGCCGTCCTTTTTAATCGGTGCAAATCTGTGTAATCTGTGGATGCTCCCGAGTTGAGGATGCAGAGAGCCGAACACAAACGGGGGGGGACCCTGCTAGAGGTACGCATTCTTCGGATGAGCCAAAAATCTACTGCGTTCGATGATGATTTGATCGGCGAAAAGAAGGTGGGGATTTACTCACGCGGCGGCGCGGAGAACGCGGAGGGGGAGAGGTCGCTGATGGCTTTGGGGTTCGGGCTCGCTCCGCGGTTGAATGGCGCCGTGCCTTACGAGCCGGAGATGGTCTGCACCACGAGGTGCGAGCCTTCCTTCATCACGACGTCGCCCTTGCCCAGGACCAGATGGTGGGTCGAGCATACATTGCCGCCTTCCAGGCGCAGGGTTCCCGCCACATCTATCACCTCGGCCTTGCAGTTGGAGCCCTGCCCCAGCACGAGCTCGCCGCGCACGTTCAGGTTCTTCGCCGTGAGGCCGCCGCCGGAGGCCAGCATCGTCTTGCCGTTCACCGCCAGGTTCTCGAAGATGGCCACGGCCTGCTTCTCAAAGAGCAGGGTGCCGTTGATCTCGATGTCCTTGAAACTGTATTCGCGATCCATGAGCACCAGGGTGCCGTCCACGCGAAAGGACGTGCCGTAGTGACCCGATTGCAACTCGCGCCGCTCACCGCTGGCGACATCGCCCGCGGAACCGTTGGCAGTTTCGGCCTTGATAGCCGCGGGCGCGGGCTTGGGAGTCGGGGCGGCCATGGTTTGTGTCGCGGGCGCGGGAACGGCCGCGACAGCAGCCTTTTCAATTCCCCCTCTCCCTTCGGGAAAGGGCTGGGGTGAGGGTCTTGGAGAGGGTTGGGATGAAGGCTTTTGAAGCGCCCCGAGCGCCGTCCCTTGGGCCGCAGCGCCCGCACTCAGCGCCAGCCCCTCCGCTCCATAGCTGCACGCGAGTCCGAGGGACTCCATCCAGATCACGAACGCGTCCGCCTCGATGAGCAGGGGATCTCCGACGCGCACCTGGACGCAGCCCGGCGCCATGAGGGTCAACCGGTGTTCGGGTTGCTCGGAAGCCTTGACTTTCAGTCCTTCGTTCAGCCTCTGCAAAGACGCGGCAAATTCGCCGGCGCTCATGCTTCCCAGCGGCACCACCAGTGTGCGCCGCGCCGCGCGGCGCAGACTTTCCCCACGGACCGCCGGCAGCCACAAGGCCAACAGCAAGAAGACCGATATGAGCTTGTTCATGGGACGGATTCTGCGAACCGTCTGAAAAAGACAACGCCACGGGACGGACCTCCCCCCTATGCTGCCGAAACTTTGCGCGCGGCGTTTTCCGGGAGCACCGGGCACTACAATGCAGACCATGGACGATTCCCTCCTTGCGGTCAACTGTGGCGCGCGTCTTGTCGGCAGGGTGCGCGGACGGCTCAACGCGCTGGTCTTCACGCAGACCTTGCTGGGGAGCCTGTGGCTGGCCCCAGCCCTGGTCGCCGCGCCCCTGCTCACCTTCCAGCTCTATCTCGGCCGCTCCTTTCCCCTGCTGGCGGCGTTGTCGGTCTCCTCGCTGCTGCCTTTGGCTTGGGCGCTGCATCGCATGCGCCGCCGCGGCTTCTCGTCCGAGGAGGCGCGCAGCTTCGTGGATTCCTGGCTCGGTGGCCGGGGCGAAGCCCTGACCCATGCCTGGCAAGGCGCGGGCGCCGAACGCCTGCCGCGCCTCGGTCTCAGGACCGGCCTCGCCCTGCGCAAGGCCCTCCCGGCCCTGTTGTTCCTGGGATTCCTCGCCGTCGTGCCCGTGGTGAAGCCGCTCGCTCCCCCGCTCGCCCCCGAGACGGG
The DNA here is from genome assembly GCA_023261545.1 of bacterium. Classification (GTDB taxonomy): domain Bacteria; phylum Planctomycetota; class JADGBV01; order JADGBV01; family JADGBV01; genus JAHFOS01. The sequence goes on from JAHFOS010000034.1 coordinate 31,177, forward strand.
GGTCATCGCGGAACGCCTCTTGGGGCTGGAAGAGACACCGCTGCAAGCCGAGATCAAGGAGGAACTCAAAGTCGCCCTGGAGCGGCTCCAGAACGATGCCGGAAACATGAGCAGCGAGGAGTTCTGGCGCGAGGCGGACGAATGTCAGAAACGCCTGGAGGGCGCCTTGTCCGAAAGTGCGAGCGGGCTTTCCAGCGCCGCCGGCGAGGTCGCGCAACTGGCGGGAAACGCCGACTCCGGCCAGCTTGCGGGTGTCGAAGATGGCCAGGCTGCCGGGGGACTGAAACCCGGTTCATCTGCCGCCAAGGCTCTTGAAAACCTCGCCGCCGCCTTGAAAACCCTGGCGCAGAATCCCGCCTGCGGCCTTGGCCCAGGTCTCGATCCCGCACTGGCCGCCAAGTTATCGGAGCTTGCTAAACTGGCCCAGGCGAGCGGCTCAGCGGCTTTGGCTCAGTCGCTGCGGAGCCTCAGCCCCGACGAACTCAAAAAGCTTGCGGAATCCCTGGAACGCGCCGCCCAGGCCTGCCGTTCCGCCAAGGGCGGCAAGGCGTGCGCCAGCTGTTCCCTGGCGGGGCTCGGGGAATGCGCCGGCGAAATGTGTGCGGCTGCACTACAGTCCGGCCGGGGCGCAGGCCGTGGCGGCGTGAGCCGCGGGCCGGGAACCGACCCCGATCTTTTCGGCGCGCCCGCCAAGGAACTGGCGCACGAGCTCCAGGACGCCCTGCTGCCGGCACCGGACGCCCGCGAACCCGGAGTCTTCCTCGGCGAGACATCCGTGACGGCGGAACCTAAAGTTGAGAAGGGCCAGGCCCCGGCGACCGCCAGCCCCGGCCCGGTCTTGGGCAGCGAGCGCGAGGCGCTCTCCGGCGGCGCGAAAATCCCCCCGCGCTACCAGCGCACGCTGCGGCGCTATTTTTCGCCCGGCCAGCCATGAGGTCCAGATAAATCGGCGCAAGAAATTTGTCCACAGATTACACAGATAAACACAGATTATGATGAACCAAAGCCGAGAGTTTTAATCTGTGCAAATCTGTGTTATCTGTGGATGATTCCGATCTAAAAACATGGAAACCTGGGGAATACGGGGAGCCGCCGCCAAAAGTGCGTTGGGGGTCAAGTGAGCAAAAAATCTGAGTTCACCTACCACTGACAGGCCTCGATGACAAACCCAGACTTCCCCACCTTGCTCAGCGCGGCTGAAGTGGCGCAGGCCAGCGCCAAGCTCAAGGAGCTTGTAGCGCGGCTCGATGCCATCGTGTTTGGCCGCGAAGAAGTCACCACCGCCGCGGCCTTGAGCCTCGTCTGCCGCGGACACATGCTCTTCGAGGGCATGCCGGGCCTCGGCAAGACCGAGCTTGCGCGCGGGCTGGCGCGGCTCATGGCCTTGAGCTTCAAGCGCATCCAGTTCACCCCTGACCTCATGCCTTCGGACATCACCGGCAGTCATCTCATTGAAGAAGATGGCGGAAGAAGGCGGTTGGTCTTCAAGCCCGGTCCCGTCTTCGCGGGCCTGGTGCTGGCCGACGAAATCAACCGCGCCTCGCCCAAGACGCAATCGGCGCTGCTGGAAGCCATGCAGGAGCGCTCGGTCACGGTGCTCGGCGAAACCCACGCGCTGCCCGAGCCCTTCCTGGTCATCGCCACCCAGAACCCCATCGAGCTCGAGGGCACCTATCCCCTGCCCGAAGCGCAGCTCGACCGCTTCCTCATGCGGATCGAGATGGGCTACCCCGACCGCGACACCGAGATCGAGATC
>JAHFOS010000172.1 GCA_023261545.1 bacterium
CGCTCGAGCTTGCCGTCGGCGGCGATGGGCGACCAGCGCGTCTGGAGGAAACGCGCCCCGAACTGCCAGTCGCGCAGGGGGTTCAGCGGCTCAATCTCATCCCAGCGCAGCATGCCGTAAACCTGGAAGGCCATGACGAGCCAGTTCGCCAGCTCATCGCGCTTTTCGCTCCCCTGGGCCAGCGCCAGCACGTCGTAGATGTTGCGGCCAACAGGGTCGGCAAAACCGAAGATCTCCAGGCTGGCGTGCGAACAGCCCTCGGAAAGCGACCCCTCCTGGTTGAAGGCCAGGATGGCGAGGTCAATGTGATCCAGCACCTCCTTGATCTCCTGGCGGCTCTTGGCCAGCTCCTGGGTGCGCAACTCGACTTTGCGCTCGAGCGTGCGGTTCAGATCCTCGACCACCGCCTTTTCCTTCGCCAGTTCGGCCGTGGCTTTTTCCAGCGCTACGGTCTTTTGTTTTTCGAGCTCATAGAGTTCGCGGAAGTTGCCCTGGAGGTCCGCCTCGGAAGACAGATCGGCCAGCGTGACCAGGACGCCGATGGGGGACTCGGTTTCATGCATGTCGAAAACGGGCATGAAGGAGGCGAAGAGGTTGAGCTTGCGATCCGCGAGCTGCGCCGTGAGCTCGCGCACTTTGAGCACCTTGCCGGAGCGGAAGACCTCAGCGGTGACGCATTCCTGCTTGCACACCTCAAAGCCCAGGGTGTCGCAACAACGCGGCTGCTTTTTGATGGCCGCGCTGCTGATCCCGAAGAGCGAGGTGAACGCCTGGTTGCCATAGATGATCTCGCCCTTGGCGTTCAGCATGTACACCGGCACGGTGAAGTCGCTGAACATCTTGAGGTGCCGGCAGGCATCAAAATAATCCACGCGCATGTCAATGGCGCGGTTGACGGCCTCCACCAGCAGCCGCGGGCGCAGCGGTTTGTTCAGGTAATGTTCAAAACCCTGGCGAAAGATGGCAATGTAGGTCTCGGCGTCGCTGCGCGCGGTGAGGATGATGACGGGGATCTGCGGACTCACGCGGCGGATTTCATCCATGAGCGCGCCGTTGTAAAAAGGCTCGTTTTCGAGGTTGGTGATGAGCGCCCGGGTCTGGGGGTTCTGCTCCAGGAGGGTCAGGGCATCGCTGAGGTTCCCGGCCTCCAGCGTCTTGAAGCCGGCCTTGCCAAGGACGAGCGAGCACATCTTGCGATTGACCGGCACCGGGTCCATGAGCAACACCTTGTGGGCTATCTTGAGAGCCATCTCAACCGCCGGGCTTCTTGAGTTCCTTGTTGACCTGCTTCAAGACGTCCGAAACCTTGGTGATCAGCGAGGGGCCGTCGAAGGGCTTGACCACGTAGTTCTTGGCCCCGGCCAGCATGGCGCGCACCACCTCGGCGCGCTGGCTTTCGGTCGTCACCATGACCACCGGGATCTTCATCTCCTTGGCCTTCATTTTCTCGAGCACCTCGATGCCAGTGACGTTAGGCATGTTCCAGTCCAGCGTGATGAGGTCGTAGTCCGTGGCGAGGACTTCAAGGAAATTCAGCGCTTCAGCCCCGTCTGCCGCCTGGTCAAACTGGATGTCATAGCCAATGAAGGTGTTGATGATCTTCTGGCGGATGATGGCGGAATCGTCAACGACCAAAAACTTCATATCTCGCTATTTCGCTTTTGAGGCTAAAAAAAGACTGCGGCGATGGTATCCTGATGTGTGAAAATTAAATAGTTAGCCTGAAAAATGCGAAATAACTTTGGTGAAATATTTCGTCGTATTCGGATTTGCTTTTCCCGTGACCCCGGCGCTGGTAACACCGCCGGCACGGGCCCTATAATCTGAGAAATCCCGAAATATAGATGACCACCCCGGATTACAGCCTGGCCATTCCCGTTCTGAAGCCGCAGACGCTGGGCGAGATTGCGCCGCTGCTGCTGGCGTTGGCCGCTCAGACCTCACCTCCCCTGGAGGTCCACTGCGTGGTGGGCGATCCGCGCCAGGGCCGCGCCATCAACTACGCCGCGCGGCACTCCAAGGGAAAATATTTCGGTACCCTGGACGACGATTCTCTCATGGACGACCCGGGGCTTTTCCACAAGCTCATGGCTGTCCTGGAGGCCGATGCGACCGTGGGCATGGCCGGCGCGGCCTGTGAAATCCCGCCCCACGCGCTTCCTTTGCAACGCCGGGCCATGCTAGAAATCCCACGCCGTTTCTTCCCGCGCCAGCCTGAGACCCTGGACTCCGATATGGTCCAGCATCCCTGCCTGCTCATGCCGCGGGAACTCTTCCTTACCCTGGGCGGGGAGGACGAGGAACTGGTGCGCGGGCTCGATCCCGTGCTGCGCAAGAAGGTTCGCGACGCGGGCCGGCGCGTGGTCATCGCGGCCAACACCTGGGTCTATCACCTGCTGCCACCCTCGCTTTCAAGCATCCTGCGCATGTATTACCGCAATGGGCGCGGTTCGGCCTTCGGGCAGCGGCATTTTCCGGAGCGGGTGCTGGAGCTCACGGATGGCTATGATCGCGGCAGCTTCCCAGAGCGCCGCCCTTTCCTCCTGCGCATGTTGAGGCGTGTCTTATCCTCCGGGCTCGCATTGGCGCGCGGGCAATGGGTGGGGTTGGCCGCCAGTCTGGCTTACAGCGCGGGTTACGCCGCGGAGGTTTTCCGCCCTTCCGCCTCTCCGCGCGCGCCGCGCGTGGAGAGCGTCGCCAGCGAAACCCGGCACGATTATCCCTTCGCCTGGTTCATCCATCACGTGCGCCTCGCCAGGGATTAAAAATGGCTCATCTGAATAATGCGTACTTTTCCAGAATCTTCACGCCGGTGCCTGGTCGAGCAAGACCGGAACCCAATCGAGCTGCCAGGGGAATTTTCCACAGATTGCACAGATTAACACAGATAATAATCAAGCAGGGCCGGCCTTTTTAATCAGTGCAAATCTGTGTAATCTGTGGATGCTCCCGAGTTTGGAGCGCTGAGAACCAAGAAAAACAGGGAAGACACTGCCCAGAAGTACGCATGAGTCGGATGAGCCTTAAAAATCCCTGGCACAGCGGTAATTCATGGGCATAATGACCCCGTGCGCCATTTCAGGTCAGTTAAATTCATTTTGATTTCGTCCTGGGGATCGCCTTCGCCAGCGCAAGCGCTGGAAATACCTCCGCTGAACCCTGGATCATGACGGGATTAGCCGGGCCCCTGCTCATCGCCGCCCTGGCGGGGTTCCTCGCCGCCAGCACCTCGCTTCCAGCTTCGTGGACACGCGCGCTGGCCGCCGTCTTGACCCTGGCAAGCGTGTGGATGCTGTGGCGGCCAGGTCGGAAGCTCAAAGCCAAACTCGACCATTTCCTGTACCTCGATGGCGCTTTGCTGGCGGGTCGCATGCCCTTCAAACCAGGACATGGTTTTTTTCGCCGCGCCCCACGTTACGGATTCGCCGCGGCGCTTTTGGCTCTCACCGGATGGATGGGGCTGCTCACCGGTTCCCTGTCCCCTCGCGACGCCGAGCTCACTAGTTCCGAGTCCGACCTCAAAACCTCTCCGTCTCAAGGGAAAAAAAACAATGCCACGGCTGCATCCCGGCGCGGAGGCGCCGACTTGAATGCCGCGGCCAAGGGGCATGAACATGAAGGCCCAGCGCCCGGGACGGCCCCTGGCCATCCACAGAATGACGACCTGGCGACGGGCGGAACAGCCGCGGACATCGCCTACGGGCGCGCCCAGGCCACCTGGCGGGATGACCCTTGGCTGGAACGCCCGCCGTCCCTTCTACCCTTTTGATCGGGGATGAGCATGTCACCCAAAACACCCATGGCCGGGCTGGCGCTGGCCCTGCTTTTGCTTTTCGTGGTCTTCGCCACCATGCGCAGCCTCGCCAATATGGTTTCCCGTTTCGAGGCCGAGGACAAGAAAACCGTCGAGCGGGATTTGGGCCGGCCTTTTTTCTCCGAGGAAAAGCTCGCGCCCTTCCGCAACGCGAAATACACCGGAACGCAACCTCTGGCGGAACTCACGGGCTCCATCGGCGTGCTGGTTGAGTCCCTGGAGCATACCAACCGCGAAAACCTCTTGAATTTCCTCGAACTGCAGGCCTCGTGGGATGAGGCCTACGCTAACCCGGCGCGCTTCTCCGGCATCCTGATGCCGCTTTATCCCAAGTCGGTGACCCAGGCCGAGCCAGGGCCAGGCGAATCGCAGTGGTTGGAGGTCGAAACCTCGGAGGGCCCGACGATGCGGGTGCTGACCCTGCGCGTCGCTTCCGAGCGCCTGGCGAAAGGCGGACCCTTCTACCTCGACTGCTTCTATCTGGGCCGGGCGCTCGCGGGCGGAAAAGAGGTCCAGCTCGGGCTGGCGCGCGAAATCTACGAGTTACCCGGTCAAGGAATTTATCCGCAAATGGAGAGCGACGAGGTGGCCTACAGCGATATCATGGAGGAACTCGCCTTCGCTCAGGAAGCGCGCGAGGTTTCGCGCATGGCTTACTTCCACGTCTTGGCCAAAATTCAAAACGGGGAAGCCTTGAAGCTGGCCCCGCTTAGAAATGTCGGGCAACGCGAGCTCATGGAAAACCCCGAGCGTTACCGGGGACAGCGCGTCTCCTTCACGGGTTCCCTGATGTTCATCAAGCGCCGCCGGCTTTCGGGAGCTGAAATCCAGCCGGGCATGGAGTACTTTTATGAAGGCCTGCTGCTCAATTCCGACCGCGTTGAATACGCCTTTCGCTCCCTGCGTATTCCCTCCACCCTGAAGTATCGCGATCTCGTGAGCATGAGCGGCCTCTTTCTGCAGCGCTACAACTTCACCAACGTTCAGGGCCGCGCGACTTGGCTTCCTCTCGTCATCGCGGACAACCTGGAGATCGTAAAGGAACCCAAGATAGGTTTCACGCCCCTGCAGCAAACCGTGATCTTCGGCGGCATCCTGCTCGTGCTTTCAGGCCTGGCGATTGCCGTTATCCGCTCTTATCGCCGCTCCCAGGCCAGTTTGGCGAATCGCCGCCTTCCGCATCCGTCCAAGCTCAAGCCCCTCATGACCTTGGGTCAAAATGCCGAGCAACGCAAAACGGGACATTTGAGGCAGACGGGGGAAAAGACTCCAGTGAAACTCTCCCCTCCCCTGGCGGTTGAGCCCCTACAGCACACTCCTTCCCCCGCGCCCTCTTCTCCCGTACAGGAAACTCTGCCTAGCCCACAAGGGCCGCAGGCTTCCGCCCCACCGACTCCGCCGTCCGTGGGAGAATCCCAAGTGCCGCCAACCGGGAACGTTTCTCCGCCTCCCGTTCTGCCGCCAGCAACTTGACGAATACTCCAGTTATACGGAGTTCCTGAAAGCGGCCTCCAGCCGCTCGCGGTAGAAGCGCGTTTCTGTCTGCGGGTCGTCCGCGGAAATGATGGCGGAGCAGATGGCGATGCCGGAAGGCTGGCAAGCCAGAACCTGGTCCAGACTGGCGCGATTCACCGAACCGATGGCCACATACGGCAGGGGAATCTGCTGCTGCACCTGCTTCAGGTAGTCCAATCCCACCGCCGCCGCGTGCTCTTTAGTCTTCGTCGGAAATAACGGCCCCACTCCGATGTAATCCACCCCCTCCCCCAGGGCCACTCGCGCCTGTTCCAAACCGTGCGTGGAGCGGCCAAGAAAACGCCCAAAACCCAGGACGGCCCGTGCCTCGGGCGTTCTTAGATCCCCTTGGCCGAGATGGGCGCCGTCCGCTTCCGCGAGACGGGCGAGATGCGCGCGGTCATTGACGATAAGCAGGACGCCGCTGCCGGTGAGGAAGTTCCGCACCTCGCGAATCCAGTCGAGGAAGCGCCCGTCTTCCATATCCTTTTCTCGCAATTGCAGGGCATGGGCGCCACCGTCGGCACACAGGCGCGCCACATCGCGCGGATCGCGGCGGCATAAAGCGCGGGTGAGCAGCACATAGAGGCATGGATGGGGGAAGCGGCGGGCGAGCAAGGCGCGCTGCTCTATTTCGTAGAGTTCGAAGCGCATTTCCTTCATGGCCGCCGCGAAATCTCCAGCGGCGAGCTTGCCGTACTCTTCGAGAACGCGGCAGGCTTCCTGGGCGCGCTTCAAATTAGCCTGGAGCACGTCGCCAAGATCACGGCGTATCCCCTCCGTCGCTTCCTCGATGTGCCGGCCCACATCCTCATCGGCCCGGCGCGCGGCGAGGAGCACCCGCCGATCCAGCCTCTCCTCGATCCCCTGCAGGCGATGACGCTGGGCTTTGAGACGCGCGCTGGCCCCGGCGTGGTCCGCGGCAAAGCGGAAGGCCTCTTCGACGACGCGCAGCGCCTCGCGTAGGCGGTTCAGGTTGGCGTCCAAAATGCGGGCTGTAGCGGATTCCATGCTCCCCTTATTGTTGGAGTGCGGTCCGCTTGTAAATCCGGACGCAATACCATTCGGGCTCATGTAGACATCTCCCCCCTTGGCGTTCTTGGCGCCCTTGGCGGTAAACTCTTCGTTTCCTAAAACAGAAGGCCAAGAAAGCTGAACCGCCAAGGGCGCCAAGAAATCAAATCCTTCCAAAGATTAATGACATCGCCGGAACGGCCTTGCAAAAACACTGCCGTGGCGATGCTGAAAAATCGAGAGCGCAGCCTTCTCGGATGACGAACAGATCGGATCTCGCCCCCGCGCAACTCGACTGGATCGAGAAGGCCTCGCGCCAGAGTGGGTTCCTCGAAGTGAAACCCGTGGCCTTGGACGCCGAACCGCGCTTTCCCGCCTTCAAGAACTGGGTGGACGCCGGACACCATGCGCCCCTCGGCTATCTCGCGCGCAACCTGGAGCTCCGGGAAGATCCCACGCGCCTCGGCACCCGTTTGCGCAGCGCGCTGGTGTTCCTCGCCCCCTATCCCAAAGCATGGTTTAGCAGTTGGGTGGCCCGTTACGCGCGCGGGCCGGACTACCATCGCGCGCTCAGGGAAAAACTCCACGGCATTTCAACCGCCTTCCAGGATCGTTTCGGCCTTTTGGAGGAATATCGAATTTGCGTGGATACCGCGCCGCTGCTAGAGCGGGCGCTGGCAGAACGAGCGGGGCTGGGTTGGATCGGCAAAAACGGCTGCCTCATCAGCCGCAAGCACGGCTCCTACTTTCTCATCGCCTCTTGGCTCATCAGCTTGGAGTGGCGCGAAGACGAGAGTCTTTCCCCCTTCCATTGCGGAACCTGCACCCGCTGCCTGGAAGCCTGCCCCACCGACGCCTTCATCGAGCCGGGACTCATCAAGGCCTCCGAATGCCTGAGCACCCAGACCATCGAAAATCGCGGGCTTATTCCCGAACGCTTTCACGGCCACCTTGGAAAAACAGCCTACGGATGCGATATCTGCATGGAGGTCTGCCCCTGGAATCGCAAAATCTCTGAGCCTCATGGCACGGAACATCTGCCGCCGCTGGCGGATCTCCTGATGCTGCCCGAAAGCACTTTTCGGGCCTTTTTCAGAAAAACGCCTATGCTGCGGCCCGGATGGGCGGGTTTGCGGCGCAATTTCCTCATCGCCGCGGCCAGCGATCCCCGCGCGCCCGCTGAACTCTTCCATAGCCATCTCCAGCATCCGAGCGCGGTGGTGCGAGCGACGGCGCGGCAAATCCTAGAAAGATTTTCTCTCAGAGCTTGTTTAAAAAATACGAATTCTTTCACCACAGAGAACACAGAGAACACAGAGAACACAGAGGGCACAGAGGGCACAGAGGGCACAGAGGGCACAGAGAGTTCACCGAGCCATGCTAAGCCTGAGCGTAGGCCTCCGACATAATTTTTAATTTTCAATGTATTTTTCCTCTTATTCTTGTCCGTTCTCTGTGTTCTCTGTGCCCTCTGTGGTAAAATATTATTTTTAAAAAACTAAAAGGGTGACACTAAATATACATTTTAAACAGGCTCTCACCCGCGAAAGCGCATGAGCGCGGCTCCGATCTTCCCCTCTCCCTTCTGGCGGCGCTCCGAACTCCTCTGGATCGCCATGCTGCTGATCGTCGTGCCCAGCCTCTTCTATTATCCCGCCCTGGACTACCTCAACCTGCCGCGCGAGATGCTCTGGGTGGGTTCCGCCTTCCTGTTGTTCTGTCTCCAGTCCTGGTTCCGGGATCGCAAAGGATGGGTGGTCGATCAGCTCGACGCCGCCATGCTGATCTTCATCTTCTGGGCCGGCGCCAGCGTGCTTTGGGCATGGCACGGCGAACTGGGCTGGACGCGCTGGAGCCTGCTCGCCACCGGTTACTTCTCTTTTTCCCTGGCACGGCGCACCAGTGATCGCGGAGCGCGGTTCCTGCTCTGGCTGCTCGTCATCCAAAGCGCCGCCCTGTGTTTGCTGGGTTTCGTGCAGTTCCTTTGCGCCCGCCTCGCGGAAATGGGCGCCATGCCTCAGCATCTTGCGTCCCTTTCAGGCTGGCTCGAAAGCACTACGCCGCAAACGGAGCGTCCGGGGCTCACCATGGGCCACCGCAACGTCGCGGCAGAGTACTTGCTGCTGACCTTTGCCGTCGTTTTGAGCTTGCTGCGCCCTTGGTCTAAGGCTCCCGCAAAAAGCATCCTGCTCTGCGCTATCGCCCTGGCGCATCTTGCCCTGTTGACGATCATAGCCTGCCGCGGCGTGCTGATCGGGCTGCTCGTCGCCACGGACGTTGTTCTCATAAAAGTCTTCCTGCGCCCGCGTATGAATTTCAGCCCTGGCGCAAGGCGAATCGCCATCTTCGGATTCATCTTCGCCCACGCCTTCCTGGCCGCCAATATC
>JAHFOS010000173.1 GCA_023261545.1 bacterium
TAATTCGCCAGTAGCTTTAGTGCTGCACTACGCCTTCATGGCGCTCCTCTTCGCCCACGTTTTCTGGGCTGTAGAAAAAATGGCTGCCATGCTGGGGGGGAGCAAGGCAGGAACCGCCGTGGCGGCGCTTTTCATCAGACTTCGTTTTTACGCGAACCCCGAGGGCGATCTGCGCTGGCGCGCAGGGATCTTCGCACTCGGGGCCGGCGGAGCGAGCGGCCTGGCTTTTCGTGTGAGGGACTTTGCCTGGATGGACGGCGCATCCGGCGCCCTCTTCGCCTGGGCCTTGCTGTGGCTCTGCGCCAGGCTGGTTGGCCTCTTCACGAAAGAAGAAGCCATCGGAGGAGGCGATCTTAAACTTGCCGCCGCGCTCGGCTGGTTCCTCGGCTTTTTCCCTGTGCTTTTCGCCCTGGCTGGCGCCTCGTTGCTCGGCTCTGCCATCGGGTTCGCCCTCAGGCTCAAGGGGGGCCCGCGCCAGATCCCCTTCGGGCCTTTCCTGGCGCTCGCGGCCTTTGCCGTGGATCAGGGGCGACTTATATTTGCGCCTGAATTTTTGCGCTGAAAAACCGCCCTCACTCCCGCGCAATAACCCCCAACCGCTCCAGCACCCGCAACACCCGCCGCGCCACGGGATGCCGGCGCAGCGTTTCAAGATAGCGCAACTCCCGTGCGGCAGGCTCCAAAGCCGCCGCCCCCTGCCGGAAATCTTCGAGCAGCGCGCGGCGCTCGTCCGCATTACGGCAGCCCTGGCGCAAGAGCTGCCGGTAAAGTTCCGCATAGCGGCGCGCCATTTCCTCTTCGCTGAAGCCCTCGGGCAGATTTCCTTGAAGCCGCAGCTCCCCGCGCAGGAAAGCGCGCAGGTTTTGGGCCAGTAAAGCCAGATCCCCAAGCGGCACCAGTTTTCCGCCGCCTTTATTCAGGATTTCACGCACCCCGCCGCAATCGCGCGCCAGCACCGGCACGCCCGCCACCAGGGATTCCAGCACCACGGTGGGAAAGGCCTCAGTCTCGGAAAGCAGCAGGTAGAGATCCGCACCCGCCATCCAGTACCCGAAACCCTCGATATGACCGGGCGCGATGACGCGCGTGATCCCCTCGCGATCCAGAACGCCGCGCACCTCCCGGTAAGTGAGATGGTGCGCCCCAGGCCAAAGAAAGTAGAGGTCAGGGAACTCACGCAGCAAGGTCGGAAGGTACGGCAGGAAGGCGCGATGGCCCTTCTCGGGGATGAAATTGCCGGTGGTCAGCACCACGCGCGCGGTTTCGGGAATCCCAAAGCGCGCGCGGTAATCGGCCCGCGCCGCGGCGCGCGAGGCGATGTCGCCGGGATTGAGGCCATTATGGATGGTGCGGACGAGGGGTCGCACGGCGTCTGGCAGCGAGCCAGCTAAGGCTTCGGAATTGCAGACCAGGGCATCGCTCAAGCTGCCCATCAGTCGGCACCAGGTTTCGTAAGAAAGAAAAGGCTGCCAGGAGGGGGAGGCGGCCAGGATCTCGCGCAGGTTCCACAGGTGCGGCACTCCCCAATGCGCGGCCAGCAGCGCCCCCTCGAAGACGTGGAAGGTGTTGCTGTGCACGAGGTCTGGTTTCTCGATTTTGGCGCTCAACGCCGCGAAATTCTTTTGCAGGCGCTCGGCAAAAAGAGCGGCGTGGCGGCGGCCATCGTGTTTGGAGCGCAGGGCCGGCAGCGGATCGAAGGCCGCGAAGGGGATTTCGAGCCGGCGTATGGCCTCTTCGAATCCGCCGCCCCCCGGGGCCAGCACGCGCTCGTCGAACTCCGCCGGCAGGTTGCGGATCAGCCGCAGCACGCTGTACTCGGCTCCGGCGAGGTGCGGGCTGTGCCCGACGAAAAGGATGGAAGGCTTCAAGGGCGTACGTAGCGGGGTGATCCTAAGCCACGGCGCGAATTTTGAACACGAGTCGCGGAATACGCCTTTTTTGGGGCTCATCCGAAGAATGCGTACTTTTCAAGAGTTTTCACATGGTGCCACGATCTGGCAAGGCGGGAACCCAATCGCAATACCGGGGGGATTTTTCCACAGATGACACAGATTAACACTGAAAATATTGGTCTCTTTATCAGTGCCCCTCGGTGCAATCTGTGGATAAATCCGAGTTGAGAGCACGGAGCATTGGAAAAAACTGGGGAGCGGACTTTATCAGAGGTACGCATTCCTCGGATGAGCCTTTTTTGGCTTGTTAGCGGCACCGGGAAACTAGACTGCCCGCGGCGCGCGGGTGCTGCATTACATCAAAAAAGGGAAGCTGGAACGTCTCAAGACCGACGTGGTGATCGTCGGCTCCGGGGCGGCTGGCTTGATGGTCGCCGGGTCGTTCGCGCCCGCGCTGGAGGTCGTGCTGCTCAGCAAGCTGGATCTGCGGGAGGGCTGCACCAACAACGCGCAAGGCGGCATCGCCTGCGCCATCGGGGCGGACGATTCCCTGGAATCCCACATCAAGGATACGATCTACGCCGGCGCGGGCCTCTGCGACGAAAAAATGGTGCGCATCCTGGTGGGGGAGGGACCCGCCGCCATCGAGGAGATTGCCGCCGAGGTTAAATTCGACCAGCGGGCGGACGGCGGCTACTACCTGGGGCGCGAAGCGGCCCACGCCCGCGCGCGCATCCTGCATGCCGGCGGTGATGCCACGGGCCGGGCGCTGGAGGAGGGATTGATGAAGCGTATGCGCCGCCGCAAGCGCCTCCAGTCCATTGAATACTGCCGCGCCTTTCACCTCATCGTCGAAGATGGCCGCTGCACCGGCCTTATCGCCTGGATGACTCGCGAAAACCGCTTCCTGCACATCGCGGCCCGCGCCGTCGTGCTCGCCTGCGGGGGCTACAGCCAGCTTTTCCAGGAGACGACCAATCCGCGCACCTCCACCGGCGACGCCGTCTCCCTGGCCCTGGAAGCCGGCGCCGAGGTCATGGACATGGAGTTCGTGCAGTTCCATCCCACCGCCCTGTTCGTGGCCGGCGCCCCGCGCTTCCTCATTTCCGAGGCGGTGCGCGGGGACGGCGCCATCCTGCGCAATGCCGCCGGCCAGGCCTTCATGCCCGAATACCACGAACTCGCCGATCTGGCCCCGCGCGACGTGGTGAGCCGCGCCATCGTGAGCGAAATGATCCGCACGCGCGAGAGCTGCGTTTTCCTCGACCTTTCCCACCTCCAACGCGACAGGGTTTATGAGCGCTTTCCCACCATTCGTGCCGCGTGTCAGGATTTCGGACTCGACATCGCGCGCCAGTGGATTCCCGTGCGTCCGGCGGCCCACTACACCATGGGAGGGGTGCGTTGCGATGAGTGGGGACGCTCTTCGCTGCCGGGCCTCTACGTTGGCGGCGAGTCGGCCGCCAGCGGCGTGCACGGCGCTAATCGCCTGGCCAGCAACTCCTTGCTGGAGGGGCTGGTTTTTGGCCGGCGCATCGCCCGTCATTTGGGTGAAGAACTGGCGAGCGCTGCCCCAGTCGCCACAGCGCGCGCGTGGCCCGCCTCCACGACGCGCCTCAGCGAAGAACTCGACCCCGTGGATCTGCTGCGCACCCTGAAAGCCCTGATGTGGCGTCTCGCGGGCGTTTACCGCGAGAAACCGCAGCTCGACGCCTTGATGCACCGCCTCCAGCCGTGGCTGGACCTCGGGGTGGCGCCCGCGCAACCGAGCTTCGAATGGATGGATTTTCACAGCCTGCGCCACGTCGCCCTGGCCGTTGGCCGCGCGGCCTTGGAGCGCCGCGAGAGCCGCGGCGCCCATTACCGCCGCGATTTTCCTGATCATGAGGACAGCCATTTCAAGCGCCATCTGATCTGGAACCTGGAGGGGTTGATGCGGGGCCGGCCCTCATGAATCCCGTGGCGCGTCGCAGCCTGCTCGTCCTGAGCCTGACCCTCCTCGCGGTTTCGCTTTACGGTATGCTGGGGGGGGCTCCCCAGCCCGATGCGGCCCCTGCTACCGCGGCGCAAGCGCGCCTGCTTTTCGGCCCCGCGTACCTGACGGCGGTCGAGGAACTCCTCGGCGGCGCGCGGCAGCGCATCTGGGTGGCCATGTACACCATGAGCTACGTGGAGGACCGCCCGAACTCCGTGGAAGACAAAATCATCGGTGTCCTTGAGGAGCGTCACCGCAAGGGCGTGGACGTGCGGGTGCTGCTGGACGCCAGCCAGGAGTGGAATGCCGAAACCAAGCGCATGGATGGCCCGCCGAACCTCAAGAACGAGGCTGCCTATCATCGGCTCGAAAGCGCGGGGATTCCCGTCCGCTATGACGCCTTGGAGCGCGTCATGCACGCCAAGGCCATCCTCGTGGATGACGACCAATGCGTGGTGGGCTCCACCAACTGGACCTACGGGGCCTTGCAGAAGAACGCGGAAATCTCGGTGCTGCTGCGCTCGCACGAGCTCGCGCGTGAACTCGCCCTGCACTTCGAGGAGCTTTGGGCGGGCGGAAAAACCGGAGCATTGGCGCCCCCAGAGCAACCCTAGAATCGCGGTAATAGTTCAGTCCTGGTGAAGCCTCAGCAAGACATCCAGCCGTTAGTCCTTGATCCACCGTTTTGGTGGATGAGCCTGTTGAAGGGCCACGAAGCGGGCCACCTGGGGCGGAGGTTTCAGTCCGTCCAGGCTTCGACAGGCTCAGCGCGAACGGACCTGCCTGTCAGTAATGCAAGGCGACGGCGTAATGCTGGGGCTGAACGATTGCGAATCGCGGCGGCGATGGTTCCCTTGCGCTCATGGACCACGCTCGTATTTCTAGCCGCGGCGACGGCGGGAATGGCGGCTGACACAGCGGCTCCGGCCACGCCCTGGGCCGACGTTGCCGCTCTGCGCGTCTCCAAGGCGGTCGCCAAGGTGGCCCGTGATCTTTTCCCTTCCGTGGTCATCGTGCAGGCGCACAAGTCCACCCCGCCCGCCATGGGCGGCGGCAACCAGGAGTTGCGCTATGAGAGCTTCGGCACGGGTGTGGTGGTGGACAAGTCAGGCCTCATCCTGACCAGCCGGCACGTCGTGGACAAAGCCGCGCGTATCGAAGTCACGCTCCAGGGTCAGGCCCCGGTGGCAGCCCATTTCATAGGCTCCGACGCCGCGAGCGATCTCGCCCTCCTCAAGCTGCCGGACCCCCCGGCCAACCTGCGGCCGGCCCGCCTCGGAGATTCGGACAGCGCGGAGATCGGCGAAACCCTGGTGGCCATCGGCGCGGCCTATGAGTTCTCGCTCACCGTGAGCTCCGGATTGCTGAGCGGCCGCGGCAAGGTGCCGGGTTTGGGGCCGGGAGAATTCCTGCTCACGGATGCCGGCATCCACCCCGGTGGCAGCGGCGGCGCGCTGGTGAACCTGTACGGCGAGGTCATCGGCATCAGCGTGGCGTTGCGCAGCCACGCGCTGTCGCCCGCGGCGTTCGGTTTCGCCGTGCCCATCAACAGCGCCCGGCGCGTCATGGAGGACCTGCTGACCGAGGGGCGCGCCGCCCGCGGCTACGTGGGCCTTTTCCTCCAGCCCCTGGACGAGAACCTGCGCGCCCACCTCGGGTACAAGGGGCTGGACGGGGCGCTGGTGAGCAAGGTGCTGGAAGGCTCGCCCGCGGCTCTGGCGGGGATACTTCCCAAGGACATCGTCCTCGCGCTGGAGGGCCAGCGCGTCAGCGGCGTGTCCCAATTGCGCGAGCTTATCGCCGGTCTGGATCCCGGTCGCAGCGTAAAACTCCAACTCTGGCGTGCGGGCGCGGAGCTCGTCGCGGAGCTTGTCGCCGCCCGCAGGGACGAGGAAGGCGTTTACTGGCCGCCTTATCCTCCGCGCGCGGAAAACTTCGGCATGCGCCTCGATACCGTGAATCCGGAACTGGTGCAAAAATACCGTCTTGCCGTGGAGCGCGGCCTGGTGGTCACGGCGATCGCTCCCGGTTCCGCCGCCGAACTCGGCGGCCTCAAGGAAGGCGACGTGATCCTCGAAGTCAATGACGTCCCAGTGACCTCAATCCAAGAGGTGGCAAAGCTGTCGCCAGGCCCGCGCAACCTGCTGCTCATCCTGCGCGGTGGCGCCGAACTTTACAGGGCCGTGAGTCGCTGAACCGCCGCGCATAGGATCAGCGCAAACCCATCGAAGTTCGGATGGCGCGCGTGGATCGGGTCGTGTTGAGCTTTCCGGGCCCGGACCGTTCAACCTAATAACGGCAGATGAAGACTGATCGGCTGAAGAGCAAGGGACTGTCCGAAAGCGCCGGTCAAAGCCGGCAGGAGGTACAGCCGAGCACCAAGACTGACAATGGAAATAAAATTTTCAATGGAGAGTAGGTAATTTTCATTCAAGGCCTAACGACAAGCACAGCGGGGACAGCGCAGCCGGCCTCCGCTGATGCGGCTTGTTAGCCGCTGTGATACAATGTTTCAGGAGCAATGTCTGCGCCATTGGGCCATGCAATGGTGCCGCCGTCAATGAAGAACCGTTTAAAGTATGTTTTATTTTTGAGCGGTTGAAACACAGGGCCATTCAGCCATTGCCTGAAATCAACGACCTTTTCTTTGCCGTCATTGAATTGCAGTAGTATCTTGTAGCCAGAATAATACTCTGCATGCGCAACCAATGGTAGGAATCTCATGGTTATACGAGAGGTGGAATATTTTCGTGTGATTTTTGTTGTCGTAGCGCGACCCAATTTTTCTCAAGTTCGGCGCGATGTAGTTTTG
Organism: bacterium; assembly: GCA_023261545.1. Taxonomy (GTDB): domain Bacteria; phylum Planctomycetota; class JADGBV01; order JADGBV01; family JADGBV01; genus JAHFOS01. Next base: position 6,680 of record JAHFOS010000173.1, read on the forward strand.
CCCATTGACGGATCAACCGTTTGGCGACCTTTGAATCAATTTTACCGGCTTGCAATTTGCCATCAAATGTAAAGGATGCGTTTTGGCCTTGATATTCGGCGTGAAAGTGGGGTGGCGCATGCTCATTGAAAAACATGCGGATAATGATGCCGAAAAATGCGCTGACTGTTGGCACGGTGGGATTTCATGAGGATTGCGCAGAAGTCAAGTGGCTAACGACAAGCACAGCGGGGACAGCGGAGCCGGCCTCCGCTGGTGCGCCTTGTTGGGCCAGGTTTCACGGCCAGCTTCATGCAGCAGCATGCGTATCTTGCCACGGGCGGATCGCCTTCAGTGTCTTGCCCAGCGCGTCCTCGGCGCAGCAGATGTCGTACTGTTGTTGCAGATTGAGCCAGGACTGCACGTCGGTTCCGAAAAAGCGCGCCAGTCGCAACGCTGTATCCGCGCTAATGCCGCGCTTCTCTCGCGCAATTTCGTTGATGCGCGCAGGCGTAACACCCAGCGCTTTGGCCAGGGCATTTGAAGAAAGACTCATTGGCCTCATGAACTCCTCTCGCAGCACTTCGCCGGGGTGAATCGCAGGTAGCCTCTTGCTCATGGTTAAAATCTCCGTTAATGGTAATCCACAATTTCGACGTCCTCAGCGTGACCGTCCGCCCAGCGGAAACACACCCGAAATTGGTCGTTGATGCGAATGCTGTGTTGCCCCGAACGATCTCCCTTGAGAGCCTCCAGCCGATTGCCAGGAGGCACCCGCAAAAATTTCAGCGAGCCCGCAGCGTGCACCAAGTTGAGCTTGCGTCGAGCCACGGCTTCAATATTGACGAAGCGCTTCACGCGCTGTCGTTTGAAAAGTGCTTCGGTATCGGAGCAGCGAAAGGTTTTGATCATGCTCCATAGTATATCGGTGCTCGATATTCGACAAGAGGGAAATTTTTAAGCCCAACGACAAGCACAGCGGGGACGGCGGGGCGATGTGAGGATGGGTTGTGCATCACGCCGAGCAAGATGCCCCGAAGGCCATTATTGAGTTTAAACGCCTGGGTAGAACAGATTCGTATCGCGACTGCGGCCAAGCTGGCCAAGCGTGGAGGAAAGGGCGATTCATCTGTATGTTGTATTATTGTGCCCTAACGTTGGAGATTGGATGAGATCAGAGTAGTTTAGGACACGGCCTGACACGAATGAAAGCCATTGCGTGTTCTCTTCGTCCTCGGACGCGAGCTGCGAGACGGAGTCGAGCGCGTATCGGCTGCCGCCCGGAAGATAGTAATGACGAAGGAGGAATGATCCGCTGAGGAGCAACGAAACCTCCGGCTCACCGTCGTTAGGACGAAGCAAGTCTATGACGTACCGACCAACTGCTTGATCGCCAGATTGCGCAGTTGGAGTCTCAGCGTGTCTGATGAATGGGAGCGTTGGAAGGACGACTGTGTCACCGGGCTGGAGACGTACAACGCGATTGGACCGAAGCTCGACAAGTAGGGGCGCGTGCACCCACATACTGGTGCAGATACCACGCATTTCGGGGCCGCGACTCCGCCTGCGCCGGCCGGAGTAGGTGCGCATAACCTGGTCGCCGATGATGGAGTTGAGTGGAATCAAGTGGTTTCTTCCGCCGCCTAACGCCAAGCACAGCGGGGCCGCCGTGGCGGCCTCCGCTGGTGCGCGTTGTTAGGGGGGATTATATCACGACCAGGAACAGTAGTATATTCGCCACTAGCAAAGCAACTAGCATGAGATGATGGACGTTTTCGTGAACCACGGAAGCTGCTCCCCAGCAACCAACTGCGAATATGACCAAGCCGCAGCTGATGCTACCCAACAGGTCTGCGCGATGGGCGTGCCCAAATGCGACCTGCCGCAACTGCTCCATTGACCCATCAGCAGTAGCCTGCGCCATGGTCCATCCGTGATCGGTTAATTTGACAAAATAATGCGTTTCATTCATATTTCAAGCACTCGCCATGCAATACCGATGGGTTCCGAATTCGACGGCCTTGAGCAAAGAAGGTCGGTCGCAGTT
>JAHFOS010000035.1 GCA_023261545.1 bacterium
GCCACGTCGTCGTGATCCATGGCCTCGACAGTCAGCACGGGATCCTTGAGCAAGGCCAAGGGCACCGAGCGGCCGCACAGGCGCAAATCAGCGCGCACCAGCAGCTTGGCGCTGCGACCCGCGAGCAGGCTCTCGCGCTCGGCGTGAAAGGCGGCCTTGAGCTCGTACTTCTCTTCGAGATGCGTGAAGGTGTGCAGGCGCGCCAGGCGGCCCGCTTCGGCCACCGCCACTTCCTGAGTTTGGCTCTGGGCGAAGGGCACGCGGATGCGCCCATCCTCGGAAGTGCTGAAACGCCGGCCCCCGAGCCACAGGGCGGCGTCCTTGATGAGCGCGCCAGCTTCGTCCACCACCGAGAAGATAGGCCCGGCGGCGCCAGTGCGTTCCAGCACCTCGATGCGGCCCTTGCGGATCAAGGCGCGGCTGCTCATGCCGCCGCCAACGAATTCCACGAGGTAGTCCCCGGGTTCCTTGAGTTCCGGCAGCTCGAAACGGCGGCGCTGGCGGCGGATGGGGGGATCGCCGTACTCCACGCGCCGCTCGGCGTTGGGCCGCAGCCCTTCGACGGGGAGGTCGAGGCCCGGTTCGCGCTTTTCGTCCAGGCCGTATTGCAACGTCCGCAGTTCATAAATGCGCACGAAGAGCATGGGCACGTTCTTGATGTCGAGCTCCAGGGCCACGTCCTCGCCGGCCTTGAAGTTGCGGCGATTGGCAGGGATGAGCTTGATCTCCACGCGCTCGCGCAGGCGCGCGAGATCCTCGGGATCCAGGAGCTTCGCCGCTTCGTTTTCTTCGCCCAGGCCGTGGAGCAAGCGCGCTTCGCCGTAAGCCTCCTTGAGATAAACCTCCTCGATCCATTCCCGGAAAGGCTCCATGCCTTCGCCTTTGGCAAAGAAAAAGTCGAGATAGTCGCGCACCAGATCCTCGTCGTCGCCTATGGTGGCGAGTCGCGTGCCTTCGAAGTAACCGTGCCCGAGGTCCGCGGCCTGGGCGGCATGGCGTTCGAGATAAAGGGGAAGGATGTAGTGAACGCGCCGCGGCAGCTTCAGGTATTCCAGGAAGAGCGCGCGGTCGTAGTCGCCCTGGCGGCGGCCCGCGTCCAGGCGGTGATAGAGCGCGTGGGCCTTGAGCGAATTCTGTGAAGCCGGCAACGTGCGCGCAAAAGCCAGCAGGCGCTCGAGGTGCGCCAGCCGCGTGGCATCATTGTCGGGATCTTCCGCGCCCGGGAGCAAGCGCGCCAGCCAGGTCGTCAGGAAAGCCTCGTTGCCGAGCAACTGCGGCATGAGCTTCGCGAGTTCCTCAAGCTCCGGCAGCGTCAAGATGCGGTGGATATTGAGGGAACCGAAAGCGCCGCCCTGGGCCTTGAGGTCGGCGGCCACCAGCGCCGCGAGCCCAGGGATTCCCGGCCAGGGCAGGCGCGTGAGCAGGGCGCGACGGCGCTGGACGTCCAGGTTGCCGTCCGCGAAAAGCTCCAGTGCCTCCGGTTCCACGCCGCCGAAATCCCGGTGGCGGGCGAGCGCTTGCGTTTTGAAAGCTTCGAAGCTCAAGAGCGCCGCGTCGAGACGGCTCGGCATCTCCGCCGGTGGCAGTGCGGTCTCCTTCGCGTGGTCGAAGCTCAGGCCGAACTGGTCGCGCAAGTGGTCCAGGGTCTTGCGGGGTGTTCTTTCGTAGTCCAGCAAGGCTTGGCGGTTCTTCATCCTGATCACGCCCGCGCTTTCCCCGTGGCGCTCGGCCCAGGCCTTGATGAGGCTCTCCGCCTTGCCCAAGTCGCCGGTGTTCTGGGCCTGGAGGCAGTGGTAGGAGTACCATTCCTCGGTCCCGGATACCAGCTTGGCGAGCACCTGCTCGCGCTTCTCCGACAGCGCGAATTCTTCGAGGAATTCATCGCTATTCTCCGCGCGGGCCGTGCCGGCCAGAATCAGAAAGGCCGTGAGACCCAGAAGGATCTCTGTTTTAATATTAGAAAATGCGAGGATGGCGAAACGCTTGTTGAGCATGGCATGATTTCTTTCTGTCAGCGGACCTTCCGTGTTGTTCCTGAGCTTCAAGACGTGCGAACCCGGAATTTTTACAGCGGGACATTTGTGAAAATTTAAAATTGGCACGAATGACGCCACAACCACCCTTCGACGGACTCCAGAATCACCTAACCTAGCAGCCGGAGCCAAGAAAGACGAAAACGATGCACCACAGAGACACAGAGAGCTCAGAGGACACAGGAAAAATTCTCTGTGGCCTCTGTGTCTCCGTGGTGGAAGTTAATATTCAAAATTCCTCTCCATGAGGAACCAGGGTCAAAAAGTCAAAGATTAACAGGTTTTCGACCCTCTTTTCAGTCAATCAGGACTGGGCTTACAGAGCGAAGCATGAAAAATCTTTACCATGATGCGATGGATTTTAATTATTATTGACTAGATTAGGATCTGCCGCCATGAGCGATCCCATCACAAGGCTCCGCGCTGGAGATTTTGAAGAAGCCATGGACTTCCTCAATTTGGTCTTCAGCGTCCATGGGCCGCACGATTTTGCGCGGTTGCTGCCCTTGCTCTACCGGCCCGACGACGAGCACATGCGCTGCAATTTCGCCATCCGCGATCAGGGCCGCCTGCGCGCCATGGTCGGGCTTTTCCCCTTGACTTGGCGCATGGGCGAACGCGATCTGCGCGTCGCCGGCATTGGCGGTGTTGCCACCCATCCCGGCAGCCAGGGCCAGGGCCTCATGGGCCATTTGATGCAGCATGTTCAGGACGAGTTGCAGCGCCAACCCTTTCAGCTCTCCTATCTGAGCGGCCGCCGTCGCCGTTACGGCCATTTCGGCTTTGAGCGGGCGGGTTGCTTCCAGTATTGCGTCGTCAGCCGCGATATCTTGCCATCAACCAAGGCGGATAAAATCGAAGAAATAGCGCTGGAACGGATCGCCGATCCCGCGCACCCGGCGCTGAAGGAGGCGCACAAGCTGCACGAAACCCTGGAAATCCGGGTGTTGCGCGACTTCGCGGATTTCCGCGACCGCTGCCATAGCTGGAAACGCGAACTCTGGATCGGCCGCGACCAGCAGGGGAAAATGCTGGGCTACCTCGTCGCCGGGGACAAGGACCCTGCCGTGGCGGAACTCGTGGGCACGAGCACTGACAACGAAATCAAGCTGCTCAAAGCCTGGGTGCTGCGCGGCAGCAGCGATTTCCTGAACGTGGACGTGGCGCCCTCACAGACAGCCCTGGCCCGGCGCTTAGGCGCCGTCTGCGAGCATTTCCGCGTCGAAAGCTGGGGCAACTGGCGCTTTCTCGACTGGCCCGAAGTGCTCTCCGCGCTGCTGCAAGCCAAGTGCGCCACGACCCCGCTGCAAAAGGGCGAAGTCGTGCTGGAGGTCGAGGGCCGAGGCCGCCTGGCCCTGCGCGTCGCTAACGGCCAAGGCGTCTGCGAACCGACCTCTCAAGCGCCCGTGCTCAAAGTCAACGAACCCACGGCCCTGCGACTCCTGGGCGGCCCGTTTCCGCCCTCCCGCACGCTGGATTTGCCCCCAGCCGCCGCCTTGCTGGAAAACTGGTGCCCGCTGCCGCTAACTTGGCCGCGACAAGACGGGGTGTGATCGGGCTGGGGGCGCGGGGATAGCCGAGCGGTGGCGAAAACACGCCCCCTCACCCAAGACGGATCAGCCTTTCTCGTCCTCCTTGGACTCCCCATCTTCCGGATTCACGCCCTCCCCCTCCGGGTTTTCCCCGCCAGCAACCGCCTGGGGCTCGTCCACACCCACCGGCTTGCCGCCGCCGTTTTCAGCGCCGTTGCCTTCCATGCGCGGCAGGCGCACCACGGCCTCGACTTTATCGCCTTCCTCCATGCGCATCAGGCGCACGCCGCCGGTGGCGCGGCCTAGCACGCGCAAGTCCGATGTGGGGAAGCGTAGCATCATGCCCTGGTTGGTGAGCAGCAGCACCTCGTCTTCCTCATGCACCGTGAGCGAGCGCACCACCGGACCGTTGCGTTCCATGTTGGAGATGGTCTTCACGCCCTTGCCGCCGCGGTGGGTGACGCGGTAGGCGTCGAAGTCGGATTTCTTGCCGTAGCCGTTCTCGCACAGGGTGAGGATGGTGGCGCCCTTTTCCAGAAGGTTCATGGAGACCACGCGGTCGCCCTCGCCCAGGGTGATGCCCTGCACGCCGCGGCTCACGCGCCCCATGGAGCGGCATTCGCGCTCGGGGAAGCGGATGGAGAGGCCCTGGGCGGTGGTGAGCACGATGTCCTCCTTGTCGCCGGTCACCAGGCTCACGTCAATCAGGCTGTCGCCGTCCTCCAGCACGATGGCGAGGATGCCGGTCTTCTTGGGATGGCTGTAGGCCTCCAAGGCCGTCTTCTTGATGGTGCCGCGGGCGGTGGCCATGACCAGCTCGCGGTCGTCGAAGGCGTTCACGGGGATGGCGGTGAGGATGCGCTCGCCCGCCTCCACGGACAGCAGGTTCACCACCGCCCGCCCCTGGCTGGCGCGGCCCATCTCGGGGATCTCGTAGGCCTTGATCCAATAGACGCGGCCGAGATTGGTGAACAACAGCAGGTAGTCCTTGGATGACGCGGCGATGAGGAATTCGGTGAAGTCGTCCTCCTTGGTGTTCATGCCTGTCACGCCCTTGCCGCCGCGGCCCTGGGTGCGGAACTCGTCCAGGGACAGGCGTTTCATGTAGCCGCGGTGGCTGAGCAACAGGGCCACTTTTTCATCGGGAATGAGGTCCTCGTCCATGAAGTCCTCCACCGCCGAGCCGATCTCGGTGCGCCGTGGCGAGGCAAAGCGCTCTTTGAGGGCCCGCAATTCGTCGCGCAGCAGGCCGAGGATGCGCTCAGCGCGCGCCAGGATGTCCTTGTAATCGGCGATTTTGACCAGCAGCTCGCGGTACTCATCGTCGAGTTTGCCGCGCTCAAGGCCGGTGAGCCGGCGCAACTGCATTTCGAGGATGGCGGAGGCCTGGGCCAGGGAGAGCGCGAAGCGCTGCACCAGACCGGCGCGCGCGGACTCCACGTCCGGCGCGGCGCGGATGAGCGCAATAACCGCGTCCAGGTTATCAATGGCGATGCGCAACCCCTCCAGGATATGGGCGCGTTTCTCCGCCTTGTCGAGCAGGAAATGCGTGCGCCGGCGCAGGATCTCGCGGCGGTGATCGCGGTAGTACACCAGGAATTCCTTGAGGTCCAGGCGCCGCGGTTTGCCCTCCACCAACGCGATGCTGTTGATGCTGAAGATGTCCTGGAGCGGCGTGAACTTGAAGAGCTGGTTCACCACCTGGTTCTCGTCCTCGCCCTTCTTGAGCTCGACGATGAGCCGCATGCCATCCTTGTCAGACTCGTCGGTGACGTCGGAGATGCCCTCGATGCGATCCTCCTTGACGCACTCGACTATTTTCTCGATGATGGTGACCTTGTTCACCTGGTAGGGGATTTCGGTGAACACGATCTGGCGCCGGCCGTTCTTGACGTCCTCGACGTGGAAGCGCGAGCGCACGATGAGGCGACCACGGCCGCGGTGGAAGCCGCCCAGGATGCCCTCGCGGCCACAGATGATGCCGCCGGTGGGGAAGTCCGGCCCCTTCACGAAGAGCATGAGCTCGTCCACCGTGCAGTCGGGGTGGTCAATGAGGTGCAGCAGCGCGTCGCAGACCTCGCCGAGGTTATGGGGCGGGATGTTGGTGGCCACGCCCACGGCGATGCCCGCGGCGCCGTTGCACAGCAGGTTGGGGAAGCACGCCGGCAGCACCACGGGCTCCTCGCGCGTCTCCTCGTAGTTGGGCTGGAAGTCCACCGTGTCCATGTCGAGGTCGGCCAGCATGTCCACGGTGGCCTCGCCCATGCGCGCCTCGGTGTAGCGCATGGCCGCGGGGGGATCGCCGTCGACGGAGCCGAAGTTGCCCTGCCCGTCCACCAGGGGATAGCGCATGCTGAACTTCTGGGCCATGCGCACCATGGTCATATAGACGGCGTCGCCCCCGTGCGGGTGGTAGTTGCCGGTGGTATCACCGACGATCTTGGCGCATTTGCGGTACTTGGCGCGCGGGGTGAGGCCCAGGTCGTTCAGGGTCACCAGCACGCGCCGCTGCGAGGGCTTGAGCCCGTCGCGCACGTCGGGCAGCGCCCGCGACACGATCACGCTCATGGCATAGCGCAGATAGGAGACGCGCATCTCCTCCTCGACGTCAATGCGCCGGACCTGCTCGAAGGGCTGCTGGGTTTCCTGCACGGGACGCCGATCAGCGCGCGGAACGCGCCCGCGACTCTTGATTTCTCATAAAAAATAAATCAGGTATTTTCAAGGGTTTTCTGGGAATTCTCTGGCAGGTGCAACTGCCGTGCCAGTCTACCGAATGGGCGGTTTGTGCAAGCCGAAAAGGCGCTTGAATCCCGGCTGCGCGGCCAAGAATGAAAAGCCTTCCGAGACACCTTGATCCCTCCCTCCCCCCCCAGATTTTTCGCCGAAGCACGACGACCGGGATATCTGGCGCGGCGCGCATGGAGTCCGGAAATTCGGCGTCCCGCATGAAGTCCTTTTTCAACCTCCTCTTCCTGCTGTTCGCTGCGCTGAGCCTCCCCCGCGCCTGGCTGCGCGCCCGGCGCGAACCGGCGTACCGGGGTATGTTCCGGCGGCGCTCCCAGCCGCCCGAGCTGGCCCCGCGCCGGCCCTGCCTGTGGATCAACGGGGTCTCGGTGGGGGAAATCGCCTCGGCGCAACCCCTGGCCGCGGAGTTCGAGCGTCTTTATCCTGGTATTCGCCTGGTGTTTTCCTGCACCACCGGCACTGGCTTCGCGCGCGCCAGCACGCTCTACGGCGCGCGCCACGATGTCATCGGCTACCCTTTCGACTGGAGCTTCACGGTGGCGGCCTTCTTAGAGGCCGTGCGTCCCGACGCCGTGATCATGATGGAGCTCGATCTCTGGCCCAACTTCCTGTTGGCCTGCCGCGCGCGCGGCGTGCCGGTGGTGGTGGCGGGCGGGCGCATTTCGGCGCGCTCGGCCCGGGGCTACGGCTGGGTCCAGCCGCTGCTCAAGGCGCCCCTCCAGGCCGTGCGGCTCTTCCTCGCGCAGGACGATGTGGACGCCGAGCGCGCGCTGCGCGGGCTGGGTTTGCCGACGGAAAAAGTCAAGGTGGGAGGCAATCTGAAATTCGACATCGCGCTGGCACCCGGCAGCAAGCTTCCCGGCTTCCTCCCCCAGTTCAAGGGCCAAGGCCGCCTGCTGGTGCTGGCGAGCACCCACGATCCCGAGGAAGATCTGCTGCTCAAGGCCCTGGGCGATCTGGGCTGGCCGAATCGGCGCTACGGCGACTGGCGTCTGGCCATCGCGCCGCGCCACCCCGAGCGCGCGGGTGCCCTGCTGCGCGGCATCGCTGCCCGTGGGCTCCGGCCCGTACTTTTCAGTGCGGCTGAAAATGGGGAGAACGTCGAAGGCGGCGTCCTGCTGGTGGACCGCATCGGCGTGCTTTCCTCACTGTACACGCTGGCCGATCTCTGCTTCATCGGCGGCAGCCTCATTCCCCACGGCGGCCAGAACATGATCGAGCCGGCCGCCCATGGGGTGGCCGTGATGTTCGGGCCATACGCACATAACTTCCGCGAGGCGGTGAGCGTCCTGCTCGAAGCCAAGGCCGCGGTCCAGGTGAGGGGCGGCCCGGAGGAATTCGAAGAACGCCTCTCGGAACTGCTGCAGAACGCCACGCTGCGGCGCGATCTGGGAGATCGCGCACGCGCGGCGGTCAGCGCGCGCCGCGGTGCGGCGAAATGCGCCGCCGAGGCGGTGCGGGAGCTGCTAGTGGGAGCGGGGCCTGACGCTCCAACTTGAGCGTTCTCTAAAAGCTTGTTTAAAAAATACGAATTCTTTCACCACAGAGAACACAGAGGGCACAGAGAGTTCACCGAGCCATGCTAAGCCTGAGCGTAGGCCTCCGACATAATTTTGAATTTTCAATGGATTTTTCCTCTTGTTCTCGTCCGTTCTCTGTGTTCTCTGTGCCCTCTGTGGTAAAATATTCTTTTAAAAACTAAATGGGTGACACTAAATATACATTTTAAACAGGCTCTAAATAAATTCTCGAATGACGGGCTTGATACCCGTCCAAAATTTTGAGCCGACCCGGACCCCCGAGTCCGCCGCCCTCAGACCTCCATATTCCAGCCGAGCATGATCCCCGTGGCGCCGCGGGCGGGAAAGTCGTCGCCGTCCACGGTCACTTTATCCGAGGAAATAGCTCCCGCGACATCGAGGTAGAGGTGGGAAACGCGCAGTCCCAGTCCCGCGCCGTAGCTCCAGCCGTCGTTCAGCGAGGCCAGATCGCGGCTGGCGCCCAAGCGCAGGGCGAACCAGCGGCTGAGGTTCTGGCTGAGACCGAGGCCGACCTGCTGCTGGTCGGCACCCATGAGCAGCCCCGAATTGGTGCGCACCACGTCGGCGTCCAGCGCGAGGCTGCCCAGGAGACCGGGCTTCAGGGAGTAGGCGAAGGCGGCCCCCGCGCGCACGCCGGCGTCCAGTTTGATTTTCCCGCCCGAGGGCGTCTTAAAGGAGGGCGAGGTGAGATCGCGGCCCACCAATCCCAGGGTGAGGCGTTCCCGCGGCTTCCAGACGAGTCCGAGGTCCGCGCTGAAATCGCTGGAGCTTTTGCCGTTCTTGGCGTCGCGCAGCTCGTCGCCGATATTCTTGCTCTCGCTGGTGGCATCCGCGACGGTGACGCGCGAGAACACCGCCTTGCCGGTCATGACCTTGAGGGCGGGAGCCACCAGGAAGCGGCCCTCGTCGAAGCTGAACCCGTAACCCAGGGAGGCCTCGCGCAGGTCGAGGTAGCGCAGCTCGAGACCGGTATTGTTGTTGATGCCCGCGCTGGAGGCCTGCTGCGCACCCGGAACGTTCGACTGGTTGACGGACTTGATGGTGGAAATGAGCAGCGACTTGCTGCTGTCCGAAAGCGAGCTTTCTCCATTCTTGGTCTTGATGGAGTTCACCAGCGTCTGGATTTTGGTGCTGGCCAAGTCCGTGCCGGAGCTCACCGCCGCCTTGGTGGCGATATCACTCACCAGCGCCGTATCGCTGACCGTGGTGTCCGCTATCGTCGCTGGCTTCACCGCGCCGGGTTTGATGAGGCTGCCGCCATCGGTGGCGGAAAAGTTGAAATTGCTGTCGAAAATAACCGTGGCGCCGGCGTACTGGCGCGTGCCCGCGGAAAGGCCCCAGCCTCTGTGGAAGACGTCGAGCTTGCCCTGAATGGAGGCCAATAAACCCTGGCCCGGCTTGTCGAGGGACTTGGCCCGCGTGGAAAGGAAGTTCACGATGTTGGCGACGTCGGCGGCGGGGTTGGTGCTGTTCGCCTTGAGGTTGTCAAAGGAGGCTTTGACGCCGCTGTCGTCAAAATCGTTGATGAGCTTATCGGCGGCTTCCACGATATCGCCCTCCACGCCGAGCTGGAAGGTGATGGGCAGCAGCACGCTGTATTTCTGCTTTTTCTCGGCAAGGAAGGCGGGATTGGCCGCCGCGCTCAGCGGCTGGCCGGGCAACGCCACCTCAGCCCCGCCCATGCCGAGCGCACCGGGGCCGGCGGGGATCCAACCTTCGGCTTGAACCGACACAACCAGGGTGCAAACCACGCAGGCCGCGAGTAGGGTTTTCATGGCGTCCGAATCCTCTGTTGAAAATGCACGCGCATGCTAAAGCGTCGCCCCTTGGGGCAAGGCCGACGGCGCCCGAAAACCCCAGCAAATTTGCGACTCACCCGAAGAATGCGTACCCCTCATGGCTCCCCTCCTGTTTGTTCTCGGCTCTCCGCGCCCTCAACTCGGGAGCGTCCACAGATTACACAGATTTTCACTGATTAAAAAGGACGGCCCTGGTTGATTATTTTCCGTGTTAATCTGTGCAATCTGTGGAAAATCCCACGGCGGTTCGGTTTGTTTCCAGCCTTACTCGACCTTGCACCCGTGTGAAAATTCTTGAAAAGTACGCATTATTCGGATGAGCCAAATTTCCCGTCAAAAGCGGGCCCGGGCAGCGGTTGCAGGCCCCGATGTTCCCCCACAATGCCGGAGCAAAAGGGGATCCGCGTGAAGGTGCTCATCTTCGAGGACGAGGTTGCCGGCGAGCTCAGCCCGCTGTCGCTCTCCCGGCCCGTCTTCACCGTGGGCTGCGGCGCCCTGTCCCTCTACGAGGCGGCGCTCCGCGTCTTCGGCGGCCCGGTGTTCTGGGAGGCGCGCCCCTTCCTTGAGGGCTACTGCCGCGCGGAGCTGACTTCCGCGCGCTTCACCGGCGGCGAGACGCTTTTCCTGAATGCCCGCGTGCTGCCTTCGCTACCCGGCCTGGAAAAGCTCAAGGTGGCCGTGGAAAAGGGTCAGCCCCTGTGCCTGCGGCGCGGGGGCGATCTCGCGGCGGCTTGCCTCAAGGCGGACGATGCGGCGCTGGGGATGCGCCAGGCGGCGCAAATGGCTCCCGCCGGCGAAGAGGTTCCTGAAATCGAACTTTGGAAATCGCCCGTGGACCTGGTGCGCGCGCACGCGCGCTTGCTGGCGGGCAACCTCGCCGTGCTCGTGGCGGGACGCGATCGCCTGGGACCCAACACCTACATCGGTCCGGGGGTGAAGGTATCGCGCAGCGCCGTGTTCGAGGACGAAGGCGGGACCATCCTCCTCGATGAAGGCGCCGAGGTGCGGGCGCTGGCCTGCCTGCGCGGGCCCGCCTACGTGGGCCGGCGCGCGCTGGTGCTCGAGCACGCCTTCATCCGCGAGCACAGTTCCATCGGCGAGCGCTGCAAGGTGGGCGGAGAAATTGACGCCTGCAACATGGAGCCCTACTCCAACAAGCAGCACCAGGGTTTCCTGGGACACTCCTACGTCGGTTCCTGGGTGAACATCGGGGCCGGCACGAGCAACTCCGACCTCAAGAACACCTACGGCGAGGTGTCCGTGCGCCTGCAAGGGCGCAAGGTCCCCACCGGCACCCAGTTCTTCGGCTGCGTCATCGGCGATTACGCCAAAACGGCCATCAACACCAGCCTCTTCACCGGAAAGATCGTGGGCGTGTCCTCGCATATCTATGGCGTGGTCAGCGAGAATGTGCCTTCTTTCTGCAATTACGCAAAATCCATGGGCGGAGCGGTGAGCTCTTTCGATCTCGAAGTGGCTCTGCGCATCCAGGAGCGCATGTTCCTGCGGCGCGGGCTCGCGGCCAGGGAATGCCACAAACGGCTGCTGCGCCACGCCTTCGAGGCGACCGCGGGCGAGCGGGGGGGCATGCCCTCGGGCCTGCTCACGTTCTAAGCGCATGGGGCCGGTCGCCCCAGGACGGGCGTTCCACGCCTATGTGAGCGTGGACCTCGTCCAATCTCCCGCGCTCACCGATCAGTTGCTCGCCGCCTATCTGGCGCGCGCCCATACCCTGCTCGAAGGGCCTCCCGGCGTGGGCAAGACGACCCTGGCCCGAGGCCTGGGCGACCTCGCGCACGGCATGGGGCGCATCCAGATGACTCCGGACATGAGCCCCTCGGATATCCTCGGCTACGAAGTGCTCAAGGATGGCGCGCTGGAGTTCAAGAAGGGGCCTGTCTTCCACAGCGTGCTGCTGGTGGACGAAATCAACCGCGCCACCCCGCGCACCCAATCGGCCCTGCTCGAAGCCATGGAGGAAAAAGCGGTGAGCGCTGGCGACGAGCGATTTCCCCTGCCCGAGGACTTCTTCCTCATCGCCACTCAGAACCCCTACGACCTCGACGGCACCTATCTGCTGCCGCACTCGCAGCTCGACCGCTTCGGCCTCACGCTGCGCGTGCCCGCTCCGCGGGGAGCGGACCTCGAAGCCGTCCTGGCCCAGAAACTCACCGGCGCCACGGCGACAGCGGCGAAACCCGACCTCGACTTCCCCGCGCTGCGCGCGGCGGCGCAGCGCCTCGAAGTGCACCAGGACTGGCGGCGCGTCGCCGCCGGCCTGCAGGAGTTCCTGGCGGAACCCGGCAACGCCGAGCGCCATGGCGCCCGCCCGCTGAGCCCACGCGCCTGGATCACCTGGTTCAACCTGGGCCGGAGCTTGAGCGTCGTGCGCGGACTGGACCGCGTTTCCACGAGCTGCCTGCGCGAGCTGCTCGGCCCCGTCTTCCAGCACCGTTTCGAGCCCTTCCGCTCCGCGGGCCTGAGCGCGCTCCTGGAAAAACGCTTCGACGCGCTGCTGGGACAAGGTTAGAGTCCTCACCCACGGATGCGCTGGCGGAGCGCCGGTGCGGATCTGGAGTCAAGAGCTGGGATGGTGCGCGCAAAACTGAGCCGTTGCATACGCATTGGGTTTGGAAATCCCCATGTGTGCTTGAACAGATTTGCGACATCGTTCGGCCTGCGAATGCCTTGACAATGGGCCACAAGGACTAAAATTTTGAACTGGAATGCGTGGCATTTGTTGATGCACTGTGAGTCCTATCTACGGCAGACAGTAGAAATTGCCAAGTTGATCGACCCCGGATCGTTGGAGCGTATGGTGGTAGGGTTGCACCGTCTCCGGGAGCGCGGGGGAAGGCTTTTCCTGCTTGGCGTGGGGGGCAGCGCGGCCAATTGCTCCCACGCGGTCAACGACTTCCGGAAACTTTGCGGCATCGAGGCTTACGCCCCAACCGACAACGTCGCGGAGCTCACCGCGCGCACCAACGATGAGGGCTGGTCCACGGTTTTTGAGGCTTGGCTGCGCACCAGCCGCGCTTGCGCGAAGGATGCCGTGCTGGTATTGTCCGTGGGTGGCGGTGACGCTGAGCGCAACGTGAGCATCAACCTGGTGCGCGCCCTCGACGAGGCGAAACGCCGCGGGCTCACTATTTTTGGGATCGTGGGGCGCGACGGTGGACACACCAAGCGTGTCGGCGATGAGGTGATCGTGATCCCCACCGTGGATCCCGCGATGGTTACGCCACACACCGAAGCCTTCCAGGGAGTGGTTTGGCATGGCCTGGTCTGCCATCCTCTCCTCAAGATCCAGGAAAACAAGTGGGAAGGGCTGGCTGCGCCAACGGCCGGCCGCCCATGACTCGGGCCGTCTTCGTGGACAGGGACGGTGTCATCAACCAGGCCTTGATCAAGGACGGGCGCCCCCACGCGCCCTTGTGCGCCGCGGATTTGGTCTTCCTTCCCGGCGCCAAGGAGGCCGTGCGCGCCCTGCGCGGGGCGGGGTTCCGTGTCATCGTGGTGACCAACCAGCCCGACGTTGCCGTCGGCGCGTTGAGCCGGGAGGTCCTGGACGAGATGCACCGCAAAGTCCGAGACGAACTCGCCGTGGACGACATCAAGGTTTGCTGCCATACGGACGCCGACGCCTGTGCCTGCCGCAAGCCCAAGCCGGGCATGCTCGTGGAAGCGGCTCGCGAACACGGGGTGGAGCTCGCGCGCTCCTACATGGTCGGAGATCGCTGGCGCGATATCGCGGCGGGTCGGGCCGCGGGCTGCAAAACCCTCCTGGTGCGCGGTACGCAGGCCTACGCGGAGCGGCAGGCGGAAAATCCCGACGCGGTGGTGGACTCCCTGTCGGCCGCCAGCGCCCTCATCCTGGCCAGCACCCTCTGAGCAGCCACATGCCCGATCTCAAGAATCTCAAGGTCAAGATTTTCGCTGACGGAGCGGACCTGAAGGGGATCGCCGAAATGTCCCGCAATCCCCTCATCCGCGGTTTTACGACCAATCCCACGCTGATGCGCAAGGCCGGCGTCCAGGACTACAAGGCCTTCGCCGGAGAGGCGCTGCGCCTCGTCCCCCATCAACCCATCTCCTTCGAGGTCTTTTCCGACGAGTTCGCCGAGATGGAGCGCCAAGCCCTGGAGATCGCCTCCTGGGGATCGAATGTGTACGTCAAGATACCCGTCACCAACACACGCCGGGAGGACGCGGGTCCGCTGGTGCGGCGCCTGGCCGCCGCTGGCGTCAAGCTCAATATCACGGCGCTGACGAATGAACGCCAGGTGGCGCGCATCGCCGAGTGCCTGTCACCCGCGACTCCGAGTTGCGTTTCCGTGTTCGCCGGGCGCGTGGCCGACACCGGTCGCGATCCTCTGCCCATCATGCGGGAGAGCCTGCGCCTCCTGGCGCCTCTGCCCAAGGCCGAGCTCATCTGGGCCAGTCCGCGCGAGCTCCTCAATATCTTCCACGCGGAGGCGCTCGGCTGTCACATCATCACCGTGACTCATGAAATCCTCTCCAAACTGCACTTGGTGGGCAAGGACCTCGATGAATACTCCCTCGACACCGTCAAGATGTTCCGCGACGACGCCGTGAAGGCGGGCTTCGCCATCACCGGCTCCGCGTCCCTCCCCTAACCTCCGTTTTCAGGATCGGACAATGAAAAAAATTCTAGTCACCGGAGGAGCCGGTTACAAGGGGTGCGTGCTCGTTCCCAAGCTGTTGAGCGCGGGCTATACCGTCACCGTGTACGACCTCATGTTCTTCGGGGCCGAGGGCCTGCCCCGGCATCCGGCCCTCACCGTCGTGCGCGGCGACATCCGCGACACCCCCGCGCTCGCCGCCGCCCTGAGAGGCGCTGAGACCGTGATCCACATGGCCTGCATTTCGAACGATCCAAGTTTTGAGCTCGATCCCGGGCTCAGCCGCGCCATCAACTACGACTGTTTTGAGCCCATGGTGCTGGCCAGCCGCGAGGCGGGGGTGCGGCGATTCATCTATGTCTCGACGAGTTCCGTTTACGGAGTGAGCGAGTCTCCGGATGTCACCGAGGAGCACCCGCTGGTGCCGCTCACCGACTACAACAAATACAAGGGCCTGTGCGAACCCATTTTGCTGCGTTACCAATCGCCCTCCTTTACCACCGTGATCCTCCGCCCCGCCACGGTCTGCGGCTACTCGCCCAGGACGCGACTCGACCTCAGCGTCAACATCCTCACCAACCTCGCGGTGAACCAGCGCCGCATCACGGTTTTCGGCGGCAGCCAGAAGCGGCCCAACATCCATATCGAAGACATCACCGATCTCTACGCCCAGCTCGTGGAGACCCCGGAGCGGCTCATCGCGGGAGAGATCTTCAACGCCGCCTATCAGAACCACTCCATCTCCGAGCTCGCCATGATGGTGCGCCGCGTCGTGGAGCAGGAGATGCCGGAAAAGGCGCCCATCGAAATCGTGACGTCCCCGACCAATGACTTGCGCTCCTACCATGTCTCTTCGCGCAAGATCAAGGAGCGTCTGGGCTTCGTGCCCAAACGCTCAGTCGAGGATGCCGTGCGCGATCTGTGCCGCGCTTTTAAAGAAGGACGGCTCCCCAACAGCCTCAGCGATGATCGCTATTTCAACGTCAAAACCGTGAAGAAGGCCGCTACCGCATGAGCGCGCCGCGGGCACGGATCGCCGTGGTGACGGGAGGCGCGGGTTTCATCGGCAGCCACATGGTGGACCTGCTGCTGCAAGAGGGCTACGAGGTCCGGGTCGTTGATAACTTGTGCGCCGGAAGCGAGACCAATTTGGCGCACCATCGGTCCGATCCGCGCCTCAGCCTCGCGGTCCGCGATCTGCGCGACGTCGCGCCCGAGGACGCCCTGTTCCGTGGCGCGCGCTTCGTGTTTCACTTTGCCGGCATGGGCGATATCGTGCCGTCCATCGAGAAGCCCCTGGACTATCTCTCCGTCAACGTCATGGGCACGGTGCACGCCCTTGAGGCCGCCCGCCATGCCGGCGTCGAGAAGTTCGTCTACGCCGCCTCCTCCTCGTGCTACGGCTTGGCCGAGGATCCGCCCACGGCGGAAGACGCTCCCATCCGCCCGCAGTACCCCTACGCGCTCAGCAAATACCTGGGTGAACAAGCCGTCCTGCACTGGGGCCAGGTTTACCGGTTGCCGGTCAATTCCGTGCGCATCTTCAACGCCTTCGGCCCGCGTTCGCGCACCCGCGGGGCTTACGGCGCCGTCTTCGGTGTTTTCTTGAAACAGAAACTGGCGGGCCGGCCCTTCACCGTGGTGGGGGATGGAACCCAAAGGCGCGATT
This sequence comes from bacterium, assembly GCA_023261545.1. Classification (GTDB taxonomy): domain Bacteria; phylum Planctomycetota; class JADGBV01; order JADGBV01; family JADGBV01; genus JAHFOS01. The sequence continues at coordinate 15,966 of JAHFOS010000035.1, forward strand.
TCGTCTTCGCCACCGACGTCGCGCGCGCCTTTTTCCTCGCCGCGGCGAGCGACCGGCGCCAGGAGATCTACAACCTGGGCGCGGGCAACCCGCAATCGGTCAACCGCCTGGTGGAACTGCTCGGCGGCGGCGAGGTCGTTCACCTCCCGCAGCGCCCCGGCGAACCCGACTGCACCTGGGCGGACATTTCCAAGATCAAGGCGCACCTGGGCTGGAGCCCCAAGGTATCCTTCGCGGAGGGCGTGGCCCTCATGCTGGAGAACCTGGACCACTGGCGCGATGCCCCGCTCTGGGACGCCGAGTCCATCCGCGGCGCCACGGCGCTCTGGTTTCAATCCCTGTCCGGCAGCAACCTATCATGAGCAGCTCAAAAAAGGGCGACTACCAGCGTAAGATCAAGACCCGCGCCGAGCTCAAGGCCATCCTCGGGCCGCGGCCGCGCAAGCGGAAGGTCATCATGTGTCACGGCACCTTCGACATCGTGCATCCGGGGCATGTCCGCCATCTCATGTACGCCCGCGAAAAGGCCGATCTCCTGGTGGCCAGCCTCACCTGCGATGCCCACATCTCCAAGGCGAACTTCAGACCCTTCGTGCCTGAGCAACTGCGGGCGATGAACCTGGCGGCCCTCGAAATCGTGGATTACGTGCTCGTGGACAGCAATCCCACTCCGCTCGAAGCCCTCGCCGATCTCCAGCCCGATCTCTTCGCCAAAGGCTACGAATACTCCAAGGATGGCCTCCACCCGCGCACCAAGGAGGAAATGGCCGTCCTCGAATCCTATGGGGGGGAGATCATCTTCACCCCAGGCGATATCGTTTTTTCCTCCACGGCCATCGTCGAGCTGTCCCCCCCCGGTATCGCCGCTGAAAAACTCTCTACGCTGATGGATTCCGAGGGGATTTCTTTCGCGGATCTGCGTGCGGCCCTGGAAAAGCTGGCGGGACTGCGCGTGCACGTGATTGGCGACACCATCGTGGATTCCTACACCTACTGCGCGCTCATCGGCGGGGCCGCCAAAACCCCAACCCTCAGCGTCAAGTTCGAGAAACAGGTGGACTTCTCGGGGGGGGCGGCGGTGGTTTCCAAGCACATCCGCAAGGCGGGCGGCGACGTGATTTTCTCCACCGTCATGGGCAACGATGCGCTCAAGGACTTCGTGGTAAATGACCTCACGGCCAGCGGCATCACCTGCAATGCCTGCGTGGACGCCGCCCGGCCCACCACGCAAAAAAACGTCATCATCACGGGCGGCTACAGGATGCTCAAGGTGGACAAGGTGGATAATCGCCCCATCTCGGGGAAGGTGCTGGATCAGCTCAAGGCCGCCATCTCCGCCCACCCCGTGGACGCGGTGGTCTTCAGCGATTTTCGCCACGGCATCTTTGGCCGCGACACCATCCCCGAGCTCGTTGCCGCCCTTCCTTCCGGCACCTTGCGCGTGGCGGACAGCCAGGTGGCCAGCCGCTGGGGTAACATCCTCGAGTTCCAGGGTTTCGATCTCATCACGCCCAATGAGCGCGAGGCGCGCTTCGCCCTCGGCGACCAGGATTCCGTGGTCCGTCCCCTGGCCCTGGACCTCTACCGTCGCGCCAGTTGCAAATACCTCATCCTCAAGCTCGGGGATCGCGGGATCATCTCCTACCGCTCGGAGCTCGGGAGCGATTACCGCGGCTTCTTTACCATTGACAGCTTTGCCAACCATGTGGTGGACGCGGTGGGGGCGGGCGATGCCCTGCTCGCCTACGCTACGCTCACTCTGGCGGCGACGAAGTCCATCGTGATGGCCTCCATCCTCGGGTCCATGGCGGCGGCCGTAGCCTGCGAGAATGACGGCAATAACCCTATCGCCCCCGCGGAGGTCTTGAAAAAGATTGACGGCGTGGAAAAGCAGGTGCGTTACGCTTGAGGTTTGGCGAACCCCCATGGGACCCTCGTGAGAGTCCTCATCGCCGGGCTCGGGATCCAGGGTGGCAAACGGCTCGCCGTGGCCGGAGACGAGGTGGTCGCTACCGTGGATCCCGTCCTCGCCAAGGCCCGCTACAAGTCTGTTTCTGAGGTTCCTCTTGAGGCCTACGATGCGGCGCTGCTGTGCATCCCGGATGCCGCCAAGCTTGAGCTCATCGAATATTTAATCGTTCACGGTAAGCACGTGATGGTCGAGAAACCGCTCCTGGCCGAAGACGGCGGACGTTTGCGCAACCTCCTGAGTCTATCCGCAGGTCGTAACCTCGCCTGTTACACCGCTTATAATCATCGTTTTGAGCCCCACATCGCGAAGCTCAAGGCCCATCTCGACTCCGGCGTCCTCGGGCGCGTCTATCACGCCCGTTTCTTCTATGGCAATGGCACGGCCCGCGACGTCAGGAATTCCGTCTGGCGCGATCAGGGCATGGGCGTGCTCGCGGACCTCGGATCCCATCTCCTCGACATGGCCCTGTTCCTCTTCGGGCCGAACCTTGGCGCTTTCCAGGCTTGGAGCTGCCATCGCTTTGAAAATCGCACTTGCGATTATGCCACATTCGGGTCGCCAGGCCCTCCCGCCATCGAAATGACGACCAGCCTCATGTCCTGGCGCAACACCTTCAGCCTCGACGTCCACGGCGAACTCGGGTCGGCACATATTCAAGGCCTCCTCAAGTGGGGGCCGAGCACCTTGACCTTGCGAAAACGCGTGCTGCCCTCGGGGCGTCCGGACGAGGAGCAATGCACCCTGAGCGGCGCGGACCCCACCTGGTCCATCGAATACCAGTATTTCAAAGGTCTCTGCCGCAACGGCGGCACCAACCTTCAAAACGATGTGCGCATCAGCGCCATCCTGAAGGATCTGATGCGACAGACCTCCGGCGCACCCTCATGATCGGCTTCGTCGGCCTCTCGCACCTCGGCATCGTCTCGAGCCTGGCCGCCGCCGCCAAGGGTTTCGAGGTCGTGGCCCTGGATGCGCGCCCCGGGCTGGCCGCCGGCCTCGGGCGCGGAGAACTGCCGGTGCTGGAGCCGGGGCTCGGCGCATTGTTCGCGACCCATGGCAACCGCATGCGCTTCACGGACGACTTCACCCTCCTCGGCGGCTGTAAGGTCATCGTCCTCTCACTCGACATCGTTACCGACGATGCCAACCGCAGTGATTTAAGCGGCCTCCACACACTCGCGCGTCAAGCCGCGCAACAGGCTCCCCGCGGGGCCACCCTCGTGGTGTTGAGCCAAGTGCCGCCAGGTTTCACGCGCCGGTTGTCCAGCGAGCTCGAACCTGTTCTGCAAAACGGAGGACTCCACCTCTACTACCAGGTGGAGACGCTTGTTTTCGGCGAAGCCGTGAAACGCGCGCTGGAACCTGAACGCTTCATCGTGGGCTGTGCGGACCCGGCGCTCCCCCTCCCCCAGGCCTACGCGGCATGGCTGGCCGCCTACGGATGTCCCGTGTTGCCGATGCGCTACGAAAGTGCCGAACTCAGCAAAATCTCCATCAACGTCATGCTCGCGGCCACACTCAGCGCCACCAACTCACTGGCGGAAATCTGTGAGAACGTCGGGGCAGACTGGGCTGAAATAGCCCCGGCCCTGCGTCTCGACCGGCGCATCGGACCGCACGCCTATCTCAGCGCCGGTCTCGGCATCGCGGGCGGCAACATCGAGCGCGATCTCGTCACGCTCAGCGCGCTCGCAGAGCAATACGGCGCGGAGGGAACCGTGCCCCGCGCCTTCCTCCAGCACAGTCGCTACCGCCGCGATTGGGTGCTGCGCGCCCTCCACGCCGCGGTGCTCTCCAAGCAAGCCAGCCCCGTGATGGCCATCTGGGGTCTCGCTTACAAGCCGAACACCCACTCCACCAAGAACTCGCCAGCCCTGGCCCTGGTCGCGGCGCTCCGCGACTTCAAGTTGCGCCTGTACGACCCGCAAGCGCATCTCGAATCCGCGCCTCCCAACGTGGAGCTTGCTGAAAGCGCCCTGGCGGCCTGTGACGGAGCCGACGCGCTGGTGGTGATGACCCCATGGGACGAGTTCTCCGCCATCGCCACCGATGGCTTGAAGGGTCGGTTGCGGCGCAACATTGTCATCGATCCGTGGGGGATATGGCGCCACCGCGACTTGACGGGCGAGGGTTTTCAATACTTTAGCTTAGGTCGCCCCCCGAGGTGATTCCTGGCTCCGATGCAACTGTCCCGACCGTCGCCGAATCTTCCCTCGCGGGTGATCATCCTTGGATCCGCCGGTTTCATCGGACGACATCTCATCCGGCACCTGCGGGAGCTTGGCGTGCCGATCCTGGCGCCTCCGCGCGCGGAGGTGGATCTTGAGAGCGCGCAAGGCCTGGGGCCATTGCGGAGCCTCTTGCGCCGCGAGGACGCCATCGTCGTGCTGGCGGCCTTAACGCCCGATCGCGGCCGCGACGTGCGCACCTTCATGGCCAACCTGCGCATGGGTGAAAACCTCTGCTCGCTGTTCGCGGACTTTGCGCCCGCCCACGTGGTCTACGTCAGCTCCGACGCCGTCTATGACGACGGGGCGAACCCGGTGCGCGAGGATTCCAGTTGCAATCCTTCGAGCCTGCACGGCCTCATGCACCTGGCGCGCGAGCGCATGCTGGCTCATGTCTTCGAGAAGTCTCCGGGCTCCCTGGCCCTCTTGCGGCCCACCCTGATTTACGGCCCCGGTGATACCCACAACGGCTACGGCCCCAATCGCTTCCTGCGCGCGGCGCTCAAGGGAGAACGCATCGCCCTGTTTGGTGAGGGAGAGGAGCTTCGCGATCATATCTTCGTCGGCGACGTTTGCCGGCTCATCGCGCTCGCTCTGCGACACCGGGCCGCGGGCACGCTCAATCTGGCCACGGGCCACTCGCACAGCTTCAGGGACGTCGCCGCCACGGCCGTCCGCGCCGCGGGCCGGCCGGTCGCCATCGAGGGCGCGCCGCGCCGCAGCCCCGTCACTCACCGCCATTTCGACGTTACGCAACTCATCAAGTCCTTTCCGAACTTCCGCTTCACCACCCTTGACGAGGGCCTCGCTGCCAAAGAGGACGAATTCCCCAAATGAAACCGCTGCGTCGCAGGCTGCGCATGAGATGCAAAAATGAATGAAGTCATGGGCAAGAAGATTTTTGACGTTGTGGAAGGGCGCCGGCGCATTCTCGACATATCACCAACGGTTTCCGCCGCCCATCACGCTTCCTCCCACATCACTGGGCAGAGCCTCGTCGTGGACGGGGGCTGCGGCGTATGGTGACACGGGCATGCCCGGTGCCGTCGGTGCTACGCCTTACTGAATGCGTCTCTACATCTTCCTGAGCGAACTGGTGCGGAAGTTCCCACGGCTGGTCGCGGCCAACCTGGGACTCACCGTGATATCCGGGGTGTTGGAGAGCCTCTCCCTGGTGAACCTGGTCCCCTGCGTGGACCTCATCATCCACTCAGGTCTGGAACAAGCCAGTCCCTTCACGCTCAAGCTGGCGGAGTGGATGACGGGACTGGGCCTCCCTGTCAACCTGCGCACCATGCTGTTGGTGACCCTGGCGCTCACGGTCCTCACCAGCGCCTCGCTGATCCTCACCAATCGTTCGATCCTGCATACCAAATACGTCCTACTGCGCGACCTTATGCTCGGCGCCTATGACGACTTCTTCAGTGCGAGCTGGCAGTTCTTCAGCCGTGCCTCCCAAGGCAAGCTGCTCAACACTTTTATCCGCGAGATCGCCAGGATCGGGGACGCCTTTGGCTGGCTCGCCACCTACTCATTGAGCCTCACCCGCCTACTCATCATCGTCTCGGTTCCCCTGTTCATTTCCTGGCAGGTGACGCTCATCGTGGCGGCCGCCGCCGTCGTTCTGGCTGCGCCCTTTCTTCTGCTGAGCCGATACATCTACCGGCTGGGACAACTGAATACCTCCAGTGGCAACCAGGTGCTCTCCACGCTCCACGAGAGCCTCCTTGCCGCCAAGATGATCCTGGGCTTCGCCAACCAGCCCGCGGGCCGGGAGGCACTGCAGCGCGTGTTCGCAATCCACTCGAAAACCACCGTTATTTCCCAAAATCTCAACTACGCCATCCCCTTGGCGTTCAAGCCGCTGGGCTTCGGCCTCGTGATCCTGGCACTTTACACCGCGCGCGTGTTTGCCGTGACCCTGTCGGAGACCCTCATCCTCGTGCTGGCCGTCCTCCAGGTGCTCCCTCTCATCGGAAACCTTGTCGCCAATCGCACCTCCTTCGATCTCTTCTTCCCAAGCTACGAACAGGTCCGTGACCTCAGAGCACAGGCCCGATCGCTCGCGCAGTTCTCGGGTTCCCGCATTTTCCACGGGATCGAGCGCGGGATCTCCCTTGAAGGCGTAACCTTCGCCCATCCCGGAGGAGAGGCGCCCGTTCTGTGTGACATCCATTTGCATATCCCCCGAGGCGCCATGACCGCCATCGTGGGCAGATCGGGCTCCGGGAAATCCACTCTGATCGACACCATCATGGGTTTTCATGAACCACGGATCGGCAGCGTGCTTGTTGATAGTGTGCCTCTGCAGACCTATGACATCCGCTCCTACCGAAGACGCATAGGCTATGTCCCTCAAGACAATCTGCTGTTCAACATGAGTATTCGCGACAACCTCCTGTGGTCCAACCCTGAGGCCAGCGAAGCTGACCTCTTGCACGCTTGCCGCCAGGCCAATGTGGATGAGTTCGCCGAGAATCTCCAACAAGGCTATGACACCATCGTAGGGGATCGCGGCGTTCGCCTTTCCGGCGGTCAGATCCAACGGGTGGCGCTGGCCAGGGCTATTTTGCGCCGGCCCGCGCTACTCATTCTCGACGAGGCCACGAGCGCACTGGATACGCACTCAGAGCGGCTCATTCAGGTCTCCATTGAGGCGCTGGCTCGGGAGACCACCGTTGTCGTGGTGGCTCACCGGCTTTCCACCATCGTGAATGCGGGCCACATCGTCGTGCTGCAGACCGGCCGCGTCGCCGAACAGGGGACCTACCGCGATCTGCTCGACAAGGGTGCGGTTTTCAAGCAGATGGTCGCGCTCCAAACTCTGGAGCAGAAGTCCTGAAATGGCAGACGCCGGGCAGCGCGGATTCGCGGGATTCCTGGCGCGCCAGTTGCGCGATGTGCATAGCGGCGCCCGGCGCGCCTTGGCCGACAAGTTGCGAAGGCTGGTTCACTACAGCGTCATGATCGCCATGCTTCCCGTCACGCTTCCAGCGCTTTTGCTCATACGCCTGGCGAGGCCCTGGAAGTCGGTGCGTTTCGCGCCCTTGAACACCGACCGTCTTGGCCATTTGGCCGCGCATACCGAGATCCGTCTTTGCGAGCACGATGCCGGCATGCACACGAGAAAGGCCTTGGACATCTTCTACCACGTCAGGCCCGTCGCCAACCTGCAGCTCAAGTTTATGTGGGACCGTGCCCGCAACGTCAAACCCCTCATACTCTACCTATAATGACATTAAATGTCCCTTACGTGAATCTGAGTGGCGAGGCTCACGCCCTTAAAAATGAAATGTTGGCCGCCTTTGAAAAGGTGCTGCTGGGAGGGGATTACATCCTCGGCCCTGAACTAAAATTATTCGAAGCAGAGTTTGCCTCCTACTGTCAGGCCAAGAGATCGATCGGTCTTTCGGACGGCACGCATGCCCTCATCGTGATCCTGCGTGCACTCGGTATGCAAGGGGGAGATGAGGTGATTACCGCCCCCAATTCGTTCATCGCCTCCACCTCATCCATCGCCTTGGTTGGTGCCAAACCGGTCTTTGCTGATATTCGTTCCGATGGAAACATCGATCCTGAACGGATGGAGTCGGCCATTACCTCACGCACAAAGGCGCTCATGCCTGTCCACCTCACAGGACGTCCCGCGCGAATGACGGAGATTACAGAGATCGCAAAAAAGCATCATCTGTTCGTGATTGAAGATGCGTGCCAGGCCGTGGGAGCCGAACTGGATGGAAAGCGTGTCGGAAGTTGGGGTGACGCCGCTGCCTTTAGCCTGCACCCGCTCAAAAACCTCCGCGCCATCGGAGATGGGGGAATGGTAACCACCAATAATCCAGAACTGGCGGAGAAGATTGCTTGTGAGAGAAATCACGGGCTCATTAATCGAGAGACCTGCGAACGTTGGAGCTTTAATTGTCGACTCGATGAGCTCCAGGCGGCTTTGGTCCGCATTCAGTTAAAATATCTCGATACGTGGACGGAACAACGTCGAAAACTCGCCTTCCGCTACAATGATCTCCTGCGTCCCTTTGTTGAGGTTCCCGACGAAGGGGTTGGAGAAAAATCGGTCTATCAGACCTACGTGATCAAAGCGGAAAGACGTGATGCCTTGTTGGCGCATTTAAGAGAAAATGGGGTTGTCGCGCTCATTCACTATGCCACTCCGATCCACCTTCAACCCGCGGCTCGTTCCTTAGGATACTCTGCGGGAGATTTCCCGAACACAATGAAGCATGTCGGTAAGATCATCAGCCTCCCTCTCTTTCCCAGCATGACCCATGAACAGCAGGATCGCGTTATTGAGTTGATCGCAAATTTCTATAAAAAATGAACCAAGGCGCATGAGAGTCCCTTACAACTACCTAAAAGAACAATTCGCCGATCCGATGGAGGATTACTTGGACGACCTCCGTCCGCTGATCCAGTCGGGCGAGTTTACCTTTGGTCCATTCGTGACCGCATTCGAACAAAAGTTTGCGAAATATATTGGCGTCAAACATGCAATCGGATCCTGCAATGGGACCGATGCCCTGATGCTTTGTCTCAAATCGCTCGGGATCAAGGGGGGGGATGAAGTCATTACTGTCCCGAATACATTCTATGCGACCGTGGGTGCCATTGTCGCTGCGGGAGCAAAACCGGTTTTTGTAGACTGTGATGATCGCTACCAGATCGACCCAAATAAGATTGAGCGGGCGATTACCGCGCGGACCAAGGTGATCCTCCCGGTTCATTGGGCTGGCGGCTCCCCCGATATGCAAGCTATCATGGAGATCGCGGAGCGAAGAGGGCTCGCCGTTGTGGAGGATGCCTGCCCCGCGGTCGGCGCTAAGGTCAATGGGAGATCGTCCGGAACATTTGGCAGAGTCAACGCCTTCAGCATGCATCCGCTCAAGCCGCTCAATGTAATGGGGGATGGTGGGATCGTCGTCACTAACGATGACGAAATCGCGCAGTGGATCCGTACCTATCAAAATCATGGGATGAAGGATCGAGATCACATCCAGATGTGGGGAATCAACACACGCCTCCAGCCAATTCAGGCAGTTGTTGCAGGCCGTGTTCTCGATACGATTGAAGATCTGATCACAGCCAGAAATGGTAACGCCCGTCGGCTTGATGAGGGGCTCAAGGGATGGTCCGATTTTATCCACCCGCCACGACGCCCCCCAGAAAATCGTGAGGTTTACCAACTTTATCTTGTAACCGCAAAACGCCGAGATCAACTGCTATCTTATCTTATGGAACGTGGCATCGAGGCCAAAGTGCATTACCCGATCCCACTGCATCTGCAAGAGGCTGCTGCCGGCCTCGGTTACAAGAAGGGGGATTTTCCGGTCGCTGAACGACAGGCTGGAGAGATCCTGACCCTGCCGGCACACCAGTTTATCGCGGGGGATCAAATTGATTACATGATCGACACGATCCGGGCTTTTTATCTTCGTTAGTTTTCAGGCATGAGGATCGTGAGTTCTCGGTTTGTTTCAGGGAGAACCGCTTGCCTCGCAGCCTGGAGCGGCTAAAATTCGTCGCACACAAGTTCATATCATGAAGCAAGATTCTGATGAGGTGGTCACGATCCTTCCCTTTATCGGCGACAAGGTGCTGATGCAGTTGCGTGACTTTAAGCCGGAGATCAAATATCCCGGTTGTTGGGGATTTTTCAGCGGTTCTGTCCAGGTGGGAGAAGAGCCGGACCAGGCAGCCCGACGCGAATTGTTGGAGGAAATCGGCTATGATGCAAAAGTGATGATCCATTTGGGTCGAATCGTTATCACTGGATCCAACAATCTCAGCGCCCATATCTACTCTTGCTCCATCCAAGTTCCCCTGGAACGACTAACACTCACGGAGGGGGTTGAAATGGCACTCGCAACACCAGAACAGATTCGATTAAATAAAATTTACTCAGGATCTCTCAGCAAATTTTTTCCCGTGGCCAACACCTTTTTTATTCAAGAAGCATTGGATCTCGCCCTCGCTTCACGCAAATGATCCAACAGATCAATATCTCCCAACAGGATAAAAACGAATTATCGAATCTCCAAATTGACCCCGCGTCAATCAAGGACGACTTTTACGATTATTCAAAAGTCGTTGTGAAAAAACCATGGGGTTACGAGTACCTTATCTTTGCGAATGAGATCATTGCGGTCTGGATTCTTTATCTGAAGCCGGGGGCGCAAACCTCAATGCATTGTCACCCAAATAAAAAAACCTCGCTCGTTGTCCTGGAGGGAAAGGTTCATTGCTCTATGTTAACCCAAAAAAATGATTGCGCTGCCGGAGAGGGGCTGCTGATTGACAAAGGAGTTTTTCATCAGACAACGACCCTTTCTGAAAACGGCGCCTTTGTGATGGAGATCGAGACGCCGGTCAATAAGCGGGACCTCGCCCGCCTCAAGGACAGATACGGACGCGAAGGGATGGGGTACGAGACCGAAGATCAGCACTCGTTCAATACACAGAACTACAACTACATTTCATTCAATAATCTCGATATTCAGCATAATCTAAAGAAGCGATTCGGCCAGTGCTCGATGACCTTCAAAAAATTAGCCGATGAAAAAGGGTTGAGGGAACTCTTCAAGCACCATTCTGAGGATGTGATCTGTCTCCTGCGAGGTCAGCTCTCAAGTCCGGATCGACCCTCCGTCATCCAGGTCGGTGACACCATGACGATCAGTTTGAAAGAAATTGGAAAATTGACGATCACTCAACCGGTCGAACTGCTCATTATCAAAAAAATCGACCACGTGATCAAGGTTTCCGACTACATCGCCTCCTTTCTCGCTCAACGCCACCTCAACCCTGTCTTTGCGGTCCCGGGCGAGGCGAATGTCCACCTCCTCGATTCGATCGGTCGCCACGAGGGATCGTCACTCATTTGCACTCAGATTGAAAAGAGTGCCAGTCTCGCGGTCGAGGCATTTGCCAAGGTTCGAAGTGATCTGGGAGTCCTCGTCGTCTCTTCCGGAGCGGCAACCGCGAACAGCCTCCCGGGGGTGGCGAATGCCTGGGTCGATTCGACACCGATCCTGATTCTGTCAGGACAGGCCCGAACCGATCAGGATGCCGATGGGTGTGTCCGTCAATTGGGGAACAAGTCTCTTAATATTGTCGATCTCATCCGACCGATCACAAAATATGCCGTTAGGGTCGTTGAACCGCTCAGCATTCGCTACCATTTGGAGAAAGCGATTTGTCTCGCCCGAGAAGGGAGGCCAGGTCCGGTCTGGATCGATCTCCCCATTGATATTCAGGGAATGCAGATCGATGCCGACGAGCTAAAAGGATTTGATCCCTCCGAGCTTAAGTCAAATCGAAGAGAATGCACTCCGCAGGTACAACAACTGTTCGAACTTCTTAAAAAAGCGTCGCGACCGGTGCTCCTGGCAGGCAGTGGCGTCCGCAACGCGCGTGCAGAGGATGATCTCATCAAGCTGATCGAAGTTCTAAAAATACCGGCGCTCACCAGCCGTCGCGGGGCTGACCTGGTTCCCGATGACCATCCCTTTTTCTTTGGAAGACCGGGGACCTATGGCCAAAGAAGCGCCAATTTTATCATCCAGAACTGCGACCTCCTCATCAGTATCGGGTCGAGGCTTGCGATCCCTCTGATCGGACGCAACACCGCTGCCTTTGCCCGTGCCGCCCGAAAGGTCGTCGTCGACATCGATCCGCGTGAGCTTCAAAAACCGACGATCCATGCGGATCTCGCCATCGAATCGGATGCGGGCGATTTTATCAAGGCTTGCTTGAGCCAATCAATAAAAAATATCCCTCGCTATGCGACATGGCTGGAACGCTGCCGCGGCTGGAGAACAAAATTTCCACCAAATTCATACTCCGGCCCCTCGCTACTGTTCCGGGATCCCGAGGAAAAGGGACCCATTTATCCACTTCCCCTCCTCCGGACTCTTGCTGAAGCACTTGGTAAAAATGAGCTGGTGGTCGCCGATGGCGGCCCCCCATTGATCTACACCCTGCTCGGGTTCCGATTCAAATCGGGTCAACGCCTGATCAGCTCGACCGGTTTGGAGTTGCCAGGGTTTGCGGTTGCGGGAGCGATTGGCGCCAGTGTTGCCAGAAACAGAGGACAGATCGTCTGCCTTTGCGAAGATCGGGGTTTCCAGATCAGCATTCATGAACTCCAGACCATTTTGGATAACCGACTTCCGATCAAGGTTTTGATGCTTAAAAGCAAAGGACATTCGATTATCCGGAATGTTCAGCGAGACTACTTTGGAGGGAGATTTGTTGGAACGGACAACGAACTCCGGTTGGGTGTCGCCCCTCTTTTACAGATTGCAAAGGTTTTCGGATTTCCCACCTTTGAGGTGACGCAAAACGAGCAGCTCCCGGCAGTCCTGAGAGAATGGCTTCAAATAACCGGTCCCGCTGTCTGTGAAGTCCTGGTTGAAGACGACCAGGACAAGCTTCCTCGTCCCGGTTTTACGATCCGGGACGACAAAAAATGGGTTGCGAAACCGCTGGAAGATATGTATCCGCTGCTTGACCGCGAAGTTTTGAAACAAAACATGCTGATCGATCTTGTCCAAGAGGATTAGAAGAATGACACCGATGCGCCTTGCGGATTATGTGATTGAATTTTTTGAGGCCCAAGGGGTGGAGCATGTATTTACCGTCTCGGGGGGAGGCTCAATCTTCCTTTGTGATGCCCTCGCTCAAGCCAAAAAAATGAAATATGTCGCCTGTCACCACGAGCAGGCCGCCTCGATGGCAACCGAGGCGTATGCGCGTGTCCGCAATGGCCTGGGGGTCACACTCGTCACCACAGGTCCCGGTGGAACCAACGCCGTGACCGGAGTTGCCGGCTCTTGGCTTGACCATGTGCCCCATATCACCATTTCGGGACAGGTCTTTCTCGGACAAACGATCAGTCGTCATCCCGGCACACGAACCATAGGTATCCAAGAAATTAATATTGTTGATATCGTGAAACCGATCACCAAGTACGCCGTCATGGTGGAAGATGCCCAGGAGATCCGCTACCACCTTGAAAAGGCGGTTTACCTCGCAACTCACGGAAGGCCCGGGCCGACCTGGATTGACATTCCGGGCAATATTCAAAACTCTAAAATCAATCCGGCCACACTTCGTGGATTTGACCCGGCAGAATATGTTGTCAAAACAGACTCGGATCTTGTCGAAAAAGTTTCCGAGGTTGTGAGGCTGCTTAAGTCGGCTCGTCGCCCCCTCGTTCATGTCGGTCAGGGGGTGCGTATCGCGCGGGCGGAGACTGAGTTCTTTCAGATCGTGGAGCGCTATCAAATCCCCTTTGTGACGGCACGGAACATGAATGATTGCGTTGATTCAAGCCATGAACTCTACGTCGGGCGACCCGGAACCTTTGCGCAGAGGGGGGCTAACTTCGCCGTTCAGACCTCGGATGTTTATCTGGCGATCGGAACGAGACTGGGCTTGGCACAAACCGGCTACAATGGGAAAGATTACGCACGAAACGCCAAGATCGTGATGGTCGACATCGATCAGGCAGAGTTGGACAAGGATATCCTGAACCTCCACCTGAAGGTCCAAACCGATGCCAAACTATTCCTTCAGGAGCTTTCACGCCAGCTCTCGCTCACGAAGATCGCAACCCAACAGTGGAGCGACTGGCAGGGCCAGTGCCAAAAATGGAAAAAGAAGTATCCGGTGGTATTGCCCGAGTATCGGAATCAGGCCGGGAGTGTTAACTCCTACCACTTCATCGATCTCTTATCCGAGGCACTGACGCCCGAAGATGTCGTCGTCACCGATATGGGGTTTGCCTTTCAAAATACCCATCAGGCGTTTCGGATCAAAAAGGGACAGCGGGTTTTTACAAATGGTGGTCTCGCCTCGATGGGTTGGGGACTCCCCGCGGCCGTCGGGGCCTGTTTTGGAAATGGAAAGAAACGCACTATCTGTCTTGGCGGGGAAGGCGGGCTCCTCATGACGATCCAGGAATTAGCAACCATCATGCACCACAAGTTGCCCGTCAAGGTTTTCGTCTTTAATAATGGGGGTTACCTCACAATCAAACAAACCCAAGAGCTTGGGTTTGAAGGACGTCTGATGGGGAGCACCGCCGATTCGGGGATTTCGTTCCCTGACTTTATGAAGCTCGCAGAGGCGCATGGTTTTAAAGGGGTGCGTCTGAATTCACACGAGGGACTCAAAAAGAGGATCGAAGAGGTCATCAGCACGGACGGCCCGGTCCTCTGTGAACTGATGATGGACCACAACCAGCTTCAGGCCCCGAAAGCCATCAATCGCAGAAATCCGGACGGGACCATGAAGCCGACGCTCCTCGAGGATAGTTTTCCATTTTTGGATCCGAAAGAGGTTGAGAAAAATTTGAGTATCGTCAACAAAACGTGAAAAGGCGGTAATCGTTGGACTGTTACAAAGGAGAAAACCTATGCCAAGAAAAGCGCTCATACTAACCGGAAAGCTCGTTCAAGATCACGAGTTCACCTACCCCTACTATCGTCTTCAGGAAGAGGGGTATGAGGTGGATGTTGTCGTAAAGGGAGATACCGAAGTGTTCGGAGCGATCGGCGTGAAGGTGACCCCGACCAAGAAATTCAGTGAAGCGAGAATCCAGGATTACCTTCTGTTGGTCGTCCCTGGTGGCGCCAAATGCATGGAGTACGTCCGGCAAGATGAGGGATTCCTAAAGTTCATTGCCGATTTTCATGCTGCGGGCAAGGTGATTGCGAGCATTTGCCACGGCACCCAGATGCTCATCTCGGCGAATCTCGTGAAGGGGCGAAAGATGTCCGGCTACTACAGCATCAAGGATGACATTCGCAATGCCGGAGGGAAATATGTCGATGCCCCGTTCGTTAATGATGGACGGATCGTCACCTCTCCTCATTACAAACACCTCGGCCCCTGGATGAAGGAAGTGATCGCCGAAGTGAACCGAGGATTGTGAGTCCGCCCTTTCGTGGAATCCTTTTTGATTTTGATGGGACTCTCGCCGACACGATGAAAGAGCACTATCTTGCCTGGAAGTTGACGATGGCAGCCTACGGGATCCGGATTCGGGCAGAGGATTATTATCCCCTTGAGGGAATGGGACCGCATGAATTGGCGGCACTCTTCATCCAGGAGCACCCCTCATTAGGTCCGAAGTTGGGTGAGATTGTCCAAAAAAAGAAACAGTGCTACGTGGACAACATCAATCTCAAGTTCTACCCTGACGTGAAACGACTTGTCGCTGATCTCAAAAAAACGGATGTTCGAATGGGGATCGTCACGGCAGGACATCTCGATCAGCTCACGCAGTCGACCCCTGCCACCTTCTTGGGCCAGTTCAATGCCTTGGTGACTGGGGACGAATTCAAGCGAGGGAAACCGTATCCTGACCCGTACCTTAAGGGAGCGGAGAAGCTAAACCTCAAACCCGAAGAATGTATCGCCGTTGAGAATGCCCCCTTGGGGGTCACATCAGCCAAAAAGGCGGGGATTTATTGCATGGCAATTTGTTCGACTGTCGAGCCTCGCGCCTTGAGTGAGGCCGATGAAGTCATCCCCTCTTTCAGGGATCTCAGGCACTCCCCAAAAATTCGGAAGATTTTTAAAAATGCGAGAATTTGATCTCCTCAAGGGATACCCAGAGCCAAAGGAGCCGAGGCTCGTTCACCCCAAGATCCGAACAATTCATCACCGGATCATCGCGAGTGATCGTGGAAGGGAATTTTACGACGGTGATCGGAACAGCGGTTATGGGGGCCTCAAGTATGACGGCCGGTGGATCCCAATCGCAAAAAATATTTGCCATGAATATGGCCTCAATGAACGCTCTTCGGTTCTGCAGATCGGCTGCGACAAGGGTTTCCTTCTAAACGACCTGCGCACCCTCCACCCTCAAATGAAGGTCCGGGGTGTTGAAGTCTCTGATTATGCGATCGAGACAGCGATGCCGTCCGTCAAACCGTTGATCCGTAAGGCATCGTTTACCGAAATCCCTTTCGAAGATCATGAGTTTGATTGTGTGATCGCGATCGGCCCCGTCTACTCCCTCAATCTGACCGATGCGATCCGATGTCTGAAGGAGATTGGGCGAGTTGGTAAGGGGAAGGGCTTTATCACTCTCGGTGCCTACGAAACGGAAGAAGATTTTCGTCTCTTCCGCTACTGGACGTTGTTGGGATGCACGATTCTTTCCAAAAATGATTGGATTGAAGTTTTGAGACATGTGGGTTATTCGGGCGATTACAGATTTAATACGGCACTATCATTGAATCTTAAAGAAAAACCGTAAACCCATGAAGGCCAGCAAAGGGCACTAATCCTAATCCCCCAACCCCGTGCCCGCCGTATCGCGCCTTGGCTCAACATGACGCCGGCCGCAGCGCGAAATGCCGCTCAAAACGAGGATTTTTCGACCCGCGCTGTCAGCCTCGTGGCATCCTGCCACATCGGCCGGTCGGATGGAGTTCCTTGCAGTCCCGCCCTGAAATCTACAGGCCGATCATAGCTACATCATGAGGGCATGGGGACCCCCATGGCCTTGAGCAGCTCGCGCTGCTTCTTGGTGATCTCCAGGAGTAGGCGCTGGCCCGAAGAGGTG
>JAHFOS010000174.1 GCA_023261545.1 bacterium
CCGGATTGGGGGTGCCGATGCCGGCGACGGGACTCAAGATATTGCCGCTGGACGAGACGAGCTGCAGGCCGGTAATATCTTCCGGCCAAGCCGTCTCGAAATCGGCATCCACATAGGCCGTGATGTACTGCAACACGACTCCGGAAGCCGTGGTGGAGGCCTCGATGGCGAGGACATCGTTGTTGATAGTTCCGGAATTAAGGCGAAAGACCGGGGTAAAGGGGCTGCGCGGCTTGATCTGGACCGCTGCGGGCGAAGGTCCAGCGGGCCGGATATTGAGGGTCGAGACGACATCGTTACCGAGGCCTGAACCGGAAGGCGAAGATGTCGAAATTTGATGTTCGGGGTCCAGATTAAAGGAGATGGAGCCTCCCTCCGCCGAGGTGGAAACATCCACTTCCAGGTCGAAGGTCTTGGGCGTGGAGGAAATGGGTTCCGAAAGGTTGAAGGTGACCTCTCTGCCGTCCGTACCCAAAGCCCCATTCACTAATGTGCTGGGCGTCCTTAATTTATAAGCCGTTATATCTCCGGAGGATCCGATGACTCCCGCACGGATCTGCGTCAGGGTGGCCGTTCCAGAAGTTGAAACCTGGATGGAGAGGACCTTATTGGCGGTGGAACTCGGAAGCAAGGCAAACGGCGGGGTGAAGGCGGAGTTCAGCACCACATCCACGGCTGGGGGGGGACTGCTGAAGCTGTTGCCGCTGGTGGTGTTGCCGCCGCTGATGGAAATGAAGTTGGTGAAAAAGAAGCTGCCAGACCCCATGGTGCCATTTGCATTGCTGACACTAGATGGCGTCAACCCTAACTGAAAGCCCGAAGTGGTGCCCGAAGATCGGACGTCCACCTTGACTTCAAAGGTCGTCGGCGGAGTCGAAACGTTGACGTTGAAGGCCGAGAAATTAATAGAGGTCGCGCCCGG
The DNA here is from genome assembly GCA_023261545.1 of bacterium. Lineage (GTDB taxonomy): Bacteria > Planctomycetota > JADGBV01 > JADGBV01 > JADGBV01 > JAHFOS01. The sequence continues at coordinate 923 of JAHFOS010000174.1, forward strand.
GCTAGTCGCGCGAATCAATGTGGGCGAAGTGGTCACGTTGACGAGGTAGGCATTCACAAAGTCAAGAAGGCCATTGCCTGATAAAATGCTGATGGGAATGGAGGTGATGGCGACATTGGACGAAGAACTGGCGAAAAACCTCATGACGGCTACTCCATTCGTCCCCGAAGACACGCTGGTGGGCTGTATGAATGAAGAATCCTGCGTAAGGACGCTCACAGGATTCACAACCACAGTGCCGGTCTCGATGGGTCCGGGACCGGTGCCAGGCCCTTGTGCTGTAAAAACATTGGCAGGCAACAGGCGCAGGCCCAAGGGGCCCGAGGCTGAGGTGGACACGTTGATGTAAACCGCCATGATCGTATTGCCTGAACCAATGACCGTCGCTCCCTGCGCATTGCTGCTAAAAGTAAAAGTCAGAGAATTGCCGCCACCTGTTGAGGTAGCGAGGAGATTTCCACCCGCCGTCACGTTGTAGAGACCGGCCGAGGCAATATTGCTCCCCGGCCCCGTGCTCACATCAACGGTGATGGCCGACATGTTGGCCGTGCCGGCCGGCGTCGTCAGCACGAACTCCAGCATCTCCACCCCGCTGCTTCCCTGAAAGACGCTCGTCGGCGGGCTGAAAGCAAGACTCTTCGTCACACTCACCGCCTCACCCGCCGCCCAGGCCTTCCCTGCCAGTGCCGCCAGGACCAGCCCGGCGGCCAGTCTTCGGCCTCCATTCAAGGCAAACAGACTTCGCGCTAGGAACGCCAACGAACCACGGGTGAATGCCATGACTAGACCTCTAGTAAGCTGCTATTCAAGCGAAAAGGCTCCGCCCTGTCCGGTCTAAACGCCGAACTTGAAAACCGAGAAATAGCATCCTCGGGCAATGAAGTTGCCTTTTTCGCACGCAGCATTATGTCCATGACCCATCTCGGCGCAACAGCCCGGACGGGGTTGTGAATAAAATCACAAATCACGAGTGCGAATCGCATGAGCATAAAAATTTTGGCTCATCCGAATAATGCGTACTTTTCAAGAGTTTTCACACGGAACCACGAACTGGCATGGTGGGAACCCCATCGCAATACCGGGGGGATTTTTCCACAGAGGACACAGATTAACACAGAAAATAATCAATCAGGGCTGGTCTCTTTATCAGTGCCCATCGGTGTAATCTGTGGATAAATCCGAGTTGAGAACCCTGAGCATTGGGAAAAAACTGGGGAGAGGACTTCGCCAGAGGTACGCATTCCTCGGATGAGCCAAAATTTTTGACCATGCCTGGTGGCTTGTTGCACCCCAATACAGGCTAAAATCTCAGTTGCTCCTGTTTTTTTCGGCTGGCGTTCCTGTTGGCATAACGCCCCTGCATGTCTGCACAGGTTACGCTTCTAACTTCGGTGAAATCATGGTGGCCGGAGTTCCGCGACGGACTGCTCCAGCCGTCCATGCCGGCCCTGCTCATCGCCTTGGCGACCTGCGCCTCCATCCTCGGCGCCATCGCCTGGCGGGTGACCGAGTCCGCGGTCCGAAATAGCCCCATGGCCACCTGGATGCGCGACTCCACGGATGAATGCGCTTACACCACCGTCCAGATTTTGCGCGGCCCCCCGGCGGAAGCCGAGGTGTGGGCGCTGGTCGGCGCCTCTGATTTGCGTTGCGCCATGCCGGTGCACTCCGAGTGTGAGACCCGCCTGGGCACGGCCCTGGGCCGGCCGGTGGCGGTGAAAATGCTGACCCTCAGCGCCATGTGCCTGGAAGAGCAGTTCGCCGTGGTCGCCCGCTTCGGCAGTGGTTTCCGCGGCGGTTATGTCTTGTGCCTCAAGCGCGAGCTCATCAAACGCGACCTGCGCGACCACGGCCATCCCCTGCGCCTGGGTTTCTCAAGCCCTGAGTCTGCTGGCGCCGGCCCCGCCGCTGGACATCCGGTTCCGTTGCGCACCGGAATCTTTGCATTGGACCAGGTCTCCTGGACGCGCCGCATGGGCCGACCCCAAGGTTGGCGCAACGGCCAACCCTGGCGTTTGGCCAGCCTGGTGCTGACCCAGGCCTTCATTGTTGGCAGTGTGGTGTTCTTTATGCACGGCGAGCGCCAGGATCTGGCGACCTCGCCGCGCCTGCTCGCCAGGCTAGTGGGATTTTGACACAATGATAACACAAAGACGGCAAAGAGTTTTGCCAACAAGACACCAAGAAATGCTAAAAATTAGTGCCTTACGCATTTTCTTCTTTGAAAAATGAGGCATGTGACTTGCCGCGTTAAAAAAGCCCTGACGCTTGGATTTCGCCCGCGCCTTCAACGTTAGAATGGCCGTGGATGCGCAACCTTTTCTCCTGGTTCGCCCGTCTGCTGGCACCGCGTTGGGGCGTGGCGGTCCTCTGCCTGCTGCTGTTCGTGGCCTCCTCGATGGCCATCAACCTGGGGCTGGGGCTCTTCCTGCCCGTGCTCGATTTCTTCGGCGAGGGCCGCTCCGCGGGACCTTTCCACAGGATCTTCATGGCTCTGGCGCACCGGCTGCACCTCGAACCAGGCCTGGGCGAAGTCGTGGGATTCATGGCGCTGGTGTTGAGCCTCGGTTACAGCGTGCAGTTCGCGGCTCTGGCCGCCGGGCAATTCCTCAGCGCGGGCTGCCTGCGCGATCTGCGCGTCCTGCTGCACGAAAAACTGCTGCGCCGCCCCTACCCCGCTTTCCTCGAACTCCACGCCGCCGCCGCTGTATCGCTGCTCGGCGAGGAGGCGCGCAAGGTGGCGGCCTCCCTGGAGGCGCTTTTCAAAGCGACCGCGGGCGGCCTGTTGGCCCTGGGCGGGCTCGCCGCCATGCTGGCCATCAGCGTGCCCTTTACCGTTGTGGTGCTCGCGGCGGGTATGGGCGTGAGCGGCCTCAGCCTGTTCCTGGTGCGCCATGCGCGGCGGCGCGCCGAGAGTTTCATGGCGGCAGAGCGTGATCATGCCCATTTCACGGCGGAAAGCGTTTCCGGCATCCTGGTGCTGCAATCCATGGGGCTCGAAGCCTGGCGCGTGCGCCGGGCGCGCCACGCCGTGGAGCCCACGGTCACCCACTGGCTGCGGGCCGGACTGGCGCAACACCTGCTCCCCTACTTCATCCACCTCACCACCACCGCCTGCGCCGTGCTGGGAGTGATCTACGGCCTGAGCCTCAAGCTCAGCCTGGCCGAGGTGGCGGTGCTGCTGCTCATCATGTCGCGCATCTCCTATCAGGCCCGCAGCTTCAACTCCGCCTGGCTGGAGCTGGTGCAGACTGAGCCCTCCGCCCTGGCGCTGCAGCATCTCTGCGAGGCGACTCCGCCGCAGTCCGGCGCCATCGCCCTGAACTCCGCCCGCGCGCCGGAGCTGGAGTTTCGCGCGGTGAGCTTCGCCTACCCCCGTGGCGATGAGGTGCTGCGCGGCGCGAGCCTGGTGGCGCAGCGCGATGGCTTCACCGCCGTGGTGGGCAGCTCGGGAGCCGGAAAGAGCACGCTGCTGCTGCTGGCCATGGGATTGCTCCGACCCCGGCAAGGGCAGGTGCTGCTGGATGGCCGCGATATCGCCGACTACGACCGCGAAAGCCTATGCCGGCAAATCGGCTTCGTGGGACAGGACCCCTTCCTCTTCGACGACAGCGTGCTTGCCAACATCGTCTGCGATGACAAGGCCCCGAACATGGACAAGGTGCGGAGCGCCATGGCCGCCGCGCAGTTCGCCCCCGTGCTGACGACCCTGCCCGAGGGCCTGAACACGCGGCTCGGCGCCCGCGGGGCGCGGCTCTCGGGCGGCGAGCGCCAGCGTCTGTCCCTGGCGCGCGCCCTCTACCACGATCCCCCGCTCCTGCTCCTGGATGAGGTCAGCGGCTCCCTCGATCCCGCCACCGAGCGCGGATTGCAGCAGGCCCTGGAGCAACTCGCCGGTCGCAAGACGCTCCTGGTGGCGGCCCACCGCCCCGCCCTGCTGGAGCGCGCCCAGCGCATCTACGTGCTGCACCAGGGCGCCGTCGTCGAGGTGGGCCGTCACGATGAGCTCATGAGCCTTGAGGGCCACTACCACCGCATCCTCCATTCCAGCGTGTGTCCGGTGGAGTCCTGAGCCCTCCGGACGGAGGGCCGCGCGGCGGCGCGGCGCGGCCAGCGCCACCGAACGCTCCCGCGCGACCCCTGCTGTTGCGAAGCATTCCCGCGCCGGTTTTCTGGGCGCTTCTATGCTCCTTTGCCGCGCCCCATGCCTTGGCGACCATCAATGACTACGACCTGTGGTGGCACCTGACCCACGCGCGGCACTGGCTGGCGCACGGGGTCTTCCCCGCGCCGGAGGCCTACAGCGCTTACGCATCGGCTTCAGCGCAAGCCCAGAGTTTCGTGGCGAACACGCTGCTCGGCGACCTGGTGCTGTACTCTTTGCACAACCTGGGCGGCGAAGCGGCCCTCCAGGGGTTTCGCTGCGCCATTATCCTTTCCAGCCTCGCCGCCTTCATCTATGCCTGCGGCGGGGCCCGGAACGTCTGGACCCTGCTCGGCGGTTTCGCGATCATCCTGGGCATGATCGAATTCTATCTCATCAAGAACCAGATTTTCGCCCTGCCGTTCTGCGCCGCCATGGTGAGCCTGTGGGCCTTCCTGCTCCGCGGCGGTCGTTGGGGGCTGATCTGGCTCTTCCCCGTGCTGCTGCTGCTCTGGAGCTGCATGCACGGCAGTGCCATGCTGGGCTTCTTCCTGCTGGCGCTGCTGGCCGCGGGGGCCGGCCTGGAGGCGCTGACGGGCGGCGGCGCGGGGCGGCGGCATCCTTGGCACCTTACCGCGGCTGAGGCACTGGCGGGCACTGGTGCGGGACGACCCTACCTATGGCAACGGTTCTTCTTCCCAGCGTTCGGGACCCTCGAACTGACTGACCTCGGCGCGGAGCGGCGCCGCCTTTGGTCGCTCGCCGCCGTCGTGGTCCTGAGCTACTTCATCGTGAGCGCGGTCTGGCCCATGCACTTCGCGGGGCGCATGACGGCGGCGCTGGACCCCGGAAGCAAAAGCGCGACAGCTGTTCCCCTGCCGGTCTCCGCCGAGAAATCCTCCGCCGACCAAACCGAAGCTCCCGCCTGGCGCGGCTTCAAAAACAGCTTCCGCATCCTGTTTCGCGGCGGCGACGAGAACTATGTCGCCGAATACGCCTCGCCCTTCGACCGCTTCAACCTGCTGCTGGTGCGCGTGCTGCTGCCCTTTACCGCCATCTACGTCGTTTATCTGCTGGGCCTGCGCCGCCGGCGCAAGCCCTGGAGCCTGCTGCTGCCGGGGATCTTCTCCGCCTACATCGCCCTGGGCTATCTGCGCACCACGGCCTTCAGTTTTTGCGTGGCGCTGCCCTTCATGGGCCTCGAACTCGCGCTGCGCCCCCCGCGCTCTTCCCCTGAGCCGCCGCGCCCCTCCCCGCTAGTAAAAGCCAGCGCGGCTGTGGCCTGGGTCTTCATCCTGCTCGCCTTCGCTCTGCAGGCCGTTTATTTGGCCCAAGACCGCCTGGACCGCTGGACCGGATTCGTGGGCTACGAGATGGGTCGCGGAAAAGAGCCATTCTTCAGCGCCGCCATTCCGGAAATGGCCACGCGCGCCTGTCCCGGGCGGACTATTTTCAACAGCTACAGCCTGGGCGGCTACCTGATGTGGCGCTGGAACGGCTCCCCGAAGGTGGTGCTGGACGGCAGGACGGTGCTCTACCCGGCCTCTTTTTTGCAGCGCTACTACGCCGACGACTCCCTGTCGTTCATCGAAAAGGAGGGTTTCCCCGCCGCGGTGCTGTCGCTCTACGAGTATAAAACCATCCGCGGTCTATTGAATAAAGGCTGGCACCCGCTGGCCCTGGATCGCTTCACCCTGTTGCTGACGCGGGAGGTGCCCGCGGGCGCGGCGCCGGGCACCTTGCTGCTCTTCACCCAGGACAAGCTCGGCGCGCCGGACTCCCTGGCCAACCGTTTCCTGGCCTGGGCCGCCTTGCAATCGCTGCAAACGTTTGCCGCGCATCAAGACTACCGCGCCCTGGGAGAGATGTACCGGCGGCATGGCGCGGAGCTGCGCTTCCTGGCCAGCGCGCCATCGTTTCGCGAGGACTTCGGCAAATTGGAGTCCCGTATCCGCCAGTCCGCCGCCGCCGCGGAGGCCGTGGGCGATGGGCTGCTGGGCCAGGGTGAGTCCGAGCAGGCCCTGGGCTGTTACCTTCTGGCCGCCGCGTTTTCAGAACACGGCGCCAGCCTTTGGAACAAGGCGGCGGCCGTCCACTTCAAGGCCGGACGGCTGGAGGAGGCGCTGGAGGCTTCCGGGCGCGCGCTGGAAATAGAACCACGCTATGCCAAGGCCCGCTACAACCGCGCCGCCATCCTGGAGGCCCTGGGCCGCGGGCCGGAGGCCATCTCCGACCTTGAAGAAACCTCGCGGCTCGACGCCTCCGACCCCGATCCCCTGCGGAAATTATGGCGCGCGCGCGAAAAATCCGGCCAACTGGAACCGGCCCTGGAAATCCTGGAGCGCCTGTTGCGCCTGGAGCCCAAAGAGCTGGAAAACGCCCACGAAGCGGGCCGGTTGTGCGTGCAACTGGGCCGGATGGAGGAGGCGCGCCGCTATTTTTCAATTCGCTACGCCGCCCCCGCCGCGTCTCCGCAAGTGGAAGGCGTCCTCGCGCACGCCCTCAGCGATTTGGAAAGGCACGCCGCGAGCCTGGAGCACTACCGCATCGCCGTCGCGGCCTATCCGCGCTCGGATTTTTTGCATTACAATTTTGCGCGCAGCCTGGAGGCCACCGGCAACAGCGAGGAAGCGCGACGGCACTACCTGGCCGCCACGGAAGCCAACCCGCGTCACGAGGAGGCCCGACTAGCGCTGGCGCGCCTGCTGCGCAAGTCTGGCAAATAGGAGCAGCCTCCGGCTGGTAAGCTCAGCCGGCCCAAAATACTAAAAATTAGGGCTCATCCGAATAATGCGTACCCCTAGTGGTGCCTCCTCCCAGTTTTTTCCCGGTGCTCCGTGCCCTCAACTCGGATTTATCCACAGATTACACCGATGGGCACTGATTAAAGAGGCCAGTCACGATTGGTTGTTTTCTGTGTTAATCTGTGTTCTCCGTGGAAAAATCCCCCCGGTATTTCATTTGATTTCCATCTTGCCAGATCGTGGCCTCGCGTGAAAACTTTTGAAAAGTACGCATTATTCGGATGAGCCAAAATTAATTTGAATCTGGTAAGCAGGAAAACTCAAGAAAGCCCTTTAAGGCCTTCTCGAAAAAGTAACCGACACATGTTTTTGATCACTTTTTCCTGCTTTTCAGATAAAAAATTTCCCCTGGAGGGAGATCGCCTGAATCCTCAGAAATAGGAACGGGGCGACGCACGCGTCGCCCCGCGAGCGATTCACCAGGTCAGGAAGCAGCCGCCGCCGCCACCGCCGCCGGAAGCGGAGGATGGATCCTGCACCAGCGAGGGGGCTTCGGGCGGGAGGTTTTCCTCCGGCTTGTAGAGCGGGGCCTTCTCGGCTTCCGCTTTGCCCAGCGCCACCGTCGGCTTCTCGATGCGCAGCGTCACCGTGCTGCCCGACTTGTTATACACCCAGTAGCCCGCGCCGTTCTTGAGCATGGCCTCCGGCTTGTAGGGCCGCGTCAGATCCGCGGACCTGTTGTCCATGCCCCACAGCGTCAGGTTGGTGTAGATATTCAGCGGCGACTCCACGGCTGCCGTCACCGGGCTCGCAGCGTCGCCGGCCAGCACCTTCACGTTGCGCCAATCCACGTCCGC
>JAHFOS010000175.1 GCA_023261545.1 bacterium
CCCCAACTGGCTGGCGCTGGAGGTGGCCGTCCACCGCGAGGAACTGCACTCGCTCATGGACCGCCTGGCCGATCTCGGCGCCAAGGGCATCCTCTCCTGCGATCTCACGCTCTGCGCGCCGGATGGCGAGGGCTGAGCGCCTCGGGTCCGCGGACACCATCGCCGCACCCATCACGGCGGAACACTCCCCGCGGCGCGCCGCCGTGCGCGTGAGCGGCGCGCTGGCCCCCGCGGCGGCGCAAGCGCTCCTGGGCCTCCGCCCCCCGCTGGCCTGGGCGGCTCAGCCCGCGGTGCTGAAGCTCGAAGGCAACGCGGGGGCGATCCTGAACGTTCCCGTGCTGGCGCTCACCATGCCGGCGGGCCGCTCCTACACCCTGGAACCGGTGCTGGAGATCCATTACCCCGCGAACACCGCCCTCACCTGTGGCCTGCTCGAACGCCTCTACGCCATGGGCATCCGACCCGCCGCACCCGGCGAGTTCACGCGCCGGGCCTATCTGCACGGACGCATCTCGCTGCCCCAGGCCGCCGCGGTGGCCGAACTCATCGCCGCCCGCGATGGCGAGGAACGCCGCGCCGCGCTGGGTCTCCTCGCCGGAGAAGCCGTGTTGCTCAAAGACCTCAAGGAGCGGGTCTTGCGCCTGCGCCTGTACCTTGAGGCCGCCGTGGATTTTCCCGAAGAACCGGACGTGGCGGCCTCTGGAGCTGATTTTTCCGTCCTGATCGGAGAACTGCGAAGCTTCGTGGACGCGCGCCGCCGCCAATTGCGCGCGCTGACGCCCGCGGCCTATCTACCGCGCGTGCTGTTGCTGGGACCCGCCAACGCCGGCAAGAGCAGCCTGGTGCGCAGCCTCATCCCGGGAGCGCAACCCTTGGTGAGCGCGCTGCCGGGCACCACCCTCGATCTCGTGCCCTACACGCTCGTCATCGGGGATCAGCGGCTGCTGCTCTACGACGCTCCGGGCACCAAAGAGACCGGCGCTGGTCCCGACTTTCAGAGCCTCGCGGCCCTGGATGAGAAACTGGCCGCCTTCGATGCCTACCTATGTCTCCAGACACCCGGCGCAGCCTATCGAGTCCCCTCCCTGCCCGAAGGGCGGCGTGTTTTCACGCTCCATGGCAAAGCCGATCTCGTACCCAAGGGTCGGCGCCAGGGGGCGGGCCTGTGGGTGAGTGCGCTCAGTGGCGAGGGCCTGCTGGAACTCAAAAACCTGCTGGCGGACTTCGCCGTTCATTGGCCCGCGCCGGTGTCCCCCTGGCGCGCCCTCGAACTCAGGGCCTTGTCCCTGGCTGAAGAGGCGCTCACCCGCGCGGTTCCGTTGTTGGAGGGACCCCAACGTCGGGAAGAACTCGCGGCTTATGAAATAGACGAGCTGCTTTCGGAGCTCGACAACTTGCTACGCGAGGAAGGCGGCTCCGAGGCCCTGCTCGACAACGTTTTCAGGAATTTCTGCATCGGCAAGTGAGAGACAAACCGAGTTCACCGCCGTGAATATCTTGCCAGCCTCTGGTCATTCGCCTCAGGGCGCGAGGCCGCGGCGGCAAGGGCTTTCTCCAGTTTGGCAATGGCCCCCTACTTGAGCGGCCATGGGCGGCTTGTCCGCGGGGGCGCGTGCATAGCATGCCGCGGCCACATGAGGAGAGAACCATGATGAATCTCTACCAAGAGGACGTGGCCTTCACCTACGACGACATCCTGCTCGTCCCTAACTTCTCCGAGGTGTTGCCGGGCGAGGTGGACGTGCGCACCCGGCTCACGCGCGAGATCCGCCTCAATATCCCCATCTGCTCGGCGGCCATGGATACCGTCACCGAGGCGGAGATGGCCATCGCCATCGCTACCGAGGGCGGCATCGGCATCATCCACAAGAACCTGCAAATCGAGAAGCAGGCCAAGGAGGTGCAGAAGGTGAAGCGCAGCGCCAACGGCGTCATCCCCGACCCCATCGCCCTCAGCCCCGCCGCCACGCTGCGCGAGGCGCGGCGCGTCATGAAGGAGGCGCGCGTCAGCGGCTTTCCCATCATCGAGGACGGCCGTTTCGTGGGCATCCTCACCACGCGCGACATGAACTTTGAGCAGAACGAGGACGTCAAGGTCGGCAGCATCATGACGCGCGAGCACCTGGTGACGGCTCCGCCGGGCACCACCCTGGAAGAGGCCAAGAAGATCCTGCACCGCGAGAAAATCGAGAAGCTGCCGCTGGTGGACGTCCGCGGGCAACTCTGCGGCATGATCACCATGAAGGACATCCGCAACCTCACCGAGTTCCCGCTGGCTAATCGCGACTCCTCGGGCCGGCTGGTGGTGGGCGCCGCCGTGGGCGTCGAGGATTACGAGCGCGTCGAGGCGCTCGTGGCCGCTCACGTGGACGTCGTGTGCATTGACACGGCTCACGGGCACAGCCGCAAGGTCATCGAGACGCTGCGTGAATTCAAGAAGCGCTACAAAGTCCAGGTGATCGCGGGCAACATCGCCACCCGCGATGCCGCCGAGGCGCTCATCGAGGCTGGGGCCGACGCCCTCAAGGTCGGCATCGGACCGGGCTCCATCTGCACCACCCGCGTGGTCACCGGCGTGGGCGTGCCCCAGGTCACGGCCGTGCTCACGGTCTCAGCCGCGGCCCGGCCCAAGGACGTGCCGGTCATCGCCGATGGCGGCATCAAGTACAGCGGCGACGTGACCAAGGCCATGGCTCTGGGCGCGAGTTCGGTGATGATCGGCAGCCTGCTCGCCGGCGTCAGTGAAGCTCCCGGCGAGCTCGTTTACTACCAAGGCCGCACCTTCAAGGAATACCGCGGCATGGGTTCTGTGCCCGCCATGGAGCGCGGCAGCGGCGAGCGCTACGGTCAGAAGGGGGTTGCCAGCCGTAAGCTCGTCCCCGAAGGCATCGAGGCGCGCGTGCCCTACCTCGGCGAGCTGGGGCCCTTCGCGCATCAGCTCACCGGCGGGCTCAGGGCCGGGCTCGGTTACTGCGGCGCGCGCAACCTCGAAGAGCTGCGCGCCAAGGCGCGCTTCGTGCGCATCAGCCCGGCCTCGCTGCGCGAGAGCCACCCCCACGATGTGGTCATTGCCAAAGAAGCCCCCAACTATCGCGTGGAGATTTAGGCGCGGCGCGCTGCCGGTCGCCGCCGCTCTGGCCCTGCTCCTGCTGCCGGGCTGTATTTTTCTGCGGCTCTCAAGGGCGCTCGACGACTTCCGCACGCCGCGCGCGGCGGTGGTTTTCGCGAAGGACAAGGAGGGCTGGGAGGGACGGGTCCAAAATCCCATCGCGCTGCTCAGCGATGTTGAATATGTGCTGGGGATCAAGACCGAGAAAGTGGCGGAGGGGCATTATCGCTACGAGTTTTCCAAGAGCGGTCCCGCGGATCGCCAGCCCTGGAACGCCGATCTCTATGTGGACGCTGAGGGGCGCATCACGGCCGTCCGCCTGCCGCCGCGCTTGCACGAGGTCTTGGGGGAGGACTTCCTCTACGCGTTCATTCGCGCCCTGGGCCGCAGCTCGGTGGCGGTGAGTGAGAAGACGTTGCGCCTCGAAATGGCGGAGGAGCTCGAATTCTCCAAGCTCTTCGAGCTCATGGGAGCGGCCAGCGAAAAGCAGGAGGATCGCAGCGTTTACCGCTTCAACCAAGGCGGCCTGAGCTACGTGGTCCAGGCCTGGGGGACGGTGAAAGTGGAGAAGATGATCATTGACGTGGAGCCCTACCACCTCGTCATCGCCTTTGGCGTCCAAGAGCCCCCGCCCCGGCGCGAGCGGCAGGAATGAGCGAGGATCCGCGGGAAACCGGGGATGATGAGCCCGAAGCAGCGAACAGCGGCGCGCGTGTTTCCGTTGTGCGCCCCCCGTACGCGGCAGAGGTCTTTGAGGAAGTCAAACGATTCTACTATTCCCTCGGCCCCGAGTTCGATATCTTCCATCTTGCGCTCGACCAGATTTTCGAGTCCAAGATCCTGGGGCTGCTCTGGAGCCGCGACGGGCGCGTCGCTGGGGTGGCCGGAGTGCGGGCCCGCTATGGGGTATGGATGTTTTTCATGGTGATGCGCGCCGACCATCAGGGCCAGGGCCATGGCCGGAACCTCACCCGTACCGTCATGGGTGGCGTCCCGCCCACGCGCCTGGTGCTGCTCACCGTGCAGCGTTCCAACATGAAGGCGCGCAAGCTCTACAAATCCTCGGGTTTCGTGACCATCAATCGCCACAAGGGCCAGGTCACCATGCTCTACAACCGCGGAATCGGGCCATGGCTGCGCCTGCCCTTGATTGTGGCGGTGTTCGCGCGCAACCTTTTCGTGAGCCACCTGGCTGGTTAGCGCCGCGAGGAAATTCCGAAGGAATTAAATAGCTTGAGAATCCTCTGTTCCCCCGGTTGGGGTTGCTTGCGTTCTCCTGAAACCTGGTGCGGGAAACCCGTGAGCTGCCTCACCTACGACCGCCAGCTTCCGCTGATCGAGGGTAGGGAAGTTGCCCAGACTTTACTGCCGCGCGAGGAACCCTGGGGTATGGCTTATCGTGGTCCGACCCCGAATTCGACAGTCGCTTCACTTCCCGGCCAAGACGTTGGTAAAGCGCGATTTTCCGTGAACGCGATAGATTTCGAAATCGCTGTCGAAGGTGGCGATCTCCCGGATGTCGAGTCTTTCCGCGAGCGCGACAAGCGAGGCGTCGGCGAGGTCCATCGGCAGATCGGAGTAGCGCTCGAAAAGCTGGATGATGCGACCCAGGTCTTCCTTGCCGGCCCATTCCACGCGGAGCGCGCCTCTCTCCAGCCAGCGCAGAAAGTTCAGTTGCGCGTCCGGATGAAAGTCGAGAAGGTAAACAGTTTCAGTGACAACCGGCACCGTGGTGAGGAATACTCCTCGAAAATCACGCAGGAATACCGTGGCACGACGATGGAATTCGTCGTTGCGGTTGAACAACGCCACCAGCGGGCCCGTGTCAATGAGGCTGCGCTTTGGCAAGCATTTTCTCCTTGAAATAGCGCTTGCTGTTGCGGGCGAGATCCTTGTGGGGGGAGGCATGCCGCCCGAAAAGATCCTTGCCAAGCTCCCAGGGTGAAAGGCCAGCGCTGCGTTCTTCTAGGATGCGCCGCACCCCCTCCACGATCAAGGCCGACTTGGTGGATCCCTCCCTGCGGGCCAGGATCTCCAACTCACGCGCCAAGTCCGTATCCAGCCGTACTGATGTGGTCATGGGCCGCCTTTCTCCTTGTATTACAAATTATATTACGTCAGCGATTTGTGGCAAGGGTAGCCTCACTCGCCTTGGTTCCCTGCCTTCACGGAAAACAACCAGCCTACAGCAGACCATGCCCAAGGCCCTCTCAGTTTTGAATTTGACGAAAACCCTGGCTGAACCGCTGGCCTAGTGGCGCTTCCACCCCGAGGGTTTAGCCGATAGGAAATTGGATTCACGGAACTTCACAGAACTATCGTGATTTTAGCGCAAGATGACCTGAAACAAGGCAGCGCAGCCCCCCGCCCGTCCGAGGCGCGGGGATCCCCGCGCCTCGGACGGGCGGGGGGATCAAAAATCGCGTAAAAACCGAGGCTGCCGGCCTCCCCAAAGCCGAGCGCGCCATCAAAATCGGACGCGCGGGCGCGAAGCTCCCGAATCCGCAAGCTGGGCGAAAAAATTTTCGGGCTCAGAAAGGGTGGCTGGCAGTGGCCCCGCCCTCAAAAGGCCACTCAGCCGGTCCCCGTTGCCGGCGGCCCCCGAATGCTGAGGATGGGCGGATCCTTGCCGAGCAGGTCTAGGTGTTTGAGGATGCGATAGATGACGGCTGTGTCGTTGATGAAGGCGACGATGCGCATCGTGCCCGGGCAGGCGGGGCAGCGCAGCGGGTCAACCTCATAAATCTTCTTGACATCGCACCGGATGCGCGCGAAGCCGCGTCTTGCAAAGTGCTTCAGGCTGAAGGTCAAAAGGCAAGAGTGTGGCGCATGGCCGTCTTGCTTTTCCTACGGCCTACAGTCTACATCCTTCGGTCTACTTCCTCAGCGGTAGATCGCGTGGGCTGCGAGCTTGGGGCAGGGCTCGGCCATGGCGCCGCGGGGCGGGTCAGGACCTCCGCTTCCGGCATGTGCTGCGCGGGTGCCAATCCGGGCGACGGGCGCAGGGTCGTCCATTGCGTAAGCAATTCATCCCCACGCATAGCCCCACTATCTGAGGCGACGAAACCTCCTCGGGTTTCAAGAGCGCGGACAAGGTCGATCAGCCCCGGCTGCCGGGTGGCCTGCGCAGCCAGGCCCAGACGACGCCCTGGATCTCCAAGCCGTCGCCCTCGTGTACCAGGATGGGATCCAGTCCCGGGCCGCGGGGAATGAGCATCACCCCCTGGGCCGTGCGGCGCAGCTCTTTCAGCGTGGCGGCGCCGTTCAGGCTCGCCACCACGAACTGGCCGTCCTCGGCGGTGTTCTGAATCCTCACGATGACGATGTCGCCGTCCGCTATGCCCGCCTCCGTCATGGACGAGCCCCAAACCTCCACAGCGTAGAAGGAGCCCTTGCCGAGAAGCCTGGGCGGGATTTCCAGCCATTCCCCGGACTCCGGATCCGGGGGAAAAACCTCCGCCGGAAGGCTCGCGGGAACCTTGCCGAAGAAGGGAATGCGGCCCGCCGGCGCTGACCTCAACAACTCCGCGTCCGTGACCTCCAGATCCCCGCGCTCATCCCGGCGCAGGCGCCCGCGCTCCATCAGCAGGTTCAGAACATCCCGGACGGAAGTGTGATCCACGCCGAAGGGCTGGGCTATTTCCCTTAGCGTCGGCCCGCGCAGGTGCCGGTGGCGGAAGTCGCGGATGAAGCTCAGGACCTCCTGCTGCCGGCGGGTGTAGCGGATGGGGCGCACGGAGCCATTCTACCCCACAAAATCCCCCAGGCAAGGATGAAAATCCCTGGTCTCCCTGGTCAGGCAAGCGGCGCACCATGGGAATAGGTTGAATGTGCGTATACTGACAGAATAAACCATGAGCATGTTCAAAGTCAGCATCACCGCCACGAATCCAAAGCGGGAAGAACTCATCACGCCAGCGGTGGAAGCCTTGGTGGACACGGGTTCAGAATTGACTTGGTTGCCGGGCGAGATTATGAAGACCATCGGCATCACTCCGCGCCGTGAGCGGACGTTCATGACCGCAAACAAGACGGTGCGCACCCGTCCTGTCGGCTACGCGATTCTTCGCTCCGAGAGTTTCGAGACGAACGATGAAGTCGTCTTCGCGCAACCGGGCGACATGACCCTGCTTGGCGTCCGCACCATCGAAGGGTTCTGCGTCATGGTGGACAACATTGGCTACCGCTTTGTCGCGACAACGACGATTGTGGCGAGCCTGCCCTTGGCGGAGGCTATCCTCAAATGATCTCGCCCGCCCAGCGGTAGCCTGCCGCACCCTTGCCTTCCAGACGCGGAGGAATTGCGCCATGTCCGACGACAGCATCGGCAAACTAGGTCCATTAGCCCCCTTGGTTGGAACCTGGCAAGGCGAGAAGGGCGACGACACCGCTCCCGCGGATGATCGCGGCGTCGAAAAGAACAAGTTCCGCGAACGCATGTCTTTCACGCCACTGGCGCCGGTCAAGAACCACGCGCAAACCCTCTACGGCTTGCGCTACGCCACCACGGCTTGGCGCATCGGCGAGGCCGACCCCTTCCATGAAGAAGTGGGGTACTGGCTCTGGGACGCGCGGGAAAAGCAGGTCATGAGGTGCTTCATCGTTCCCCGGGGCGTGAACGTGCTGGCGGGGGGAAAGGCCGAGGCCGGAGCGCGGAGCTTCAAGTTGGCCGCCGAGGTGGGTTCCGCCACCTTTGGCATTTCCTCCAATCCTTACCTCGACCGGGAATTCAAGACCGTGCGCTACGAGCTGACGGTGACGGTCCACGATAACGACTCTTTCAGTTACGAAGAAGACACGCAGCTCAAGATCAAGGGCCAGGAAGCTATTTTCCATCACACCGACAAGAACACGTTGCGGAAAGCCCGGTAGGCTTTGCGGGCAGGAGGAAAATATATTTTCTCATGCCCATGCGCCACTGTTAGTGCCGCTGGAATATTCCGAGGGAATTTAATATCTTGAAGATCCTCTGTCTTCCCGGTTGGGGTTGCCTGCGTTCTCCTGAAATCTGGTGCGGGAAACCCGTGAGCTGCCTCACCTACGAGCGCCAGCTTCCGCTGCTCGAGGGTAGGGAAGCTGCCCAGATTTTACTGCCGCGCGAGGAACCCTGGGGTCTGGTGACCTGGTCCATGGGGACTTGGGCTGGGGCCCTGCTTTCCAAAGTTTGGGGGCTCCGCGCCCCACGGTTCTGGCTGGCCTTGAGCCCCTTCCTTGATCTCGTGGGCCCGGGCTGTCGCGTGAGCGTCGAGGCGCATCGCGTGCTTTTGCTTTCGCTCAAAAACGAACCCCTGCGCACCCTGGAATTTTTTGGGGGACACAACGGCGCCAAGGTGCCCTGGTTTTCGGCGGAGCGGGTCCTTGAACTCCGCGAGGAATTCGAGCGCGGGCTGGAGCTCTTGGGACGGCCCGGCCCGCGTCCCGTCCCTAGCCCGGGAGCGCGGGTTATCGCGGCGCTGGGCCGGGAGGACCGGCTGGTTTCGCCCGCCCAGGCGGAGGCTTTCGCCGCGTGGCATTCCGG
>JAHFOS010000176.1 GCA_023261545.1 bacterium
CTGGCCGTGGGTCGCTGGATTATTCTGCTCTCGGTGCTCCTGCTTGTTCCCGTCGGTCATTACGGGGCTGTGTTGGTGCACGGGCGGGACTACCTTTCCTGGCCAGTCTCTAAACCGACGCTCCCCCCGGGTTCCGCCGCCACGCTCTCCGATGCCGATTTGGGCCTGCGCGCGCACGCCCTGTTGCGTCAGCGTTGCTTCGAGTGCCATGGTACCCGCAAGCACAAGGGCGGGCTCAGGCTGGATTCCCTGGAGGCCGCCATGCGCGGAGGCGAAGAGGGGCCGGCCATCGTCCCCTTTCACGCCGATTTGAGCCTCGCCATCGAAAGAGTGGCGCTTCCCGAGGACGACGAAGACGCCATGCCGGCCAAGGGCGACCCGCTGACCGCCGAAGAACAGGAACTGCTGCGGCGCTGGATCACCCAGGGCGCGCCGTGGTCGGCAGCGCCGTGATGGCGAACTTCCGTCGCTGCGGTTCTCCTTCTCCCCCGGGAGAAAGTCGGAATGAGTGGGTGTCCGCATCTGCCTTTTGCGGGCCGGGCGGCGATCTGGATCTCTTTTAGATCCAGGGAAGATGCCGGCCATGAAACGAACCCTGATGCTATTGGCGGTCCTGGGCGCGCTCACTGTGGCGATTCGGGCCGAAGACGAACTGACCTTCTTCGGGGAGGTGGCGCGCGCGGACGGCGTGGTGCGCCTGTTCCGGGGGGGCGAGGAGCACATGCTCTCTGCGGAGGACGGCATTTTCGACGGCGATACCATTGTGACCGAAGGGGAGGCTTCCGTGGAGGTCTCCATGGGGGATGGCAACGATATCGTCATCCTGCCCGCCTCCAAAGTGAGCTTTGACGCCCGCGAGGAGGGGGCCGAGGGACGCCTTAAAATCGGGCTCAAGCTGGATTTGGGATCGCTGCGCTGCAAGCTGGACGCCTGGAAAGCCGGCGATACCTTCGAGGTGCGATCCCCGGTGGCCGTCGCCGGGGTACGAGGCACGGACTTCCTCGCCAGCTACGACGAAAAGTCGGAAGAACCCTTCGAGGTGAGCGTGCTGAACGGCCAGGTGGAAATGCGCTCGCAGCTCCGGAAAATGCTGGAGCCGCGGGTGATCTTCGCCAAGCACCGCGCCACGGCTAGCCGCGCGGGCGACCTGCGGCCGCTCAGGGAGATTGCGCCGGAGAAAATCGAGGAATTGCGCAAGCGCTTCGTCTTCCGCCAAGGCCTGCGCCGCTTCCTGGGCTCGCGCGCCGAACTGCGCCGCGGAGTGCTGGAAAAACTCCGTGAGGCCCCGCGCCGCCGCCGCGCCATCCACCGCCGCCGGCCGTAAGCGCCTGTTTAAAAAGCCCATTCGGGCTTCGGCGGATCATAGTCTTGGGCCTTTTCGCACGCGATATTCGCTCTCCCCTTGCCTCGTCCCAGGATCATGGTTCCCCCACGGCCACTGTACCCAGCCGGACACCTTGTGCGCCACCCGGGTACAGTCTTGCCGGCCTTCCGAGGGGCAAACGGTATTTTTTTTCACAACCTTGACGCGGGTTGTGCGAAGAAGTCCATACAATTCAAGCGTCGCGGCAAAAAATAGCGGACAGGCCTGGGGGCGCGGGCACAGGGATTGCTCCCTTGGGGGGTATGAACCTCATCCTAGAACACCGGGTCGCCTACTTCTACAGCTTGATGGGCCATGGGGAGCTCAAGCGCAAGCGGCCATGCCTGTGCTGCTCGCGCCCTTTCAATAGCTTGCACAACGGCAATCGCATCTGTTCGACCTGCGCTGCTCGCAACGCGCGCACCGGAAAACTCAAGGCCTTGATGCTGAACTGGTAGGCGATGCCGGGGGACGCAAGGCCGATACTCGGAGGGTGGGGGCTGGAGCTTGGGGGCTGGTGGGGGCAGGGGTGACGTAAGTGCCGCCCCTGCCGCCGTTTTTCGGCATCAGGCCTTGGCCCGGTGGATATTGGCTTCTTCGAAAGTCGCCACCTCGCTGAGCAAGCACGCGGCGGAATCAATGAGTCCCAGGGCCAGGACGCAGCCGCTTCCCATGCCAAGATGGGAATTGATGCGCAGCAGCGGGTCTTTACCCAGGAACTTCAGCGCCAGGTGATGGCCTTTCTCCAGGCTCTGGTGGGCCGAGATAAGGTATTGCACGCTCAACTCGCAGAACTTGTGGGCCAGGAGCGCCCCGGCCGTCGTGACGAAGCTGTCAAAAACCACCGGCTTCCTGAGCGCGGCGGCGCCCAGGATGAACCCGGCAATACCGCCTAATTCAAAACCGCCCACCTTGGCCAGCGTATCGAGAGGGTCGCCGCCATTGGGGCTGTTGACCTGAAGGCTGCGCTCCAAGATTTGGATTTTGTGACGCAGTTGCTTGTCGTCCATGCCCGTGCCGCGTCCGGCTATTTCGCTCACCGGGTGGCCCGTGAGCGTCGCGATGACCGCGGCGCTTGAAGTCGTGCTGCCGATGCCCATGTCGCCGATGCCGAGCAGGTCGGCCTGGGCGCCGAGTTCGAGGGCGAGTTCGATGCCCGCTTCGACGGAACGCTGGGCCGTGGCGCGATCCATGGCCGGCCCGAGCAGCATGTTGGCCGTGCCTTTGCCGCAGGACTTGGAGATGATGCGGCCTTCTTCGGCCAAGTCGTCGAGGTTGGCCGCCACCCCCATGTCCACCACCACCAGGCGCGCGCCCGTGCGCCGTGCCAGTGCACAGACCACCGCTCCACCCTGCACGATGTTGTGCACGGTCTGGGCCGTGACTTCGCGTGGGAACTTGCTCACGCCTTCGGCGGCGACGCCGTGATCGCCCACCAGGATGGCGATGACCTTGCGTTGCAGCGCGGGCTTCAAGCTGTCCGTGATGCCGGCTAGATCGAGAGCCGTGTCCATGAGCATCCCCAGCGACCAATGCGGCATGGCCAGATTCTCAAGGCGCGAGCGCGCCTCCTCCACCCTCACGGAATTGAGGGGGGCGATTTTAGCAATCGTGGCATCCAAAAGACTCAAGACACTTTCCTTTCTGGTTTTCTGAGGAAAATAGGCGTCCCAAAACGCCCGGCGGCAACAAATATGGTAGGCCGTAACGCCGCCTTGGCAAGGCTTTTTTCTGGAGAAACACTGTGAAACATTCCCCGCGCTTCCTCACCCTGGTGGACGACGCGAAGTCGCGCACCCGCCAGACCGATGTCAAAACCGTCAAGCGCCGGTTGGACGCTGGCGAACGCTTCCACCTTGTGGACGTGCGCGAGGAAAGCGAGTGGGCGGCCGGGCATCTTCCGGAAGCCGTACACCTCGGCAAAGGCATCATCGAGCGCGATATCGAGGTGCGCGTCTCTGACCTCGCCGCCGAAATCGTGCTCTACTGCGGTGGCGGTTTTCGCTCAGCCCTGGTCGCCGACAACCTGCAAAAAATGGGCTACCGCAACGTGCTTTCCATGGATGGCGGCTACCGCGCCTGGGTCGAAGCGGGTCACCCCGTGAAGCGTGGCTAGCGGTCCCCGAGGGCGCGCTTCTCCAAGAACGCCAGCAGCCGGCGCATCAATTTCGGGCCTTCGGGGGTGAGGAAGGATTCGGGGTGGAACTGCATTCCCGCCCAGGGTCGCGCGCGGTCCAGGGCCATCATGGCCATGCCTTGGTGCTCCGCCAGCAACTCGACGACCGGGGGCAGCGAAGCCGCCTCGACAGCGAGCGAGTGGTAACGCCCGACTTTGAGCGGTCGGGACAGGCCCGCGAAAAGCTCGTGCTCACGGGGCGTGAGGTTCAGGGTCTTGCCATGGACCACCTCCGGGGCGGGGCCGACGCGCCCGCCCCAGGCGAGGCCCAGGGCCTGAAAGCCCAGGCAGACGCCGATGACGGGGAGGCGCGCCGCCCAGGAAGCGGAAAGCAACGACAGGGTGACGCCCGTTTCTTCGGGACGGCCCGGGCCAGGAGAGAGCACCACCGCCTCGTAGTTCCCAGCGCCGATTTCCGCCACCCCGATGGCGTCCGATCTCACGACGCGCACGGAGTGCGCATCGGCCAGAAGCTGGTAGAGGTTGTAGGCGAAACTGTCGTAGTGGTCAATGAGCAGAATCACGCGGTTCCGCTGGCCGGGTTCCGTCCGTTCCCTCCGGCAGGGGGATGTCGAAGAAACAACCGTGGATGCTGCTGTGGACGTCGTTGATGGCCAATTGCAGGTGGTCAATGAACTCGTGCAGTCCCTTGGCGATGATGGCGTCCGCCTTTGCGGAATTCAGGTCGTCGTGGATGAGTCCCAGCCGTTGCTCCGCTTGGTTGGGTGAACTCATGCCGGGCATGCCGGTGATGGCTTGCAGGGATTCCATGGCGCGCAGCACGCAAAAGAGCACCGCGCGCGGGAAGCTGCGCTCCAGGATGAGGAAATCAATGACGTTCAGGGGATTCACCAACCCCCACTTGCGCAGGTACATTTCGAGGCCGCTGGTGGAGTTGAGCAGCGAGTAGTAGTGCAGGTTGTCGAGGGCCGAGTCCACGTACTCCGGCGAGGGCAACAGGTAGAAATACTTGACGTCAATGATGCGCGAGGTTTTCTCGGCGCGCTCGAGGTAGGCGCCGAGCTGGAAGAAGTGCCAGGCCTCGTCGTGGGTCATGGTGGCGTTCATGCAGCCGCTCAAGTGGTGGCTGAAGCGGCGCGTCTCGCCGAGCCAGCGGTCAGTGGCTTCCTTGCGGGCCTGCTTGCGCGCCGACTTGAGTTGCAAGTGAAAAGAGTTTATCGCCTCGAAAATTTCCAGGCTGAAGACCTCGCGTACCGTGAGCGCCAGCTCGCGCACCCGCTCGATGCAGGAGATCACCGAGTTGCCGTACTCCGCGTCGAAGAGCAGGAAGGAGACCACGTTCTCCTCGTTGGCCTGCTTGTATTTCTTCATGAACCAGCGGTCGTCGCCGGTGGTCATCACCAGCGGCAGCCATTGCGGCGGCGTCCAGGGGGGCAGGTCCAGGGAGAGGTTGCAGTTGACGTCAATGAAGCGCGCGGCGTTCTCCGCCCGCTCGAGGTAGCGGGCGATCCAGTAGATGGCGTTGGCCGTGCGGCTCAGCATGTCTCGCCGCTGCGCTGGGTCCTCACGATAGCACCCACGTGTC
This sequence comes from bacterium, assembly GCA_023261545.1. Classification (GTDB taxonomy): domain Bacteria; phylum Planctomycetota; class JADGBV01; order JADGBV01; family JADGBV01; genus JAHFOS01. The sequence continues at coordinate 5,086 of JAHFOS010000176.1, forward strand.
CTTGACGCCGCCGCCCTGGGAGGAGTTCACCACCAAAGATCCTTTCTTGAGCGCCACCCGGGTGAGCCCGCCGGGCAGCACGTAGATGCCTTTGCCGTAGAGCACGAAGGGGCGCAAGTCCACGTGGCGCGGCTCGAAGCCGCCGTCCACGAGGCTGGGGGCGCTGGAGATGGCCAGGGTGGGCTGGGCGATATAGCTCTCCGGATGCTGCTCGATTTTACGCGCGAACTCCTCGCGCTGCCCGGCCGTGGAGTGCGGCCCGATGAGCATGCCGTAACCGCCGGAGCCGGAGACTTCCTTGACCACGAGCTTGTGCAGGTTCTCCAGGATGTGCTGGCGCTGTTTCTTGTAGCGCGCCAGGAAGGTCTCGACGTTGGGCAGGATGGGCTCGGCGCCGGTGTAGTATTTGATGATCTCCGGCACGTAAGCGTAGAGGGCCTTGTTGTCGGCCACGCCCACGCCCGGCGCGTTCACCAGCGCCACCTTGCCACGGCGGTACACCTCGAAAAGCCCCGCCACGCCCAACAGCGAGTCGGAGCGAAAAACCTGGGGATCGAGGAATTCGTCGTCAATGCGGCGGTAGATGACGTCCACGCGCTCCAAACCCGAGGTGGTGCGCATGCACACCTCCCCGCCGTGCACCACCAGGTCGCTACCCTCCACCAGGCCGATGCCCATTTTCTGCGCCAGGAAGCAATGCTCGAAGTAGGCGGAGTTGTAGCGGCCTGGCGTGAGCAGCACCGCCACGGGCCGTTCCGCGCGCGGGCTCAGATAAGCCAGCATTTCCAGCAGCTTCACGGGATAGTCGTCCACCGGCACCACGCGCATGTCCTGGAAGACATGCGGCAGGGTCTTCTTCATGATGAAGCGGTTCTTGAGCACATAAGAGACGCCCGAGGGACAGCGCAGGTTGTCCTCCAGCACCCGGAAGCGGCCATCGCCGTCCCTCACGATGTCGATGCCGCTGATGTGGCACCAGATATCCTGGGGCGGCCGCAGCCCCACGCAAGCCTTGAGGAAATGCGGGCTGCGGAGCACCAGTTCCGAAGGGATGACGCGGTCTTTGAGGATTTTCTGGTCACCATAGACATCGGCGACGAAGGCATTGAGAGCCTGGACGCGCTGGACAAGGCCGCTCTCAAGACTGGCCCACTCGGAGGCGCCGATGAGGCGCGGCACAATGTCGAAGGGGATGATTTTTTCGGTCCCGCCCTCGTCCCCGTAAACATTGAAGGTGATGCCCATGCGCACCATGGCCGCTTCGGCGGCGGCTTTCTTGGTGAGCAGTTCCTCGCGCGCGAACAGCTCCAGGCGGCGGTGGAGGTCGCCCCAATCCGCGCGCGGACTTCCGTCCGCGGCGAACATCTCATCGTAACAGCCGGGAGGCTGGTAACCTTCGAAGGCCACGGGAAAACCCCCCTTTGAGCCCTGGAAAAACAGCGTCCCCCGCATAATAGCCCCAGGGGAATTTTTCAAGGCCCCTGAAATCCATGGCCGTCACCATCGCTCTCACCCATCGCACCCGCTACGCCTATGACCGCGAAATAGCGCTTTCGCCCCAGGTGGTGCGCCTGCGCCCCGCCCCGCATTGCCGCACGCCCATCCGCAGCTACTCTTTCCAGGCGGAACCGCGCGAGCATTTCATCCACTGGCAGCAGGACCCCTTCGGAAATTTCCTGGCGCGCCTGGTCTTCCCCAAAAAGACCCGCTCGCTGAGCATCAGCGTGGACCTCATCGCCGAACTCATCACCCAGAACCCCTTCGACTTCTTCCTCGACAAAGAGGCCCAGGAGTACCCCTTCATCTATGCCCCGGGCCTCGGCAAGGAGCTGCTGCCCTACCTGGAGCCGCCTCTGCGCGGCCCGCTCCTCTCCGCTTATTTGAAGGAGGTTGACGTGCGGCCACGGCGCACCATTGACATGCTGGTGGACCTCAACCGCAAGGTGTCCGCGGATATCCGCTACATCATCCGCATGGAAAGCGGCGTGCAGACCCCGGAAGAAACGCTGCGGTTGGCCAGCGGCTCTTGCCGCGACAGCGCCTGGCTGCTGGTGCAAATCGCGCGCCACCTCGGGTTCGCCGCCCGCTTCGTCTCGGGCTACGTGCTCCAGCTCAAGCCGGATCTGAAGCCGGTGGAAGGGCCGGCGGGGCCGGAGCGCGACTTCGCGGATCTGCACGCCTGGGTGGAGGTGTTCCTCCCCGGGGCGGGTTGGGTGGGATTCGACCCCACCTCGGGGCTGCTCGCGGGCGAAGGCCACTTGCCGCTCGCCTGCTCCCCGTCCCCCGGAGGGGCGGCTCCCATCAGCGGCGCCACCGACAAGTGCGAAGTGGAGTTCAGCTTCGACATGCAGCTCACGCGCTGGAGCGAGACCCCGCGACCCACACGGCCCTACAGCGACGAGGTGTGGGCCCATATCGCGGCTACGGGTGAACAAGTGGACGCGAACCTGCAATCCAACGGAATAGCGCTCACCTGCGGGGGCGAACCCACCTTCATTTCCGCCAGTGATCCGGACGCCCCCGAGTGGAACTGCGATGCCTTCGGGCCCACCAAGAAAACCCTGGCCGAGGACCTCATCCTGCGCTTGCGGGACAAGCTCAGTTTCGGGGCCCTGCTGCACCACGGCCAGGGCAAATGGTATCCGGGGGAAAGCCTGCCGCGCTGGAACATCGCCTGTTACTGGCGCACTGACGGGCATCCCGTCTGGCACAATCCGCGGCTCCTGGCCCGGGAATGCCAGGGTGGAGTGGCGCATGCGGATGAAGCGCAGGCTTTGGCGCGCGCGCTCCTGCGCGTGCTGGGACTCGGGGCCGAGTGCCTCCACCCCGCCTACGAGGACGCCTATCACCAGCTCTGGCAGGAGGGGCGCCTGCCGGATGACGTGGACCTCCACGCGCGCGATCTGAGCGATAGCGAAGAGCGCCGCCGCCTGCTGCGCCTGCTGGAACGGGGGCTGGGCCAGGTGGCGGGCTACGCCATCCCGCTGTGCTTCGATGAATCCGCAAGGAACTTCCGCAGCCAGCGCTGGACCTTTCGCCGCGGGCGCCTGCTGCTGGTGCCCGGGGATTCGCCCCTGGGCTACCGCCTGCCGCTCGACAGCCTCGGACTCGGCCTGGGGCTCGGCCTTTCCGTGCCCTGCGCTTACGCCCCCAAGCCGCCGCTGCCCGAGCCGCGACAGTTGCCGCCGAACGCGCCCGCGCCTTCGCACGGCGCGGCGTCCGCGCTCCTTGCGCCGGGGGCCTTGCGGTCGGCCTTGTGCGTGGAGCCGCGCTCGGGACACCTTTGCGTTTTCCTGCCGCCCTTACCCAGTCTGGAGTCTTTCCTGGGCCTGGTGGCCGTCGTGGAGCAGGCCGCCTCTTCCCTGGATCTTCCGGTTATCGTGGAAGGCTATGCTCCACCCGCCGACGAGCGCCTGCGCTGCCTCAAAGTTTCCCCCGATCCCGGCGTCATCGAAGTCAACATTCCCCCGAGTTCCAGCTTTTCGGAACAAGCCTTTCTCACCGCCATCCTCTACGAAGA
>JAHFOS010000177.1 GCA_023261545.1 bacterium
GCAGCAGGGCTCCCTCCTCCTTGAGCAGCGAACTCCTATAGACCAAGCGAATCTGGAGCACCACCTCGGCAAGTAGGACCGCGAGCAAGGACGAGATCAGCACGGTCACAACCGCCCATCTCTTCCTCCCGCGCATCATGCGGAAACGATGTTGGCTGAAAGAAGCGTCTGTCAAGGGAACCAAGAAACGCGCGTTGGGCCCAGTTTACGCCAGCGGCGCGTCCTCGCTCCCAGAGAAAGAGGGGTTCAAATGCAGGAAGGCGACGATCAGAATGATAAAATAGGTCGCATACGTTCCGACGATCCGCTGAGACAGGGATGCGCAGAAGAAGCTCAGTATCATGGCGTGCAAAACGATCTTCAGGAGCATGGGGCACTCCAGGGATGACGATCTCTTGGCGGCGGCGACGCGCTTCCATGTCAAAACCAGATCCCTCCAGAATCCATAGAGGATGCACGACAATCCCAACAACCCCGCCAGGCCCAACTCCAGGGCCCACTCCAGATAGAGGTTGTGCGCGTGGATCTGGGCGTCATGAGGGTTCATGTGGTCTTCCTTCCTGTTCTTGAAGTAATCCAGTTTGGCAAAACGGATGTAGTCGCCCATTTCAGCCGGGGCCGTGCCCGGACCGGTACCGAAAATAATGCGCAGCGGATGTTCACGGATGAAATAACCCAAGGTTTCAATGCCTATCCTGGCCAGGGTGACGTGTCCGCTACTGGCATCCGCCAGGGTTGCATCCCTGTTCGTCAATAAGAACTCGTAGAAATCGATGTTTTTGACTGCGAGAATCGTGAGCTCAACATACGGGTCATTCGATATTTTTGAATTGGGATTGCAGGTTATCCACGCCATGAAAAGCATCGCCAGCAGCATCACCTGGACGAAAAGCCTGCGCAGGCAACCCCACAACAACCCGGCGCGCGCCGAAAACAGCAGTATTCCCGCCACGAGGAGGATGATCTGGATGAACGCCGCGCGCCCCCTCGATAGCAGGGTCAGGCTCACATAGCCGCCCATCAAAAGCAGGCACGGACATCCCACCACCAGGGATTTCGTGTTCAGCCAAACGAAGGACGTGCATAGGAACGCAAAGACGTAGATTTGCACCAGCACGATTTTGTGCATCCCAAAGTTGTAATCGAGGACATCCATTTGCAGGAAATCCGTCTGCCCATGAGCGAGGTTCGCCGCGACGACCAAGGGGCTCGACAGCGCCCCTCCGTACATCAAAAACCGGAGCGGATTGAGGTCCGTCCTGCACATGAAGGCGATTGGGGCGGCCACCAAAAAAGATGACAGGATGAAGTTTCTGAGCCCGATCATCAGCGCCAACTGCCGGTCATCGGACGTCCTGATGCTGATGAGGACGCAGCAACCGCATATCAGGATTCCGCTCAACACGGGACCTGGCTGCAATTTCATGAGGTACCGGAGGTATTCCGGCTGCAGGAGGAAAAACACCCCCAGGCCCAGCCACACATACCAATACTCACCATAGCCACCGGTGTCGAAATGCTCCATGCCGCGAGCCAGGTGGAGGAAGGGCAGGCTGGCCCCATAGGCCAACATGACCCGTCGCTTCGCGGCAAAACTCACGATAAGGTTTTCAGTGAGCCTCGACTTGCATTAAGGCGACCCCAGGGCCGCTCCCGATCGACGCGCGACAATGAAAGTGTCACCACGTCGCATGTGCCGATGAATTCCTAGAAACCTCAGGAGCGGCCAGCGGATGATGTGCAACAGCATGGCGGGCAAGGTGTTGAAAAAGACCGGGACCTCCCCGGATTCGATAATTTCAAAGCCTTCCCGGATCAACAGGCTCCTCAATACCTCCTCGGGGTAGGGCCGCACATGGGAGATGTCGTTCCAGAAGTCGATGCCAATGACCGCCAGGTTGGCTGGGTTGGGAGTGGCAATGGCAACGACGCCGCCCTGGGCGATGCGCTGGGACAGCTCGTGAATGAAATCTTTGAGCTCAGACGGCGCAAGGTGCTCGACGATATGCGAGGCAAAAATACCTGAGAAAGAGCCCGGCACCTGTTCCCACATGGCGCGCAGGTCGGCGCAGACGGCCCTCAACCCCTTGTCAAGGCAGCATTGGACGTGGACCGGATCGATATCAAACCCGATGGCGGAGATCCCCTCTTGCCTGCAGGCTTCTAGGAAGTAGCCGTCATGGCATCCAATGTCAAGCACGAGCCCCTTCGTCCCCAGAAAATAAGGCAGGAACATACCTTGGTAGGAAGAGTAATCATACTTAAGCTGGTACCTCCTGAGACGTTTCACGACCCCAAGACCCTTTCGAAAACACGGTAGGCGCCCTCCGCCATGCGGCTCCACGGATATTGGAGGGCGTGTTCGGCGGCCAATTTTCCCATCCGCTCCCTGGTCTCAGGTTCCTGGAGGAGCTGAAGGGTCAGTTGCAGGAAATGATCCATGTCCTTGGCCAGATAACCCTGGCGGCCATGCTCGAACAGCTCATGCACGGCTCCAACGTCCAGGGCCACCAAGGGCAGCCCTTGACTCATGGCTTCAACCTGGTTCTGGCCAAACCCCTCCACCGATGCGGAGACGTAGATATCACTGGCCCTGTAAAGGGCCGCGCGCACCTCTTCGGAGATAGTGCCCGGCAGGATCACCTTGTGCTCCAGTTTCAATTCCCGAATCAAGTTCAAACACGCTGCGGCGTCCTCCAGATGTTTTCCTGGAAGCAACAGGCGCGCCGTCGGGTGCTTTGCCAGGATACCCGGAAAGATGCCAATGAGCCGCCGCTGTCCCTTGTGACCGGCAATGCCGCCGATGAAACTTAGCAGAACGACATCGCTGGGAAGGCCAAACTTGTTCGCCACAAGGGCACGCGCTTCATCCCTGGAAAGTGGGCAGATCACGCTTTTAAAGTTGATGCCGCGCGGCAACACGACAATGCGATCCTCCGCAAGGAGTTCAGGGTAGTCCTTGATGAGCCGGCTCCTAGAGAAGTCAGAATTAATAATAATAGCCCGGCATCGCCTCAAGGCATCCGGCAACACCATGTTTTGGACCATCCCGCAAAGGGACGAGTACGGGTGGGAAAGGAAGTTCCTCGCCAAGGTGGGAAAAGGACAATAAGAGCTGCCATGCAGCGATAAGACGCAGGGAAACCTCGATGACAGGGCATTGACGATACCAGGAAAATCGTCAGCATAGACGATATCCGGTTTCCAAGGTTGCGCGTCGAGATGACGATGCACGGAGCGGACGAAAGATCGCATGGCCCCAAGGTCGCCGAAACCTTTCGAACGCCAATGTCGCGTCTTGAGGAATGCACAGCGATACTGGGAGCTCACGACAGGATCGCCGTCACCGCTGAAAATCGGGGAAAGGCAGACCAGGTCAACCCCGGGCTTGGCCGACCAATGCATGGCCAGCTCGTGATTGGTGACGGGACTGCCTCCGGTGTTCTTGGCGCGCATCAGCTCTCCGATAAGGAGGATCTTCATGACGTGCGCGGGCCGCGAACCGCCATCAAGCTCATCAGTTCCGAGAACACCTCCTGGACGGAAATGGCCCCAACAGCCTCGGGCATATACGCGGTGCGATAAAAAGCCTCGGCGAGCCGCGGGGACACGATCCTCCTCATCAGTCCGTAGTCATGCACCTCCCACGGACTTGTGCAGATGAAGATCCCGACGACGCCTATCCCGAGTGCCAACGCGATATGGAGAGCGAGCGTGTCTCCGCTGACGACACAGCCGCACGCGGAGACGTCCCGGATGAATTCGCCCATGGTGGAACGCTTTTCAAAACGGACCACGTTAAAACCGCTCTTTCGCAAGAGCCGTTCGAGGTCATCGAAACCATTCCAGCGCTTGGAAGGCCATCGTTCACCCGAGCGCAGTTCGAAGCCGACGCGCCTGGGATCGGGCGACGGACCCCCTTGTGGCCGGTCGATCACATAGGGCTCCCCATGGAACTCATGTCCCAGCATGCCGAACAAGATTTGCTGATAGGTTTTGCGGTTCTCCAACTTGAGCTGGTCGGCTTTACTTTTACCAAGCCTCGAAAGGAGTCCCATGTCGAACCAAGGTCTGGCCTCTGCGGTATAGGCCACCTGGCCTTTTTCGAGGTGGGCGCCGACGACCCTCTTGGCCTTGACCAGGCTTGCCAGCCGCGCCGGCTTGTGTTCATCGTCCAGCGAGAGGACCAGGTCGTAGTCCCGGGAAGATAACGACTCCGGCGCCTCGTCGATCTCCGTGATGGAGCGGATCTTGGGGTGGCGCGGCACCAATTCTTTATGCGCGCGATCCGTGACCCAATCAACGGGTCCTTGCAGGACGTGCAGGATGGGGGTCGTCCTCAGCACGTCCCCAGCCGCGCCCACCTTGATGACGAGGTTGTCGCCCAATCCGCTGCGGAAAAGGCTAGGACGCCTCTTGAGGGCCCTGTCTGCCGGCGGCATAGCCCTCAAGGTGATAACAGACCAAAAAAGTCAGCGCAAGTGACACCAACGCGGACAATGAAATCATCTCTCTCCTGCGCGGCAAAATCCTGCGAATGGGCAGGCTGGGCGGATCGATCACCTTATAGCCCCCGTCTTTTTTGTGTTGTTCGAGGCGCGATAATTCCAACTGCTCCACGAGCAAACCATAGATCTTCTGCTTGGTCTGGCTTTCACGGAGCAGTTTCGTGTACTGGGTCCCCAAGGAGGGCAACTCCGTGAGCGGTTTCAAATAGTCCGAGGAACCCGCCTTGGCTGTAGCGCCTCCCATGGCGAGATTATGAACGGCGGTTTCGAGCTCGTGGATTTCAGAGGACAGATGATGGACCTGCGAGTCGTTTTCGGAAACGAATTTTTGCAAAACCTCCAGTTCGACGCGCTTCTTCTGTAATTCGGTCCGCAATTGCTGCAACAAGCCGACGGCCGCGGAGACCTGGCCTTCGATTTCCAGTCCATGGTTTTCCCGCCGGAAGGCCTCCAATCGAGCCTCCGCCTCGTCCAACTCGGCGCGCGACTCGCGAACACGTTGCTCCAGGAATTGCAGCTGATGCGTTTTGCTGCTCTCATCGTAGTTGGCCATGGTGCCCTCCAGCATTTCAAGCACGATCTCAAGGTTCTTCTTGGCAAGCTCGGGGGACTCGTCATCCCAACTGAAGATCATGCTGCTGTTCTTGAGATAGCGGACGACGTCCAGGTGCGCGTCCACGAGCTCGACAGCCTCGCCGAGTGAGCCATTCTGTTTTTCCGGGAGACCCATCTTGAGAGCGATTTTTTCAAGGAAGATCCGGCTCTGAACCACCAGCTCGAGCATATTGTCCCCGGACGACTGGGCCAATCCGATGAAGCTGGCGAGCTGGCCGAATTGAGGCGAGGCTCCGCCCGACTTGCCCGTCAGCATCACGGTGGCCTCGCTGCGATAAACGTTCTTGGCGATGAAAAACTGGTGAAAAGCCGATAGCAGAACGCTTAGGGTCGTGATCCCCGCCATGATCATCCAGCGCTTTCTGAACGTTAGCCATAGCAGATCGCCAATGCCGAGGGAGGGCGGCATCATAGATCCTTTTCAGTATCAATAATTACTATGGATGCCATGCCGCGACCGATCAGAGCTTTTTGAGATCCACGATTATGGATGCGAAGGATGTCCCAACCGCTGGCGAAAACGGCGGGAATTTCATGGCGCGCTCCTTACGTTTCCCATGAACTGGACCTTTTTGCGGTAGAGGTCCAGGTCGCTCTCGACCATTTCGCGCACCAGGTCCTCGAAGCGGCAGCGGGGTTGCCAGCCCATTTTGGAGCGGGCTTTGGCGCAGTCGCCTTGCAGCACGTGCTTTTCGGGCTCGCGGAAAAGCTTGGGGTTGACCTCCACGTGCTCGTGGTAATCCAGCCCCAGGTGGGAAAAAGCGACGTCGAGGAACTCGCGCACCGTGTGCGTAGCCCCCGAGGCGACGACGTAATCATCGGGCGCGTCCTGTTGCAGCATTTGCCACATGGCAACGACGTATTCGCGCGCGTGCCCCCAGTCCCGGCGCGCCTCCAGGTTGCCGAGCTCCAGCTTGCGTTCGAGCCCGAGCTTGATTTTCGCGGCCGCCGACGTTATCTTGCGGGTGACGAATTCGTACCCGCGGCGGGGGGACTCGTGGTTGAAGAGGATGCCGCTCGAAGCGTGCAGGCCGTAAGCATCCCGGTAGTTCCGCGTCAGGTGGAAGCCCGCCAGCTTGGAGATGCCGTAGGCGGAGCGCGGCAGGAACGCCGTCTCCTCGTCCTGCGGGCTGGTGCGCGGCGCGCCGAACATCTCGCTGGTTCCCGAAAAATAGAAGCGGCAACCCGGGGCTTTTTTCGCCAGGGCGGAAAGCACGAACTGCGCGCCCAGGATGTTGGTGTTGATGGTATTGTAATCCTCCTCGAAGGCGTAACTCACGAAGCTCTGGGCCGCGAGGTGGTAGAGCTCCTGGGGCTGCACCTCCTCGACGATGCTGTACAGACTGGGGAAATCCTCGACGGCGCCGAAATGGAGGCGCAATTTTCCCAGCAGATGACGGATGCGCCACAGCCGGTGTTCGGGATCCTCGAAGGAAACGCGGCGCACGATGCCATGGACTTCGTAGCCCTTCTCCAGCAGCAGATCCGCGAGGTACGAGCCGTCCTGCCCGGTGATCCCCGTGATGAGGGCGCGTTGACTCATGCCTGCGCGCGGGACTTTTTCGGGAGTAACGGCTCAGGCATTGTCGGATCCCCCTCTCCCTTCGGGAGAGGGGGATCTGCTTGAGCCATCGCTTTCAGGGACCACCTCATCCAGCGCGGTTCAACAAATCCTGGATCGTCTGGCGCGCCTCGGCCACCTTGATGCGCCGCTGGGCAGTGGTATCGCGATCGCGCAGGGTCACGGTGCCGTCCTGGAGCGTCTGGCCGTCCACCGTGAGGCACCAGGGGGTGCCGACCTCGTCGTGGCGCGCGTAGCGCTTGCCGATGGCGGTGTTGTCGTCGTACTTGGCCTTGACGCCGGACTTGAGGAACTCGCTCACGATGGCGCGCGCCGCCTCGGGCATGCCGTCCTTGCGCACCAGCGGCAGCACCGCGACCTTGATGGGCGCGAGGCGCGGGTGGAGCTTCAAGAGCACGCGCGTCTTGGCCTCGCCCTTGGCGTCCTGGCCCTGTTCCTCGCAGTAAGCGTCCAGCAGATACACCAGGAGCGCACGCGTGGCGCCGGCGGCGGGTTCGATGACGTAGGGGACATAGCGGCGCCCGACCTTGCCGGTGGCGGGGTCGGTCTCCGCCGGGTCGAAGTAGCTCAGGTCCTTGCCGCTGAACTTCGCGTGCTGCTTGAGGTCGTAATCGGTGCGGCTGGCGATGCCTTCGAGTTCATCGTAGCCCCAGGGGTAGCGGTACTCCACGTCGTAGCAGTCCTCGGCATAGTGGGCGAGCTCGTCTTTGGCGTGCTGGCGCAGGCGGAAATCCTCGGGGCGGTTGGAGAAACGTCGGTACCAGCCGAGGCGCTGCTCCGTCCAGTAGGCCAGCCATTCCTTCTGGGTGCCGGGCTTCACGAAGAACTCCATCTCCATCTGCTCGAATTCGCAACTGCGGAAGATGAAGTGCTCCACCGTCACCTCGTTGCGGAAGGAGCGCCCCTGCTGGGCGATGCCGAAGGGCACCTTGAGGGAAAGCGATTGCTGCACGTTCTCGAACTGCACGAACATGGCCTGGGCGGTCTCGGGCCGCAGGTACACGGTGGCGGGAGCAAGCTCGCCCTCCGCTATTTCGCGGATCTCCTGGGCTGAAAGGCTGCGACCCGCGAGCTTGTCGGCCAAGGCTCCCACCGGGTCCACCGGGCCTAAAAAGGTGCGGAACATCAGGTTGAAGCGGCGCTCCTCGGAAAGTTCGGGGCTGCCGCAGGCGGGGCAGACATAGCTACGGTTGGCCGTGGCGCGCAGCGCTTTGCCCTCTTTCTTATAGGCGACTTCCGAGCCCTTTTCCACCTTAGGGGCCTTGTCGGCGCGGAAGCGCACGCGGCAGGCGAGGCAGTCCACCAGGGGATCGGAGAAGTTGGCCACGTGTCCCGAGGCCTGCCACACCTTGGGGTGCATGATGATGCTGGCATCCAGGCCGACGATGTCCTCGCGCTCGTAAACCATGGAGCGCCACCACTCCGCCATGATGTTGCGTTTGAGCTCGGCGCCCATGGGGCCGTAGTCGTAGCAGCTCTTGAGCCCGCCATAGATCTCCGAACTCTGGAAAACGAAGCCGCGGCGCTTGGCGAGCGATATGACTTTCTGCATCAGATCGGGATCGCTCATGCCTTCTCCTCTTTCTTCGCCGGCTTCTTGGCGGCCTTGCCCTTGGCGCCGTCGTCGCGGTCGCAGTATTCGATGAAGCTGGCGAGCAGCGCCTTGGTGTCGGCGCGGCGCACGATGCGGTCAATGTGGCCGTGTTCGAGCAGGAATTCGGACTCCTGGAAATGATCCGGGAGTTCTTCCTGGGTGGTCTGCTTGATGACGCGCGGTCCCGTGAAGCCGATGAGCGCCTTGGGCTCGGCCAGGATGATATCGCCGAGGCTGGCGTAGCTCGCCATGATGCCGCCCATAGTGGGGTTGGTGAGCA
>JAHFOS010000036.1:0-15661 GCA_023261545.1 bacterium
CGCACTTCGAGGCTGCGGCGCGCATCGGCCTCCTGAGCGGTGATGGCCAGCGCCACCTCCAGGCTGCGCGGGTAATGGGTGACGATTTGGCTGGCGATGCGGTCCTTGAGCGGCGTGATGATGCGGCCGCGATTGGTGTAATCCTCGGGATTGGCCGTGAACAGCATGAGCATGTCGAGCGGCAGGCGCAGGGGGAAACCGCGGATCTGCAAGTCCCGCTCTTCCAGGATATTGAGCAGCCCCACCTGGATGCGCGCCTGCAAGTCCGGCAGCTCGTTCACCAGGAACAGCCCGCGGTTGGTGCGCGGGACGATGCCGAAGTGGATGGCGCGCTCGTCGCTGAGGTCCAGCTTTTCGCGCGACGCGCGAATGGGGTCAATATCGCCGATGAGGTCTGCCATGCTCACGTCCGGAGTGGCGAGCTTTTCGTTGAAACGCCGTTCCCGGGAGATCCAGGCGATGGGCGTATCTTCGCCACATTCCTCCAGAAGCCGGCGCGTGGCGGGCAGGATGGGCGCGAATGGGTCCTCATTCAACGGCGAACCAGCCACGGCGGGAATCCACTCGTCGAGGAATTGCGCCAACTGGCGCAGCAAGCGCGTCTTGGCCTGACCGCGCAACCCCAGCAACAGGATATCATGGCGCGAGAGCACGGCGTTCACCAAGGCGGGCACCACGGTTTTTTCGTAGCCGATGATGCCGGGAAAAAGCGCCTCTCCGCGTTGCAGCATTCCCAACAGATTGGCGCGCAATTCCTCGCGCACGGACTGCGTGCGAATTCCCGCAGCGCGCAGCTCCCCAAAGGTCTTGATGGAAAGGTGGGGGTGGGCTCCGGTTCCGCGTGTTCTCATAACCAGCATTCTAGTGGCCCGCCGTGGGTCACTAGCTCAGCTCCTCCGCCATACAGCGAGGATGGCCAGCCTTTCCCAGACGATGGGTTGGCCGTCCAAGGCTTGGGCGCAGGCCTGCCCCAGCCGATCCGCGCGCGCGGGGTCGCCCCTGGACCGGAGAAAGCGCCCCAGGGCCGGGCGGTCGCCGCCCATGAAGCCGATTTCGGAGTAGCGCACCAGGAAGATGGCGCCGGACAACAGGCCTCCCCGCAACTCATTGACATCCCATCGCAGTATAGCGGAATCCCTTCTCAATATGTCGAAGACACCGGGGACAGGGCTCATGTGCGCCATAGCGGCCAGTAGTCCTGGGCCGGAATGGGAATTTCGACCATTCCACCAGAGGAACGGGCCAGCAGCAATCCCGGCAGGCGGATGAGGTGAACGAGGATATCAGGAGCGCCCGGCTCGTCCTCGTACTCGTAGATCATGTCGCCGACCTTACAACGGTTACCGCAGAAAAGCTCGTTCAGGGATATCTCCGTGAGCCAGCAGGAACCTTGCGGTAGCAGTCGGCCTTGCGAAAGGATTCTGGCGATGCGTGAGGGCAGGCCCACCCCCGATTTTGAGGGCTGGATCAGGACAGACAGACACTCCTCGCTCCCGAGGCGCATGGTCCGGTACACCGGACGCTCGGGAACCGTGCCCCGAATGGCTGCGCGTAGGCGTTTGAGCCACGGGGAATCCGTTGCCCGTGGCGCGAGGGTTTTCAGCCGGCCATGAATGTTGCGGTTCAACTGCTCGGCATGAAGCAGGGAGGGCTCCCTGAATTTCGCTGCGCCGCCGATAATGGTGGCGCTATATCCCTCAGCCCTCTTATGGGCAGCCGCATCCGGAAGGAAACGCAAGGGGGCTGAAAATGCGTAGCGATGCATACAGAAATAAGGCCCCAGGTTATCGTCGTTGACGAGATAGCTCGACAAGAAATCGCTCGACAAAAAGTAAGGTGTATCTTTCCGGTAATGATGTTCTCCGATGGGCGACCAGATGTCATAATTCACAGTGTGACCGAAGACCGGCACAACGTGTAGGCCACCCTTCTCGGTGCAAAACACAATGAAACCTGGCTTGCGGGACTCGATGATGGAATAGAGGGCTGAATTGAAATCACCGTCCCGTAGATCTTTAACGGGTCGGTGGCCAAACCAGACCCCCATTTTTTCAAAGACCATTTGCATCTCCCCAATGCGGAGCCCGCCCCCGCGAGGATCTGTAATTCCAGCCTTGGCATTAATTTCACGCCAGGTGATTTTATCCATCCCAAGCAACTCGAACAGCACGCGCACAGTCGCGTGCGCACACATGATGTTGACGCGGTTCTTCTCTACAAAGGGAATGCCGCTCAGAGTTTGACGGACGCCCCCGGCGGAAACGACGCGCTGGGCTGGACAAACCACGTGGTTGTTGATGGGCTTTTTCGGGATGGCGAGGAAACTATCCTTGATACGCCATGATCTCGCACCCCCAACGCGAAAGGGATTGCGCAGCAGCGTGACTTCACCTAACAAGCGCCCCGACCCGTTGCGAAAAGCAAGGCGATGGACCCCGACTTCGGTCCTGGGAAAGAAATCCGTGCGGGACTGCGGTTCGCGTTCGAGGCAGGATCTCACGTCCTCCGTTTCCTGGAGGTCTTCCTCGTCGTAGGCGAGATCCCGCTCATGCACATACTGCACCGCCCCCTCCCTGCGAAACAGCGTAAGGAAGCGTTTCAGCGGCAGGTTATGCCCGTACTCCTCGGCAAGCTCGTAAAAAGAAAACCTGCCCTCGCGACAATCAATCCACCGCCCCATTTCCTACCTCGGCCCCTTCAGGCCGCCGGCCCGCCCCATGCCTCCAATCTCGCGGCCGCAAGATGGCTCACCGTCAGTTCCCGCCGCTGAGGAGCAGCCGCAGTTCCTCTAGCTCCTTCTGCATGGAGTTATCAATGGGCATGTTGCGGCGCAAGGATCTTTCGACATTTTTGCGCTCGCGCTGGATGGCCTTCAGGTCGGACTTGCTCATCGCAATACGCCCGGGATCGACCTTGAACAAGGTTTGGGTGGCGAACCCCTCGAAGCCTGTGGGCGCTTCCAATTTCTCCTTCCTTGGAGCCACAGCCATATTAGAGGCCATGCTGCGTCCCGTCAAGGCAGGACAGCTTGGGTAAAGAGTCTGAAGTTGCGGATGCTGAGCAGAGACGAATTCATGACGTGGGATGCGTCTGGCCATAGAGAGCGCCAACCGCGGCGTCGAGTTTCGTTTCAAGCGCGGTAAGGTCGGTGGTGGCGTTTGCTTGTTTGAGAGTGAGGATTTGTTCGACCAAATTGACGATGGGTTGTTGTTGATCAGAGGACACGTCAGGAATGGGGAGTTTTTTCCAGTCGTCGGGGTAGAGGTGAATGTTGCTGCGGCGGTTCGCGCGGAGGAAGTCGCGGGCGCTGGCGGAGTTCATTACCCCGAGCAGGTATTTCACGGCGAAGCGGCGGCTGGTGGCTTCCAGTTCCTCGCGCTTCGGCAGGTCGAGGCGCGGCGGCTTTTCGCCACGGTAGCGAGCGGCCTTTTTCAGCGAATTGTTGCAGACGTCGTGCAGTGAGTGCCACGGGACGAACGACTAGGCGGAGTGATTGTGGAAAAGCTGGGCGTTGTCATAGGCGACGCGCAGCCTCTCAGTGCCAGCGGACATATCTACAGAAATGATCTTCTCCGGTACCGTGTAGAGTTCCTCGAACGTTTGGCGACGAAGGAGAGCTGGCGAGCGCGATGTGCCCCACTCCAACCAACGCTGTTCTACGGGCAGCCAGCGTTCAAGATGCTTTCCTTCAACGAACGGCTTTAGGTGATTCGCGTCTTTTGTCTGGGAGACCAAGTCTTCCAACTGGAACTGTCCTTTCGCCACCTTCTCGTCGGCATGGGCAACCATGCCGACGCTGATGTAGCAGATTGAATCCAGCAGGAGCAATTCGCAGGCGAAGACTTTTGCTATGCCGTCCTCGGGAAAAAATGCACGATACGTCAGCATGGCCTGTTCATCGCTGGGCAGCTCTGTGACCTCCCCGAAAATCTCTCGATGAAAGTGCCGTTCAGGCTTCCACTTTATGCCTTCGGCGCGCTGGAAGAAGGTGATGACGTTGCGAACGGCGGCGGCGAAAATTTTCACCTCGCCACAGAAGTCGAGGCGGAGAATGCGGGCGTGCTGGAGAAACCAGTTCTGCGCCTTCTGCGCGTATTTGGAATGGCAGAAGGCGTCGGACACAATCATGGTGCTAACACCGCCGGGGCGGAGCAGTTTGTAGGAGCGTTCGATAAAGGGGATATAGAGGTCCCACTTCTCCCAGAGCGTCTCGTATTGTTTGCTGGCGAGAATTTGTTGCCGCTGCGTTTGGTTCCATTCGCTCTGCTCATCGGCACGAACGTAGGGTGGGTTGCCGATGACGATGTCGAAGCCGGAATTTCTCTCTACCTGCGGAGTAAGTTCATCTTCCATCTGGGCGCTGAATCCGCCAGCGAGCCTGGTGGCAGAGCGGCGGATGGTTTGGCCCGCGTGAAGGCTAAACATCCAGTGGGGATCGAAGAAGTCGGCGCGGGATTGCGGATCAAAAGGATCCCACTTGGCGATGTGTTTTGACTTCGCCGAAGGCATGCCGTTTTGGGTGAGTATGACGGCAATCTCCATGCGAAGGGCTTTCCCCTTGCGCTGGAGAACAAGCTTCTGATCTCGGCACTGGATAGAAAAATGGCTGTGGTAGAGAGATTCGATTTCCCTCTCGATTTGACCCAAGCGTGGATTGATAAGCAGAGCCAGCTCCATCGCGGGCATCCCGATAAGAGTATTAGCGGCGACAAACTTGGTTTCCAAATTCGGCAACGGCCGAATCCCATGGTTGTCCTTCTTGCTGCGATTCGTCTTCTGGTCGCAAACAAGCGAAATGAAAAACCGCAGCTTGGTTATCTGGATGGCAATCGGCTGAATATCCACGCCGTAAAGGCAATTCTCGATAAGGTAAAGCTTGCGCCCGTAATCATCGTTGTTTTCCCGAAAGGCGCACTCCAACTCCTCGCGCATGGAAACAGAGTCGAGCTTAGCGATCTGGGTCTGCTTCCACCGCTCATTGTCGTGATCCAACTTGCCAAGGATGTAAACGAGCTTGTGAAGGGCCCCCATAGGAAAGGCGCCGGAGCCGCAGGCAGGGTCGAGGAGTTTCAGGGCATCAATGGCGGCAATAAGGCAGGCAACCTCTGACACGGAGAAGGTGTGCTTTTCCTCCGTGTAGGTGAAGAGAATATCCAGCCTGGCGCGGGCGTCACCTTCCTTCATGCCAGCCTTTTCAACCAGGGCGCCGGTGAAGTATGCCTTCAGCGATTCGTCCACCATGTAATCCACGATAGCGCGCGGGGTGTAAAAGGAGCCTGTCTGCTTGCGGGCCGTAGTTTTTGTTTCCTCGTTGTAGGAGGCAAGGAGGTTTTTGAAGACTTTGCCGAGGAGTTCAGGGTCAAGGGCGATTTCCTGGTCAATGGGGGGGGTCTCAGCGATGGTGAACTTGTAGCGGTTGAGAATGTGGATGAGGCCGGTGACTTTCTCGGCCTTGCGCTTGGTATCGCCGTAAGTGTCGGCGAGGTTGACGGTTTTCTCGCCACCGAAGAAAAGGTGGTTCGGGACGGAGGGGCGCTTCTTGGCGTTGCGGGAGAAACCGTCAAGGTAGAGCTTCTTTTCAGTGACGTCCTCGGTGCGATCAAGGCATTCGAAAAGGCCGCCATTGAGGAAGGGAATATCGGCGAAATAGATGAGTGCGGTTTCCGGTGGTTCGCGGAAAAGTGACTCGTAGCGGTAGAGGTTGTTGACGTCGTAGGTGTCGCGGTTTTTTTTTAAGCCTTCATCTTTCGCAAAGGCGCGATAAGGCTGGCCTTTGGCGTCTTTGCCCATGCGCTGGTTGAGAGTGGCAAAAAAGAGGTTCTGGAGGATGGCTTGATAGTAGGAGGAACTGTCGTCGTCGAGGTCTTTGAGGATACGCTCCACGTCGGTCTGGTCGAAAAGCTTCCCCGAAATGAGTCCCTTCTCCTTGAGGAACCAGCAGAAGATGAGGCGGGTGAGTAGACGGATAAGGCCGGTGGCGCGGCGTTTGTCCGAGTCCGGTTCAAGGTCGGCGGGAAAATCCACCTGGGGAAGCGCCCAGAAATACCAGTTGGCCACTTCGCGGTAGAAGCGCTCGTTTAGCAGTTCGATGTTGAGAATCTTCTCCCAGGCAGCGTGCAGAGTGTCGAAGTCATTGATGGGCTTCTTCTGCGGGTGGACGAGATTCGAAAACGCCAGCGAAGCGAGGATGTCAAGATGCCCAGTATGGGGTTGTGTGTAATCGATCCCTCGGATAAGCGTCACCTTGCCGAGAACGTCCTTGTTTTCGTCGCGCTGATTCCTTCGCCGGTTGATAACAGCGATGGTGAGGTGGCCCTGATGCTTGAAGAGCACCATGACAGGCATGGGGAAAATCCGATTGATCTGGCGGGTGATGGCCGAGAACTTGCCACGCGCGTAGTCGCCCCCCTTCAACTCGATGGCAATGAAAACGTAAGATTGCAGGAGGCTTTTTTTGACCGATGGGTCGGCGAAAAGGCTGAGTTGGGAGCTGAGTTCTAGATCCGTGATCTGGAATAGAAAATCGGCCGTTTTCCACTCCGAAACCATGGCTTTGCTTTGGTCGAATTTGCTCTCAGCGCTGGAAGCCAAAAACAGATCCAGAAAGGATCGCGGTGAGGAATCAGGCCCGGCCAGGGTGCGGTCGGAACGGTAGCCGAGCGCGTCCAGCAGACGGCGCGCGCCTTCCTTGAGAGGATGACGCTGGAGTTCAGCGAGGCCGTTGGTGACAATGCTGCGATCAATTACAGCGGGCATAAATTTATTTCAGGGCTTGGGCTTCCCGTTTCAGCTCCGTGACAAGTTCGGCTTCCGTGGGCAGGTGGAGTTTGTAGCGACTTGTAAAAATCTTCTTCGATTGGTCAGGGCCGAGCAGGTATTTCACGACGGCCTCATTTTTGTCGGTGCAGAGGATCAGGCCGAGCGTAGGGTTGTCGCCTGAAGTGCGGCGTTTCTGGTCGAAGTAATTCACATAGAGCTGCATTTGGCCGAGGTCGCCGTGGGTGAGCTTGCCTACCTTGAGATCGATCAAAACGTGGCACTTCAAAACAGTGTGGTAGAAAACGAGGTCAATATAGAAATGGTCGCCATCGAGGGTCATTCGCTCCTGCCGGGAGACAAAGGCGAAGCCCTTGCCGAGTTCGAGCAAAAAAGTTTGCAGATTGGTGATTAGCGCTTGTTCCAAATCCGATTCCACCAGACGGGCCGACTCCGGTAGGCCGAGGAATTCGATCACCACGGGATCTTTGAAAACATCTCCTGCCGTAGCGATTTCCTGTCCCTTCGTGGCGAGTTTCAGGAGACCGGCCTTGTCTTTACTCCTAGCGAGACGTGCGAAGAGAAGGCTATTGATTTGGCGCTCCAGTTCACGGGCGGACCAGTTATTTTTGATCGCCTCGATCTCGTAGAAGGCGCGGGCGTCGAGGGCTTCGACTTTAAGCAGGTGCCGATAAAGCGACCACGCCAGATTCAGGTGGAGAAGTCCTGGCGACCAAGAATCATCACCCCTAGTATGACTCATCCGCATCTGCGCGGCTAATTCGCCACACGCTGTGTGGCGAATTACGACATGGGCAGGACTCCCGTGCTTCGATTTGCCACTCGCTGTGTGGCGAATTACGGTTTGGTCCAACAAATGAGGGTATTCCAAATGGAACTGGCGCATATAACGAAGGTTTTGAACGGAGTAGCCTTCGCCAAAGTCCGCTTTGAGCCGACTGGACAACCCATCCAGCAGCCGACTACCATACTTAGCTCGTCTGGTACCCGACTGTTCCTCTTGGATGATCTCCCGTCCGATCAGCCAGTTGGCGACAACCTGGGTGGTGTTGACGGTGCGTGCCAAGCCAAAGCGGGCTGATTCAAGAATCTCCCGGACCCGTTGATAAAGGCTGGACAAATCCTTGATCGAGACCTGGATAGCAGGAGTCATTCCTTTTGGTATTGAGATCTTCATGCCCCCTCTTTGATTACGAGCCAAGTGATGAGTTCGAGATCGGTCTTCTCCTGAACCTGGTCCTGTTCCTTGGGCAAGACGAAGCCGCGACCGGATTGGAGGCCAGCAGCAGCGCGCTTGCGGAATGTCGCGGCAAGGGATTCCACGGCTTTCCGGAGAAGCTTGTCATAAGCCTCCATGTCGCTACCGTGGTTGGTCTGCTGGTCGAAAAGGTTGCAAAGCTGGGTGTAAGGCTCACCCTTACCGGAGCAAAGAATGCGGTAGATGTCAAGGATCTGCTTCGGGTGCGCGAATCCAAAGCGGACATTGCCGTCGTCGAGGACATAAACGAGGAAGCAGGGATGGAGCGGGTTGATGGACTCGCTCGGGCCTGATTTGGCGTCGGTGGCTCCGACGATCTGCCCTTCTTGCCGAAAGCAGAAAATAACTCCCGGGCCAATAACCATGTAGTCCGGATGGGGTGGAACGCAGGTGTAGAGCCCAAAAGGAGCGACTTCGAGGGCGGCACGGTTGGCCTCGATGTATTTCAGGAGATCGAGACGGAAATCATCGAGAGTGAACTCGGTGAGGGTGACGCTGTCGCCAAAGTCTTCAATGTCGAGGACTTCGTCCTTGAGCCGGAGTAGCTGCTTGTCACGGTAGCGGAGGTCTTCAGAGATGATGTCCTCGATTTCTTCGTTCTTGAGGACGTTATCCTCAAAGGTGGCTGCGATGTCCACGAGAGCCATGCGGGCTTCGACGCGGTTTTTGAGGTTGATATATTTGTTTAGGTCTTCGGTGGGCCAAAAATTGACGAGCTGCACGGTGTGGCTGGCGCTGCCGATTCGGTCAATGCGACCGAAGCGCTGAATGATGCGGACGGGGTTCCAGTGGATGTCGTAGTTGATGAGGTAATCGCAGTCCTGGAGGTTCTGACCTTCACTGATACAGTCGGTGGCAATAAGCAAGTCAATCTCGCCTTGCTGCGGCATGTTGGGAATCTGGGCACGCCGTTTAGCTCGTGGGGAGAAGTTGGTGAGGATTTGGTCGTAAGGGTTTTCGCCAAAGGTAGCGCGGGTGTCGCCACCGCCACAGACGAGGGCCATGTGAATGCCGAGGTGTTTGGTTCCCCATTCGAGGAGCGATTCGTAGAGGTAAGTGGCCGTGTCAGCGAACGCGGTGAAAACCAGGACCTTCTTGTTCGACTCACCGATCTTGTTGGTGGTGGGCTTGGCGACCTTGGCGGCGATTAGCTTTTTAAGTTCAGCGAGCTTGGCGTCCGTGTCAGGCGAAACGTCCTGCGCGGCCTTAAACAAACGGCAAAGTTGATCCTTGTCGTTCTTGAGGTCCTTGAGCCAGTTCTTCCCGTGGTCCAGTTCAAGGTGCTCGAGTTTGTATTTGAACTTACCGCCGACGAGCATGGCTTCTTCGAGTTCCTCGTCGTGGCCAGGGTCATCGAACTCGATTTCAAGCTCGTCGGACTCAGGGTGCTGCTTGGGCATCGTCTGGAAGTTCTTAATCTTGCCCTCCAGCCCCTCGATTTTGGTGATGGTGCGCTCCATCGTGATTTCAAATGATTTCACGGAGCTTTCGAGCCGCTTTAGAAAGTTCACCTTCATCATACCAATGAGAAACTTTTCGCGGTCAGCCTGGGTGAAAGGGTCACGGGTGGTCGTCTGGTAGAGGGACTTGAACTCGTCCTTGACGTATTTCGATGGGTTGAACAGCGAGAGTCTATAGGCGACGATTTCGTCGTTGAGCTTGTCGTAGGAGGGAAAACGTCCGCTCAAGTCGATATCGGGATAAACGGAAACGGGCTTCTTTCGCACCGGGAATCCGCCAAGTTGGGCAATGGTGGCCTTGTAATATTTCTGGATGTGCTTGCGGGAGCGGGCAATGGTCAGCTCGTCGAGCAATTTAAAGAAGGCGGCGTTGAGCTTTTCCAGCAGTTCGCTGGTTTTGCGCTCGGAACTTTGTTTGCGCGCCCAGTTGGTAAAAACCTTTTGCGCCGTAGTCAGGGTCTCTTTGAGACTGGCGATGCCAAGGGATTCTGTGAAGGCGTCGCGCGACCTTCAGTGAGGAAGTAGATTTGGTTGCGGAGGTCTTTGAGGTCGTTGTTGACGGGCGTAGCAGAGAGCAGGAGGACCTTGGTGCGAACACCGGACTTGATGATGTCGTCCATGAGCCGCTGGTAGCGACTCTTGCGGATGATGTTTCCCGCATCGTCGCGCTTGCCTGGGGTGTTGTTTCGAAAGTTATGCGACTCGTCAATGACGATGAGGTCGTAGTTGCCCCAGTTGAGAGTCGCAAGGTTGATATCGCCGGTGGTTCCGGTGTCACGGCTGAGGTCGGTGTGCGAGAGGACGTCATAGCGGAAGCGGTCCGCGACGAACGGATTGAGGCGACTATTGGCTTGGTAAACGGTCCAGTTGTCGCGCAGCTTCTTCGGGCAGAGTACGAGGACGCGCTCGTTCTTCAACTCGAAGTATTTCATGACGGCAAGCGCCTCGTAGGTTTTGCCCAAGCCGACGCTATCCGCGATGATGCAGCCGTTGTGGCGGAGGATCTTGTTGATGGCGCCCTTGGCACCGTCCTTCTGGAACTCGAATAGTGCCTTCCACACCCCGGTCTCAAAGAGGCTGGTCTTCCCCAAGTCGGCGTCTGTCTTGCCAGCATCGCCCAGGAATTTCTCGAAGATGTGAAAGAGTGTTTTGTAGTAGATAAACTCCGGTGTGTTATTCTCGTAAAGCTGTTTGAGGTAGTTGAGGACGTCCTGTTTGACATCCTCCACGAGCGTCGGACTGGACCACAGCTCATCGAACCACTGCTTGAGTTCCTGGCGGTCGCGGTTACCGTCCACAATGAGATTTAACTCGATGTTGTTGTCGCCGTCGCCGAGACCCAGGCCGCGCACGGTGAAGTTGGAACTGCCAAGGATAGCGTCCTCCACGCCGCCGGTGGCGACGTGATACATTTTTCCGTGCAGGAGGTTGGATTGCTTGATGGTCTTGATGTCCACCTTGCGCTCAATCCAGTCAGCGCACTCCTTGGCGACACGTTTCTGCTGAAGCTTGTTGGCGAGTTCCAGTCCGTCATCGTTGATGACAAATGATTTCTTCTCGGTCTTATTGGGGTCGAGCCGGTTGATGAAGGAAGGTTCGCCGAAAAGGAAGTCGAGGTGGTTGATGCCGTCGAGAAACTCCTTGAGCGCGTCGTAGGCGTAGATCGTAAAGTAGGCGGAGACGACGGAGAGATCGGAGCCTTTTTGGATTTTCTCCTTTAAGAAATCAGCGACCGTTCCCCTGGTGTGATTATCGCGCAGGCCGGGGGTATTTGCTGGCGAGGGCATTTAGTTGGAAACTTGGCTGTGAATGGGGATGTTTCCGAGCTTGCCACTGTGGGCCTCGAAGAACTTTTTGCTGCTGACGAACATCCTGCCCGAGCCGCGTCTCCTCATGACCGGCATTCTACTTCAGATCCGCCGCCATACAGCGAAGAGCGCCAGCCTTTCCCAGACGACGGGCTGGCCGTCCAGGGCCTGGGCACAGGCCTGGCCCAGCCGCTCCGCGCGCGCGGAGTCGTATCTGGACCGGAGGAAGCGGCCCAAGGCTGAAGCTGGGGAGAACCAACCTTGGATTTCGCGCGCCTTGAACACGCGCCGGGTCTGGAGTGCCACGATCTCGCGGCGCTCCAGGTGCCAGCCTGCCGACTCCGTGGCGATGGCGCCCGCTTCGCCTAGCGTGAAACGCCCCTCTCCGCCCGAGGCGTAGTAAGCCTCTTCGGCCTCTTCTAGTTCGGCGCGCGCGCTCGAATCCAGAGTGGCGGCGAGGCGGTACAAACGCGGATCGCGACTGTAAAGATTGTCGAAGAGCACGAGAAAGCCTCCGGGCTTGAGGCGCGGGAGCAGCGCCTCAAAAAAGGGCCCGGCAGCCTGGCCCTTGTCAAAGAGATGGCGGCCCAGCACCTTGTCGAAGATGATGCCCGGCTCGCGTCCCGCGATCTCACCACCCCAATCAGGCTGGCCGCTCAACACCACCGGCCTATCCAGCGGCCCGAGCCTTGCGGCCAGCGCCGCCAGCCCCGCCGCTTCCTCGGGACTGCCCGGCACGCACCACACGCCCCCGGCGCGACAGGCTTTCGTTGCCTCAAAGGTGATGAGCCCGGTGCCGGGATTGAATTCGAGGACTAGATGCTCCCGGGACAGGGCCGCCGCTTCAAGGACCAGGTCGCGCACGCGCTCCGCCGTCTCTGCCGCGCCTTCCAGGACGCGCCTGCTCCATTGACGCGCGGCGGGTTCGCTGCCCCCGCCTTCTTCGCCTGGGGCGGCGGAAAAACCAGGCTCCAGCATGGCGGCGAGCTGCGCGCCGCGCCGGCGTTCGAGTTCGTCGCCGAGCTTGCCTTCTGCTCCAACTTGCGAGGGCCGGTAAAAGACGCGGCCCCGCAAACTGTCGGGCAGATACGCCTGGGCCACCCAATGTTCTTCGTAGGCATGGGGGTAGCGATAGCCCTGACCGTGGCCGAAATCCGCGGCGTCGCGGCTGGCGTCCTTGAGGTGATTCGGCACTTCGTCATGACCCTCCTTTTCCACGGCCTTGAGGGCGTCGAAAATCGCCATGGTGGAATTGCTCTTGGGCGCCAGCGCCAGCAGCAGGCAGGCCTGGGACAGGTGGAAACGGCCCTCGGGCAGGCCCACCATCTCGAAGGCCTTCGCTGCCGCCACCACCCCAGTCAGAACCTCGGGCGCCGCTAAGCCCACGTCCTCGCTGGCCAGGATCAGCATGCGGCGGAAGATGAAGCGCGGCTCCTCGCCCGCGGCCAGCATCTTGGCCAGCCAGTAGAGCGCGGCATCGGGGTCCGATCCGCGTACGCTCTTGATGAAGGCGGAGATGGTATCGTAATGGGCGTCCCCGTCGCGGTCGTAGAGCACGGCGCGCTGTTGGATGGAGTCCTCGGCCACGGCCAGGGTGACGCGCAGGGGATTGGCGCCGATGCCGGGCTCCACCGCGAGTTCCAGGGCGTTCAACAAGCTGCGCGCGTCCCCGTGGGCCATGCGCACCAGGTGCGCGCGCGCATCAGGTTCCATGAGCACGGGGAAACGGCCGTAGCCGCGCTCAGAGTCGGCGAGCGCCCGGTCCAGGATGTGATAGAGATGGCGTTCCTCAAGCGATTTCAACTCAAAGATGCGCGAGCGCGAGACCAGGGCCTTGTTCACCTCGAAGTAGGGGTTCTCGGTGGTGGCGCCGATGAGAATAACGGTCCCGTTCTCGACGTGGGGAAGCAGCGCGTCCTGCTGGGCTTTGTTGAAGCGATGCACCTCGTCAATGAAAAGGATGGAACGGCGGCCTTGTTCGCGCCTGAGCTTGCGCGCCTCCTCGATGGCGGCGCGGATATCCGCGATGCCGCCGAGCACGGCGTTCAGGGTCATGAAATGCGCGCGCGTGTGCGCGGCGACGAGCCGCGCCAGGGTGGTCTTGCCCGTGCCCGGGGGACCGTAAAAGATGAGGCTTGAGAGCTGGTCCGTCTGGATGGCGCGGCGCAGCAGGCGGCCAGGACCCAGGATATGCTCCTGGCCGGTGAATTCCTCCAGCGTCCGCGGACGCAACCGCGCGGCCAGAGGCTCGCGCTCCGCTGTGCCTTGATCAGTTTTTTCGTCTTTCACGCCCGCGCGCAACAGGAGCGGAAAAACTCCGCGAAATCGAGGAGTCTCCGCAGACTTTTATTGCAAGCGTTCATCCCACGATTCGCGCCTTTGGCATTGCGGTGCCAAGCCAGGTCCGTTCGTGCTGAGCCTGTCGAAGCATGAACGGGCCGCGACCCCCACCGCCATTCACCCTTCGACAAGCTCAGGGCGAACGGCTGGGAGTCCTGTAACATGGCTGAACGCTTACCTTTTATTTTGGCACATCACGAGGCGGCCCTTTTATCAGTGCGCAGTCCGATCAAGAACTGGTACAGCAGGCAACCCGCGCCCATGAGGATGGTGGGAACCCAGACGTGGAACAGGTAGGCGAAGGCCGTGATGCTGATGGCCTGCTCGCGGCTCACCCCGGCTGCAAGGGTCAGGGCCAGAGACGTGAAGTAGTGGTAGCTGCCGAGCCCGCCGGGGGCGGGCATCAGCATGCCGATGGAGCAGGCGGCATAGACGACGATTCCCTTGGCGAGCTCCAAATGCCCGCCGAAACAGGAAAAAAAAGCGATGACGAAGTAGAAACCCAGGAAGTACATGATCCAGATGATGACGCTCGAAAGCAGGGCGTAGACGATGCGCCCCGGAGTGGCGAAAAAGCGCAGGCTCGCTCCGAAGCGATCCACGAAATCCGCCGCCGTGTTGCGGAAAGCAACGGGCAATATTTGCGCGGCCCGCAAGCGGCGGGCCACGGCGGATCCGGCCAGCGCCAGACCCACGCTGCCGGCCAGCCCCATTCCCAGCACCACGGAGAATTTCGCGATCAGACCCTGAGAGTTCGGGAAATGCGCCCGCAAATCCCCTTCCCCCAGATAGGTCCCCAGCAGCAGCACCACGAGGAAGGAAAGGATATCGAGCATGCGATCCGCGAAAACGGTGGAGGTGATCTCCCCGTAATCGCGGCCGGAATATTTTTTGAAGAAGACGATGCGCGCCACCTCTCCGGCCTTTGAAAAAAGCAGCATCACCAGGTAGCCCACGGCCACCGCGCGCAGGCCGACACCGATCAGGCCCTTGCCGCCCAGCATCAGTTGCCAGCGATGGGCGCGCACCAGCAAGGCCAGCAGGAAGGAGACATAGGAGAGCAACAGATAGGGATAGAGCCCCAGGCCCTCGCGCATCACGGCGCGCAGCACCTCCTCCTTGCCGCGGATCTCGCCCATCACGACGAATAAGAGCGCGAGCCCGAAGGCGAGGCTCAACACGAAAGAAACGACTTGGCGGAGGCGCGGCGCGCTCACGCTTCAGAGCTTCAACTTCTTGAGTTTGTCCTTGACTTTGTTCTCAATCTCGCTGGCCTTATCCTTGGCTTCCTGCTTGGCCTGCTCCTGGGGAGGTGGCGCCCCGGGCTGGGCCGGCGTGCCGCCCGCCTGCTCCAAGAGCCGCCTCTTGGCTTCTTCTTCGGCGCGCGCCTTGAGCTCTCTCTCCGCGCGTTCCTTGAGTTCCTTTTCCGCGTGTTCCTTAGCCTCACCCAGCAGCCGTTTCTCGAGTTCCTGGCGGCCCCCCTCGGTGCCCGTGAGACCCTGGACGAGCTCATCGCCACCGCGTTCCAGTTCGTCCGCCGCCCCGCGCTGGCCGAGCAAGGCCCCCTGAGCCGCCGCCAGCAAGTTGCCGATCTCACCGCCCTCACCCGTCAGGGTGGACGAATACTTCTGCACCCACTCACCCACTGGGCCGTCTCCGGCCAGCTTGGCGAGTTTGGACTCCAGCGTGCCACGAAATTTTTCCTCGAGTTTTTCGCGCTCGCGGCCGAGGCGCGCATCGAGGTAGCCCTTGAGGGCATCCTTGAACACGTCGTCGAGATCGGACCCGAAGCTCAGATCGGGAGCGTGGTGCGGGCGGTGCCGCAGGCGGAAGGGAATGGGCTTGGCCAGGACTTTTTCGATGGCGCCGACGAGCGGCCCGCGCAATTCTTCTTTTACGCTGTTCGGGACGCTGAGTTTGGCGCCGCTGATGAGGAAATGGCCTTTGGCCTCCAGGGCCGGCGCCTTGGCGAGGTCCACCGCCATTTTCATTTCCATGACACCCTCCTCCAGCACCAC
>JAHFOS010000036.1:15671-21008 GCA_023261545.1 bacterium
ACCACGCGCAAGTCCGGCGGACCCCACTGGCGGTCCTTGAGCGGGCGGCCGCTGAGCTCGAACTCCAGCTTGCGCTGGTCCTGGTGTTCACGGGTCCGCGGGTAGGCCCCGCGGGTGAGATAGTGCCCCCCGCCCTGGCCGAGATCGCCATCGAGCTGCCAGCGCAAGAACCGGCCGAGCAGCGCCTCGTCGGAGGTGACGTCGTAAATTTCACCGCGAAAGGTGAACGCCGACTGCGCGCCAGGTTGCGCCGCGCTGCTCCCGGACAGGCGCAGCCGAGCCAGGGTGAAATCCGGCAAATCGCCCTGGCGCTCATAGGTGACGGGCTGATCCTTTTGGCGCACCGCCGCGACTTCCTCGGGCTTGGGCCCGCTCTCGGACTCTATCTCCGGCAGGTACTCCTGCAATTTCTCGTACATGGCAAGGTAATAGCGCACTTTTTCCTCCCATTCCTTGCCGAAGAGCAGGCGCGTGATCTTCCCGGCGTCGAAACTTTTGGGGTCGAGCTCCTTCTTCAGCATGGCCAGGTCAGTGTCCGCGGCACCGCGTACATCGCGCGCTTCTGATTCAAGACGCCGGGCCTCCTCCTGGATCTGCTCCTTGAGTTTGGTGAAGGCCGCGGCTTCATCCTTGACTCCCTCCAGGGTGTCGAGATCGCCCTTCATCTCTTGGCGAAAGGACTGCACTTCCTGCTTCAAATTTTGGGTTTTATCCTTGAGTTCGCGAATGCGCTGGTAGCTCGCGGCCATCTGCCCCATGTTACCGGCGTCGAATTTCTGGTCGGAGACCTCCTTGAATTCGCCCCTGAGCGCGTCAAAGCGGCGTTTCAGATCGCTCACCTTGGCGGGATCGCTCCAGCGCTCCTTGATGCCGTTCAAGGAGCCCTTGAGCTCCCCGGCTCTCTTGCGCTTATCCTCGGTGAGCGCTTTCCATTTGTCGTAGGTGCGCTGCGCATCCTCCTTGAGGACCGCCACCTTCTTCTCGCTCTCAAGGTTCCCTTGGCCCGTGAGCCGCTCCAGAATTTCGCGGTGATCGAGGCCCTTGAAATCCAGATCGGGCATGAACCCCATGGCCTCGCCCGCGGCGGTGGTGTCCTGGACGGCGAATTCGCTGGCGGCCTCGCTCTCGCTCAGCATCGGACGCACCACCATCGCGTCCAGAGCCATCTCCTCGACGTAAACACGCCCGAAGCCCAGAGGCGTCGAGAGGAAAATGAGCGAGGACTGACCCCATTCCATGAGTGCCTCGCGTTTCTTGGGATCGCTGATGCGTCCGCCCGAAATCTCCATCCCCATGCGGCTGCCGAGCGCCCAGTTCAATTTCTTGAGGCTCAACTTCGTGGGGGCCGGCCATCCGGATTCCATGGCGTACTTGGCTGCCGAATGGCGGAAGAAATAGAGGAACACCCCACCGGCCATCAAAAAGATGGCCAGGGGAATGACGATCTTTAGACGGAAAATCATCCCCCGGCGATGGTGTTATAAAACTTGAAGAAAACCGATCCTTTGAAGACACGCACGATCCAATACTTTTCCAGGTGGGGCAGAATCTTCACGCGATACTTGTTGATGAGGATGACCCAGAGGGGGAAAAGTGGTATCCCCAGGGCCAGGCCCATCGCGAGCCCCCCCGCCACGGAAGGGCGGTTGTAACCCGAAAGCGCCACATAGGGCGTGTTCCAAAACAAGGTGCCGAGAGCGTGCAGCGCATCGCTTCTGAGCAACGCTTCGCCCAGGGCGATGAAGGCTGGAGCCATCGGCCAAGCCAGTATCTTGCTGAGTGCTGCGATGGCGAAGGCCATGCCCAGATTGACTCTGAGGAGTAAAGCCAGCAGCAGAACGGCCACCCAGACCAGGTTCGCCGTGGGGACGAGCCCGAGCAGCAACCCGAAGCTCACGCCCGCCGCGAGCTGCCGGGGACTGGCCTCACTGCTGATGAGCAGGAGGATCTTGCGAAAGGGCCAGAGGAACAAAGGATGGGGACAAAATCAAGGGTGTCATAAAATCTTCCGCTGGGAGCCTTCCTGTCAACCTCTTGATCGCCCGCCATTACTCCTCTCTGGCCGAAGTCGCGCCCGCAAGCCCATTGGTCTTGAGCATCGGTATCTTCGACGGATTGCACCTGGGTCACCTGCGCATTTTGGAGACCCTGGCCGCAGAGGCCCAGAAGCAACAGGCGCTTTCCGCGATCTGGACTTTTTCCTCATTGCCCCCCAAGGCGGAACGCCGCAGGCTGCAACATCCCGCCCTGCGCGATCTGCGGTTGGCGCAGTTCGGACTCCAGGAACTGCACAGCGTGGGTTTCACGCCCGAGGTTGCGTCGCTTTCCGCTGCAACCTTCTTGGAGGCCGTGCTCATAGAACGGCTCAACGTGCGAGGAATCGTCCTCGGCGAAGGTGCGCGCCTCGGTCGCGATCGTGAAACCAGCGCGGAAGATTTCCTGGAACTGGCCCGCCAACGGGGGCTGTCCGTCACCCTGGTCCCGCACCTCGACAGCGGGGGCGAGCGCGTTTCGTCTTCCCGCATCAAGCGCCTCGTGGAGAACAACGAACTCTCTGAAGCAGCCACCTTGCTGGGCCGCCCCTACACCCTGGGAGGCGTGGTGCGCCGCGACCAGGGCCGCGGGCGCGAGCTGGGGTTCCCCACGGCCAATATCGGCCTGGCCGCCCTCATCCATCCACCCACGGGGATTTACAGCGCCAAGGTTTTTCTGAGCCCAGTTTTTTCTCCCGCTTCGCTCCCGGCGGTCGTGTATCTAGGCACGCGCCCCACCCTGCTTCCAGGCGCCATCGAAGTGGTCCTTGAGGTGCACATTCCCAACTGGAGCGGCGAACTCGTGGGAAAGCTCATCGAGGTCCAACCCCTGCGCTTCCTGCGTCCTCAACGGCGCTTCCAGTCAACGGAAGAATTGCAAACGCAAATCGCGCGCGATATCGCCGCCGCCCTGCAGGGGTGAAGGCCGGCGGGAGCGCTCGCCCGGAAGCAATCTTTCAGGACATCTTCTGCCAGTGAGATCGATAGCGGCGTGGTGAGAAATTCTCATGTCGGCTGAAAATACGCGAGAAATAGAGCGGATCGCCATAACCTATTTCGTTGGCGATCTTCTTGATGCTCCAGTTGGTGGCGGCCAGGAGCTCCCGGGCCTTGTTGATGCGGATGCGCTCCACGTACTTCATGGGGGAGATGCCCGTCGCCTCCCTGAACAAATGGGCGAACCTCGACCCTGAAACATGCGCGTGGCGCGCGAGGTCCTCGACTCGGAAGATGCTCGCGTAGTTGCGGGAGATCCAATCCAGTGCCGCCTGCAAGCGGCCGTCGTCCTGGGGGTGCTGATGGGCCGCGGCCTTATGGCACCAAAGCAGGACCAGTTCGAGGTGGTTCTGCGCGAAAGGCTGGAAGGCCGGGCCAATATCCAGGCATAGATCCACCATTTGGCGCATGTTCTCCTCCACGTGTCGCCGCATCGTTCCCGCGGGCAGGCTGACGCCCAGGACTCCATGGGCGCGCTCGGGAAGCCTGAGCAGCGCACTCCACCTTCGGGTCGGGGAGAAGTAGACCCAGTAATGTTTCCAAAACCCGGTGTCGGGATCGTGCCTGTAGAAATGCCTGACTCCCGGGGGATAGAGCAGGATATCGCCGGCCATGGCGGCAAAGGGCTGCTGGTCCTCGTTGTTCAGCGATTTCCCGGCAAAGGTGTACTGCAAGACCCAGTTGTTAAGCCCTTGCGGCCGGGAGGTCAGTCCGTGTTGATCCGCGGCGTAAAAGCTGGAACCCGCCAGCCATGCCAGTCCGAACTTTGCGCCTTTCTTGACAGAAATATCCATATGAATGCCGGAAAATTATCTGGTTGGGCGCTGGAGATCAAATACCCTAGCCGTTGACGTGAGCGAATTTTAGGTATTATCTGAGTTATTCCGTTGGAGTGGGAATGCCGTCTCCGCAGCAGCGCCTTTTAAATTTCCCGGCGTTGCTTCTGGCGGGGCTGGTGCTGTTGTTCCCTACCGGGAATGCGCGCGCCGATATCGCCAGCAGCTCTGGGAACATCCGTTTCGACGCCAATGCCGACGGCAGCTCTGAGGTCAGCATCTCCACGACGGGCCTGGGAATTGGCACCGCGACTCCCTCCACGAACCTGCACCTGATGGGCAATTTCTACCTGGAAAGCGGCAACCTGGGAATCGGCACCGCGAACCCGCGCTCTACCATGGAAATCTCCGGCACGCTGGGCTTTCAGACGCAGTCCGTTTCCAGCAACACGACGGCGGGAAGCAACACCGTCCTCGTGGTGGACTCCTCCCAAGGCAATGTCACCGTCACCCTGCCCTACGCGGGCAATGCCACCAGCCGCTCCTACACCATCAAGAAGACCGCGACTTCCAATAGGGTCCTCGTCAAAGGCGGCGGCAATTACATTGACGGGGATCCCCTCGCCATCCTCGCCGACGAAACCTCGGGCATGTCTTACCTCAACGTCATCAGCAATGGCAAACAGTGGTACATCACCAGTTCCTCCAACAACCTGCGCGCCGTTGGCTCGGCCAACCTGGTGGGTTACTGGGATTTGGACCAGAGCAGCGGCAACACGGCCAGCGACAGGAGCGGTTATGGTTATGACGGCACGCTGGGCGGCGGCTTCACTTTTACAAGCAACAGCCTTTCCGGAGTCGTTGGCACCGCCCTCGACTTCGACGGCACCAACGATTATGTCTCCACGGGAAACATCTCCGCCATGGATTTTCCCGGCACCAAGCCGTTCACCATCGCCGCGTGGGTGAGGCCCAACTCCGGCGCTCAGACGGGTCTCATTTTTTCTCACGACAGAATCGTGACCGCAAACTGCCGGCAATACTATTTCGGCTTAAGCGCGTTGCGGGCTTGGTTCCATCGCAGCACATCTTCGGATGTCAACCTGTTCAGTACTTCGACCACGACGGCGGGGGTTTGGGGTCATATTGCGGCCACCTTTGACGGGACGACCGAGATCGTCTATGTCAACGGGGTTTCCGGCAATTCACAGGTTCCCACGGGAGGCGCCGCCACTCCCGTCGAGTCTGTTGGCGAACTTATCGGCACTTGGTACAGGGCTGCCGATCCCAGC
This sequence comes from bacterium, assembly GCA_023261545.1. Taxonomy (GTDB): domain Bacteria; phylum Planctomycetota; class JADGBV01; order JADGBV01; family JADGBV01; genus JAHFOS01. The sequence goes on from JAHFOS010000036.1 coordinate 20,769, forward strand.
ACGGTTTCCACTGAAATTTACAAAGGTGGTATTGACGAACTGCGGGTTTACAATCGCGCCCTGAGCGCGGACGAAATCAAGGCTCTGGCGAACGCCAGGTAGGTTCCCCTGGGCTTGCTGGGCACAATGTCCATGGAACGCACTGCCGGAGGGCTTTATCGCCGCAAGCAATGTGGGATTGCAGGTCCATGGGCCTTGCAATCCACATGACAGAATCCTCCATGTAAGTTGCAGAAAAGC
>JAHFOS010000036.1:21018-32017 GCA_023261545.1 bacterium
CACAACCGGGATGGGCTTATCCTACATTGAGCGCCTGGAGGAACGCGCCACATGAACCCCTACGAAGAATTCCGCACCGAAACCGAGGAACTGCTCAAGGCTTGCCATCGCCTGAGCGAGCTCATGTACGTGACGGGACATGGCGGGAATGCCGCGATCCGCCTCAGAGACGACCTGGTGCTGATCACGCCCACGCAGATGAACAAGGGGTGCCTGGCGCTGGAAGACCTCGTGTTCATTGACATGCGGGGTAAAAAGGTGGCGGGCGCGCGCCAGCCCACCGGAGAAACGCCCATGTATCTCAATTTCTTCAGGGAACGCTCGGACGTGCGCTCGGTACTGCACTGCCACCCGCCCTACACCAATGCCTTCGCCATCTCGCGGGCGGACAACATCCTGATCCGCCCGCTATTCCCTGAGACGATCACGGAGGTCGGCCCGGTTCCCCTGGTCTCCTACGGCGAGCCCCTGACGCAGCGACTGGCGGACAACTTCCTGCCCCTGATTTCCAAGTTCAACGCGTTCCTGATGCAGAACCATGGCCTGGTCATCATGAGCCCCTGGAACATGGAATGGCTGATGATGACGACGGAGTTACTGGAAATGACCTCGGTGTCCATCTTGCACGCGTTGACGCTGGGAGGCATCCGGGAGCTGCCGGGCGACGACCTCCTGCGCCTCGACAATATCATGAAGAAGCGCGGTCTGCCGATGTTCGGGGCTCCCGGGGCACACGGATCGCTGGTGGACGTCTATCGGTGCGCGCGTTCATTTCAAGACGGCTTGCTTTTGGATACCGGCAGCGCCATCGTGAGATCGGCCCATGAACTGGCTGGCCTTAGAAAATAAAGTCGCCATCGTCACCGGTGGTTCGTCGGGAATTGGCCGGGAGTGCGTCAAAGCGCTCGTGCGCCAGGGAGCCCGCGTATTCATCGCCGACATCAACGAGCGGGCCGGCAAACAACTGGAGCAGTCCCTCAGCGAGGGCGGCGAGACGCGGGCCACTTTCATCAACACCGATGTCACGAAACGCGAGAGCCTTGAGGCGCTCATGCGGCAAATCAGCCAACACGGGTGCGTTTGCGACGTGCTCGTCAACAACGCCGGGGTTAACATCCCCCGCCTGCTGGTGGACCCCGGCGGCGTCATGCAACTGAGCGATGACCTCTGGGACCTGATGATGAACATCAACCTGAAAGCCGTCTATATGTGCACCCAGTTGGTGGTCAAAAGCATGCTGCAGAACCAAACCAGCGGGGTCATCATCAACATATCCTCCGAGTCGGGGATGGAGGGCTCGGAAGGGCAGAGCGCCTATTCGGCCACCAAAGCCGCCTTGTATGGTTTGACGCGCTCCTGGGCCAAGGAGCTCGGCCGCCATCAGGTTCGCGTGGTCGGCGTGGCCCCGGGGATCATGGAGGATACCGGACTGCGCAACCAGGACTACGAAAACGCGCTGGCCTACGCGCGGGGGATCAGTGTCGAAACCCTGAAGCAATCTTATCGCAAAACGGCCAGCATTCCCCTGGGTCGTTCGGGAAGGCTTGAAGAAGTCGTGGACCTCGTGTGCTATCTGGCCTCGCCGCGCAGCTCCTACATCCACGGCACGGTCATCAACCTTTCCGGCGGCAAGTCGCGGGCTTAAATTTCGCGCGCTACAATGAACCGTGAAACGGAGAAATGGAACGTGAAGCAGGAGGTTGACCACCAGGATCCAAATAATGTGGAAAATTCGTTTGTATTTAGCCGTCGCCCCGCGAAATCTCACTTCACGATGGTGGAGCTCCTTGTTGTGACCGCCATCATCGCCATCCTGATGGCGATGTTATTGCCGGCGTTCCAGAGGGCCAGGAAAGAGGCCGAGCGCACGGTCTGCGCCACCAACCAGGGGCAAATTGGCGTCATCATGACGACTTACACTGAGGATTACACCTATTACTTCCCTTATAATTGCCAGGTATCGCTGGGAAATCCACCGGGGTCCATGAAGGGGTCGCAAAACAACAACAACCCGAACGGACTGGAAAATTGGGCCTGGTTCATGTATTTCAAAAGCGGGTATCTGTCCAGCTTAAAAACCTACTACTGCCCCGCGGTTAGCGAGGAGTCGCCTTCGTATTCCGAAAACTTCCTCGACAATAAGGACTCCGCTTCTGGAGTATGGGAGTTCACCTACATCAGTTATGGCTACAACACCGCCGGCATCGGGCACGACTGGTTCGGCATCGGCAATGACGGCGATGGCGTGACGCTGCCTTCACCGGCTCGCAGCGGCGGGGTCAGCAGGCCCTCCGAAACGATCCTCACCTGCGATTCCATCCAATGGTCCGTGTACGGGCAGCCAAATGGCGAGCCGGATCGGCCCTTCTATATGGTGGATTGGGGCAATGGTCTGATACAATCCCGGCATGTGGGTGCCGCCGTGGTCTTATGGGTTGACGGCCATGTCTCCTCGTGCCAGGACGCGGAGGACATGCAGCGCTATCCGAAACCCAGGGGAACCGGGTATCCCATCCGCAACGATGAAGCCTTGGCAAAATACTTCAGTCGCTACTGACAAAATACGGGTGTTCCTTGGAAGAAAATGGGCCTTGCGCGGCGAACGTTTTAACCGCTTCACGCTGGTGGAACTTCTGGTCGTCATCAGCATCATCGCGGTATTGATGGCCATGCTCTTGCCGGCCTTGCGCCGGGCCCGGCGGGAGGCGGAGCGGGTCGTCTGCGCTAACAATCAGAAGCAGGTCAGTGTTTCCATGACGAATTACGCCGACGATTTCGGGTCTTACGTCCCCTACAGTTCTTTCGTGCACCTGAATGGCGCACAAAACAACAACCACCCCGCCGGGCGCGAGAATTGGGCGCACTTCATGTACAAGCGCGGATACGTGGCCAACAAGAAAAACTATTACTGTCCCGCCGTGAGTGAGGCCGCACCCTCCTATTCCGAGGATTTCCTGGACGATACCGATGACCCCTGGAAGTTCGCCTACATCAGTTTCGGGTACAATACCGCGGGCATCGGGGATGACTGGTTCAACGGCGAGGTCGCCAGGGATCCGGCGCAACCGGCGCGCCTCAACAAGATCAACCGGCCTTCGGAGACCATCCTCACCTGCGACGCGATTTCATGGTCGGTGCATGTGGCATGGCTGGGCGTGGTCGAGGCGGAAAGGCCTTTCTACATCGTGGACTGGGGCCACGGGCTGATCCAGTCCCGCCATTCCGGATACGCCACGATTTCCTGGATTGACGGCCACGTTGACGCCAACCTGGACGCGGAAAGCCTGCAGGTGTTTCCTTCTGGGCTCCTCAACAAGGACGTCTGGGCGCGCTACGCCGGCCGGCTTTAAAGGGGCGGAAACATGCATTCCAAAGTATTGGGCCTCATCACCTCGCTCGTCGCCGCGTCGGGTTTCCTCTCAGCGGCGCCCGTCTTGCGCTGGGACTTCAAGGATCGCAGCGAAGTGGCGGGCTTCGAGAACGTCCAGCTCTGGGACGTGCAGAACGGCGAACTCCTGGCCTCCGTCAAGTTCGACCCTTTCTTTTCACTGAAGCTTCCCGCCGCCAGCCTGCAGGCCAGCGACTACGACACGTTATCCCTGAGGCTGCACAGTTCCAAGTCCGCGGACAACCTCAGCATCTGCTATTCCGCCCCCAACGGCGATTGGTGCCTGGCGGATACCGGGCGCAAGGTCGAGGAGGGGTGGGCAGAATACGAGATCGATCTTTCCAAGGTCAACTGGCGGGCCGGAGAGGGCAAGGACGAGGAGTCGAAGAAATGGGGCGGGCGCGAGGATAAATTCAGCGTCCTCAGGATCGATCCCGGCAATCTCGAGGGCCGCGACATCAAGGTGGACTGGGTGAAACTCGAGAAGAAGGACGCCGCCGCCCGCAGCGCGCCCGGCGACGACGACCACTGGGGACTGCACGGCAAGGCACTCTCGGGATGGGCCTGCAATGCCCTGGAGTTGAAGGTCTTGGATTACGGCGGCCTGAGCGGTGGGATGAAGGACGGCAGCTTTATCGAATCTCCGAAGCTGGCCTGGGACGCGAGCAAGATCAAAGCCGTGGAGGTCGGTTGGATGGCACAGGAAGAAGCCGGCTTCCTGCGCTTGCGCTGGACGTGCACCGGCGCCGACGGCAACCATGGGAGCGGGGCCGTCGCGGCGGGTTTCTTCCCCGACGGCGCCCAGACCTTGCTCTACAATTTGAGTGCGCAGGAAAACTGGCGCGGAACCATCACCTCGCTGCGTTTTGAAGTGAACTCCAATATCCGCAGGCCGGACCTGATGACCTTGGGGTACGTGATCGGTCTTCCCGAGGAGAACGTCGTGGGCAACGCGTCCCTGGTGATGAAGATCCCTGGTAAGGATGGTGAGATTTTCGGCGGGTGGCGCGAGGTCGGTGGCCAGTGGACCCGTGACGTCGGCATGATCATTCCGCGCAGTGAGTATGTGTTCGGCAACAGGAAAAGCGAACTGGAATGCCGACTGGAGGTGTGCGATATCGATGACAAGGTCATCCTGCGGCAGATCGTCAACGCCGCGAAACCCAATTCCGAGTTCGCCATGCCAGCCCTGGCTTGCTCCGCGCGGATCAGCATCCTGACCGGCACGCCGTCTCGCGATAGCTATCCCCTCCTGTCCGTCAGCAAGCCGGCCAAGGCGGTACTACCCTCGCCCTACTGGAGGGGCTCCTGGATCTGGCCGAACACGGGCTTCGGTCCCGTGGGTTTCGTGTGGTTCCACAAGGAACTGAAATTGCCGGCGCCGCCCGCGGCGGCGGATATGCTCATCGCCGCGGACGATGCCTTTGAGCTTTATATCAACGGCACCCTGGTGGACAAAGGCGAGGATTGGAACCGCTGCTTCAGGATCCCCATCGCGAAACACCTGCGGCAGGGCTCCAATGACGTTCTGGTCAAGGTGGACAATCGCGGAGCCTGGGGCGGGCTCATTGCCGAGATCTGCCTGCACGCCACGCCGGAACAGGAAAGCTGGATCGTCACGGATGATTCCTGGCGCTACCTGGTGAGCCAAGCGGACCATCCGCCCGAGGTTGCCGCCATCGCCAAGCCGGCGATCATCATCGGAGCCCCGCCCGTATCCCCTTGGGGTGACAACCTCGGCTACACCGATATCTCTAAGCCCGCCCAGGAAAACAAAGTGACGGGCGCGCAAGGCGAGACCAGGCTGGCCGAAGCCCGCATCGTGAATGCCGGAAAATTGGCGTCCATCAGCATCAACGGCAAAAGCTACCCCGCCTCCTATACGGCCGGTTCGGGGGGCTTTTTCCATTTCCCCGAAACCGCGGCGACGACCTTCACCGATTTCTCCAAGTTCAACGTCAACATCCACAGGTTCAGCCTGGAAATGCGGAAAATCTGGACGGCCGCAGAGACCTATGATTTCTCCGCGCTGGACGCCGCCATGCGCGCGGCGGTCGCCTCCGATCCCCAGGGGTACTTCCTGTTGACCGTGGTGCTGGAAGCGCCCGAATGGTGGCTGCAGGGAAACCCCGATGAAATGCTGAAATACTACGGCGAACCCAGGCGCCCCCAGAGCGATTTCCAGGCCATGAGTTCCGAGAAGTGGCTGGCCGCGGCGGATGCTTTCTTGAGGAAGATCATCCGCCATGCCCGCCAGCAGCCTTACGGCTCGCGCATTATCGGCTTGGGGCCGTGCGCGGGGCAGACCTGGGAGTGGATCCTTGAAAGCGGGGGCTACGGGCACGACAAGGTGCTCTACGCGGATTACAGCGTTGCCGCGACCCGGGCTTACCACAAGTGGCTGGCCGCCAAATACGGGGGCAAGGTGGAGGCCCTGAGATCGTCCTGGGGTAATCCGACGATCACTTTCGACACCGTGGACATCCCTACTCCCGACGAGCGCAAGGGCGCGCAGACGGAGTTCCTGGACCCTGCCCAGGCGCGTCCGCTCATAGATTACAGGATGCACATCAATGAGAACGTCGCGGACAATATCATCGCCCTGTGCAGGGCCATCAAGGAGGAAAGCGGCCAGAAGTGGCTGGCGGGGACGTATTACGGCTACAGCATCATGTTCAGCCGAAATTACAAGCAATTGCAGGAGAGCGGCCACCTCGAACTCGCGCGCGTGCTCGACTCGCCCCACGTTGATTACATCGTCTGCCCCGGCAACTACTCTATCAGGATTCCGGGCGCTTCCAACGCTTTCATGATGCCCGCGGAACCCGCCGCCCTACGGGGAAAAATAGTCATCCTCGAAAACGACCAGCGCAATTTCACGGAACCCCTCGACGTCCAGTGGGAGTGCGGCAAGGCCGAAAATCCCGAGTTGACGTATGGGATGATCAGCCGGGACGCGGGACTCACCTTGGCGCATGGCATGGGTCAGCATTGGTTCGACATGCGCAGGACTTGGTTCCGGGAGCCCGTCATCCTGCAGGCCGTCGCGCGGCAGATGGACATCTACCGGAAGCTGGGCAACAAGGTCTCGCAAAATGCCGCGACAGAGGTCTGCGTCGTCATGGACAACCTGAGCCCGTATTACATGAAACTTAACGTCGGCGAGAACATCAACGAATGGCTGGTGGACGAGCCCTTGCGGCGTCTCCCGGAGGCGGGATTTCCCTTTCACGTCATGCTTCTTGAGGATGTCCTGAAGGACAAATTCGTGGGGAAATACAAACTGTACGTGATGCTCAACACCTGTGTGATGACGGCGCGGCAGCGGGAGCGGTTCAACGCCCGCTTGGAGGCGGAGTCCGCCTCGGTGGTATGGCTTTACGCCCCCGGAGCCATGACGCCGACGGAAGGCGTATCCGCGGCGAACGCCTCCGCCACCTGCGGCATCGGACTCAAAATCATCGGTGCGCCGCGCTCCTTGGACCTGGTCGCGGACGAATCCTTCTCGCATGAAAGCGCGCGCTGCAGCGCGACGCTCAGCCCCTGGTTCGTCATTGACGACAAGTCGGTGGCGATCCATGGAAAAAGTTCCGACGGCCTGCCCGTGCTGGGATGCAAGGAGTTTCCGGCGCGAAAAACCTGGTTCGCCAGCGTGCCCAACCTGTCTCCTGGGATATTCGTAAAAATCGCGCAAATGGCCGGTGTATGGATCTATTCCAGCCATGGCGATCCCGTGCATATCGGCAATGACATGGTTTTTCTGCACGCCAAGCGCCACGGAGAAAAATGCATCGAACTGCCTTTCAAGGGTTGCTTGCGGCCCATTTCGGGTCCCTTGAAGACAACACTGGCCTCCGGGGAAAAATGGCCGGCCAAGGCGGGAATGACCTACGGGTTCGCCATCGAGAAGCTATAACCTCAGGTTCCGAAAAATCGTTTCGCCAGCCCCACACCCGTGAAAGCCCCTTCCCACCTACGCACCGAGTATCTGGTGAGTCCCCTGGGCGTCGCGGCCCCGCGCCCGCGTTTTTCCTGGGAAATCAATGACGCCCGGCGCGGCGCCCGGCAGACGGCTTACGAAGTGGACGTCGCGGAAAGTTTGGCGGGGCTGCGGCGCGGCCCGACGCTCTGGTCCAGCGGCCGCGTGCGTTCCGACGCCACCGCCCAGGTGGAGTACGCCGGTCACGAGCTCAAATCGGGTCAGCGGCTCCACTGGCGCGTGCGGGTCCGCGATGGTTCCGGGCAGTTGACGGCGTGGAGCGCCCCCGCCTGCTTCGAGATGGGTCTGCTGCGCCCCAGCGACTGGATCGGCGCCTGGATCGGCGCGCCCTGGCACGGCAGCCTGCAGATGAGCGCCCCCTGCCCCTATCTGCGGCGCGAGTTCGTCCTCTCCCAACCGGTGATCCGCGCCACGCTGCACGCCACGGCCCTCGGGCTCTATGAAATCCACCTGAATGGGCGGGTGGTGGGCGATGACGTGCTGGCGCCCGGATGGACGGACTACCGCGTCCGCGTCCCCAGCCGCAGCTACGATGTCACCGCGTATCTGCGCCGGGGCGCCAACGCCTTCGGCGCCATCCTGGGCGACGGCTGGTACTGCGGGCGCGTGGGGCTGGCGGAACGCCAGATCTGGGGCGAACGCCCGTGGCTCAGGGCGCAGGTTCATGTCCTGCATGCCGACGGCACCACGACCGTTATCGCCACCAGCGGTGATTGGAAGGTCTGCCAGGGCCCGTTGCTTTACGCGGATCTGCTGGCGGGAGAAGGCTGTGACGCGCGTCTGGAAAACCCGGGCTGGGACCGACCCGGCCTTGAAGACGCGGGCTGGCTCCCCTGCGCCGAGCTTCCCGATCCCGGCCTCGCCATCACGCCTTCCCCGATGCCGGGGGTGCGCCGCCAAGAGGAGCTCCAACCCATCGCTCCCCCCGCTCCCCTGAAGGGCGAGCGCCCGACCTGGATCTTCGATCTCGGCCAGAACATGGTGGGCTGGGTGCGACTGCGACTGCGCGGATCGGCCGGACACACCGTGCGCCTGCGCTATGGCGAAATGCTCAATCCCGACGGTTCCCTCTACACGGCGAACCTGCGCAGCGCGCGCGTCACCGACTACTACACTCTGAAGGGCCGCGGCCTGGAGGTTTATGAGCCGCGTTTCACCTACCACGGTTTCCGCTACGTCGAGGTTTGGGACTTGCCCGGCCCACCCCGGGAGGACACCCTGCGCGGCGTCGTCATCCACAGCGATCTGGCCCCCGTGGGCAGCTTTTCCTGTTCCCATCCCCTGGTGAACCAATTGCAGCGCAACATCCTGTGGGGACAGAAAGGGAACTTCCTCGACGTTCCCACCGACTGCCCGCAGCGCGACGAACGGCTGGGCTGGACCGGGGACGCTCAGGTCTTCGCCCCCACCGCCTGCTTCAACATGGACGCGGCGTCTTTCTACACCAAGTGGATGCAGGACCTGGAGGACGCACAGGCCAAAAGCGGAGCCATCCCCTGTCTCGCGCCCGCTCACCCGCGCTACGTGGAGATGGAGGACGGCGGCCCGGCCTGGTCGGATGCCTTCGCCATCATCCCTTTCACCATGGTCCAGCAGTACGGCGATCTCCGTATTTTGGAGCGCCACTATCCGGCCCTGCGGCGTTACCTCGCGTACCTGCAATCCAAAAGCCGCCGCCACCTGCTGTCGCTGCCGGGCAGCCCCGGATACAGGGGCTACGGCGACTGGCTGGCCATCGGGACCGTGGACAACGATCCCTTCTCCGCGCCGACCCCGAAGGAGGTGGTGGGCACGGCCTACTTCGCGCGCGTGGCCGGGATCCTATCCCGCATCGCCCGCTTGCTCGGACACGGCGCTGACGCGCGCCGCTACGAGGTGCTGCGCGCCGCCATCGTCCGCGCCTTCTGCCGCGAATTCGTCTCCCCGGCGGGGCGCGTCGCCGGGCACTCACAGACGGCCTACCTCCTGGCCCTGGGCTTCGATCTGCTGCCGCGGCGCCAGCGCGCTCCCGCGCTCGCCTACCTGCTGCAAGACATCGAGGCGCGGGGATTCCATCTCAGCACCGGCTTCGTGGGCACGCCGCTCCTCGCCCCGGTGTTGGCGCGTTTCGGAAAGATGGAAACGGCCTACCGCCTGTTGCTCCAGGACACCTACCCCTCCTGGCTTTTCCCGGTGAAGAACGGGGCCACCACCATGTGGGAGCGCTGGAACAGTTGGACCCCAGAGGGCGGATTCGGCAACGCGGGCATGAATTCATTCAACCACTACGCCTACGGAGCCGTGGGAGAATGGCTTTACGCCGCCGTGGCGGGTCTGGGCATGGACGAAACCCGCCCCGGGTATCGGCGCTTCCTCATCCATCCCCGGCCCGGGCGGCCCGATGCCAATCCGCCGGCGGGCCTCCGCGAAGCTCGGGCCGAACTCAAAACCATTTCCGGCACCGCCCGTTGCTCCTGGCGCATCCGCTCTCAGCGCTTTGAACTCGATCTGGAGTTGCCCCCCAACACCAGCGGCGAGGTGCGCGTGCCAGCTTCCGCGGCGGCCTCCGTGCGCGAAGGCGGGAAACCCGCCCGCGCGTCGGCCGGCCTGCGCTTCCTGCGCATGGAAGATGGCACAGCCGTCTTTGATGCCGTGGCAGGTCGCTACCGCTTCAGCGCCCCGTGGCCTCCGTCCCCGGAGCCTTGAGTTTTTCGTTTCTGAAGCCCCGACCCATGTCGGCCACCCCACCCATGAAGATCAACACGCTGCTGATGATGATGGTTTCGGCCGAGTCCCTGCTGCCCGCCGCCAGCGGGGAAATAGCCTCCCTGCCGGATCTCCCGGTCGCCAAGGTGAACAGCGAACAAGGCCGCGTAGAACTCAAGGTCAACGGGCGCTCGGTGTCACGCTTGCTCTACAAAACCGACGCTCTGCGCTGCAGCTTGGATGTCCTGCCGCGCGTCGCCGCGGCGGGTTTCGAGGTCGCGGCGGTGCCCTTCTACGCCAACGACGAACACGGCGCCAGCGTGGGACCCATCTGGGTGGGCGAGCGGAAATACGATTGGCAGCCCTTCGACCAGCGCCTGGAGCTGATTCGCGCCCTGGCTCCGGGATTGAAAATCATCCTCGACGTGGGCCTGCTGCCCCCCGGCTCGTGGATCGCGGCCCATCCAGGCGAGCGCAACAAGTGGGAGAAAGAAGACGGGAATGCGCTCCCCAAGCTGCCGGCCCAGCTCTCGCACAACGGCGGCTTCTACGCTCCCTCTCTGGCCTCCAAGGTTTACCGAGCGGACCTGGAGCACTACCTGCGGGAAATGATCGCCCATATCCACACCATGACGTACCGCGATTGCGTCATTGGCATCCACCTGATGGGCGGCCGCGACGCCCAATGGTTTCACCAAGGCTGGTGGGAGACCTCCCCGGGCGTCCTCACCTACGGCGACTACAGCGAACCCATGCGCGGGTACTTCAGCGAATTCTTGCGCGGGAAGTATGGCAACGACGCCCGCGCCTTTGAGAAGGCCTGGGGCCGCGCGCTGTCCTTCGACAAGGTGGTCATCCCCTCCGTGGCCCGGCGCGAGGGCAACGACTTCCGTGATCCCGCCAAGGATCAGGAGGTCATTGATTTC
>JAHFOS010000178.1 GCA_023261545.1 bacterium
TTTTTGACCCGCTGAACCTCGGTCAGCCGACCTTGAGCCGTTCCAGGCTCACGCGCGGGTCGGCGCTGCAATAGAGCAGGTCGCCCATCAGGTTGCCGAGCATCAGCAGCACGGCATCCAGGGCCGTCACCGCCATGATCATGGTGTAGTCCTTGTTGACCACGGCCTCCAGGGTGAGCTTGCCGAGGCCGGGGATGCTGAAGATCTGCTCCACCACGATGCTGCCGCCCAGCAGGGCCGGCAGCAGATCCGCCACCAGGGTGAGCAGCGGAATGAGCGCGTTGCGAAAGATGTGGCGCCAGACGACAGCGCTTTCGGGCAGTCCCTTGGCGCGCGCCGTGCGCACGAAATCACCGCCGGCGGCTTCCAGCATGCTGGCGCGGCTGTAGCGCGAGAGGAAGGCGAAACCGCCGTAGGTGAGCACCAGCAGCGGCAGCACCAGGTGCCACAAATAGTCGCCGAGCATGGGCAGATAGGGCAGCGCCAGATATTCCTGATGGTGAAGGCCCGCGCTCGGGAACCAGCGCAGCCAGTCGCCTCCCGTGAAATAAAGCAGCAGCAGCGAACCCGCCCAGAACGAGGGGATGGAGTAGAGCACGAAAACCCCCACCGTCTGGAGGCGGTCGAAGACGCTGCCGCGATGCGTCGCGGAGTACACGCCGAGCGCGAGCGAGATCGCATAAGTCAGCAGCGTGGCCATCAGGCTCATGAGGAAGGTCACGCGGAAGGCCTGCCAGATCTTGTCGGGAACCGGGCGCAGGTCCGTGAAGGAAGGGCCGAAATCGCCGCGCAGCACGCCACGGCGCGCATAGCGCTTCACCTTTTCGCCGTTCGGAAGCACGCTCACCAGCGGTCCGGAGCGCAGACCCAACAGGTCGGTGCCGATGAGCCAGTGGGTGTACTGCACCATCCAGGAGTCGTTCAATCCGTAAATCTCCTTCTGGCGCAGCACCTCCAGGGATTCGCCCACGCCCTCCACCACCACCCTGCCCGCCCCCCCGTGCGTGGCCTCGCCGAAAGCCGCGGTCTTGCCGGCGATCTTGGGTTGGCCGGGACCCAGCGCCAGAATCAGCATCACCAGGGCGGTGATGGCGATGAAGGCCGGCACCGCGGCCACGAGCCGTTTCAGGATATAGGGAAAGAGTCCGCCCACCGGCCGGTCAGCGATACCACTCGAGTTCGCTGAGGCCGCTCGGATACACCTGCTGGTTCTTGATGTCGCGGGCCACGGGCAGGAAAGACTGGCGGCTCCACAGGAAGGTGTAGGGCTGATCCTCGTGCAGGATGCGGTGGATGGCGCGGCACAGCCGCACGCGCTCGGAGGCGTCGAAGCAGGCGCGGATGCGCTCAATGAGCCGGTCCACCTCGGGATTGATGTAGCCCACGTGGTTGGAGCCCTCCGCCACGGTCTGGGAGGAGTGCCAGATCTGGTAGGGGTCGGGATCGGAGAGGTCCAGTTGCCAGCCCAGGATGAAAGCCTGGAAATTTATTTTGTTCACGCGGTCGAGCAGCACGTTCCAGTTCAAGGGGCGGAAGTCAACGTCCACGCCGGATTTCCTGAGCTGCTCGGCGAAAATGCGCCCGGCCTGCTCGCGCTCGGGATTGCCCTCGTTGGTGATGAACTGCACCGCCAGCGTGTTACCGCTGGCATTGCGCAGCATCCCTTCGGCTCCGCGCTTCCAGCCGGCCTCCTCCAGCAGTTTCAGGCCGGCGGGCGGATCGTAGGGCCAGGGCGCGATGGCGGGGTCGTTGTGCTCGCTCTTCATGAAGAACGGGCCGCTGATGACCTTGCCGAAGCCGTGCAGCACGTTCTTCACCACCGCCTCGCGGTCCAGCAGCAGGGTGAAGGCGCGGCGCACGCGCGCGTCGTTGAAGGGGGGGCGGCGCAGGTTGTAGCCGATGTAGGTGTAAACGGGCGCCAGGTAGGTGTGGACGTCGCAGCGGCCCTGGATGAGGGCGTTGTCCTTCTCGTCCAGATACTCCTGCACGGTCCACGGCATTTCGTCTATTTCGCCGTTCTTGAGCTGTTGCATCTGCGCGGTGCGGTCGGTGATGATGGCGAAGCGCACCTCGTCGAAGTTGCCGAGTCCCGCCTGCCAGGCGCGCGGATTGCGCTCCAGGCGGATGAGCCGGCCCGTCTCCCAATCCTTGAAGAGGTAGGCGCCGGTGGAAACCCCGGGAAGCTGAATATCGGCGTTGAACTTGTCGGCGAAGGCCGGGGAGAGCTCGTCTTCAATCCCGTACTTGGCTGTATAAAAATGCGCCGGGAGCACGCTGATGCCGCCAGCCATGTCCAGCATCTTGAAGTAGGGCTTCTTCCAGCGCACGCGTATCCGGCCCGCGCCCTCGGCCTCCACGGCGTCGAGGTCTGAATAATAACTCTGCAATGGCGCGGCGTTGATGCGCTTGTTGCGGATGAGGTTGAAGCTGAAAAGCACGTCGCGGGCGGTGAACGGCGTGCCATCGGACCACACCACCCCGGGGCGCAGATCGAAGACGATTTCGAGTTTCTTTTCGTCCACGCTCCAGCGCACCGCGAGCTCGGGCATGGTGCGCCGGGTCTGGGGATGGTGCGCCAGCAGCGCGTTCAGCACGTAGCTGCCCACGTCCGAGGCCGAAGCATCGTTGGAGGTGATGGGGTTCAGGCTCTCGGGATCGGAGCCGAAAGGCAGGCGCAATACGCCGCCTTTAGGAGCCGCCTTGTGGTAAAGTTCGTAATCCTGGAACTCCTCCGTGCCGGCGGCCGGGGTCTGGGAGGCCGAAACCTGGGAAGCCGCGACCACGGCGCCAGCGGCCAGCTTCTTATCCATCTCGCCCAGGCGTTCCTCGATGCGCTCCCCCTGGCGTTTGAGGGCGCTCACTTCCTGCAACACATCGTTATAGCGGCGATAAGTCCAGTCGTTAGAACCCAGCAGCAAGGCCAGCATCGCCAGGATGGCGAGACCGAGAAAGGTCAGCCAGATGTTCGCCCTGCCGTTCATGGATCGCGGCGGATTGTACCGGGTAGAGGAGGCCGGTCCATGAGGCCGCGGCGAGACTTCGGGGTTAGCCGCTCATGGCTTTCCCTCCCCGCCGCTTCCCCTAAACTGGGCAGACCGAAAGGGGTTGCCCATGCCGAGTTACGTATTTCCCAAAGATTTCATGTGGGGCGCGGCCACCGCCGCCTATCAGATTGAAGGGGCGGCCCGGGAGGAAGGCCGCGGCGAAAGCGTCTGGGATGTCTTCTCACGGAACGGCGGGACGCGCACCGGCGACACCGGCGATGTGGCCTGCGACCATTATCACCGCTTTGCGGAGGACATCGCGCTCATGAAAGAGCTGGGCGTCGGCCACTATCGCCTGTCCATTTCCTGGCCGCGCGTCCTCCCCGAGGGCCGGGGCCGCACCAACGAGAAAGGCTGGGCCTTCTACGAGCGGCTGGTGGACCGCCTGCTCGCCGCCAACATCACCCCGCACGTCACCCTTTTCCACTGGGACACGCCCCAGGCCCTGGAGGATCGCTACGGCGGCTGGATGTCGCGGAACATCGTCGCCGATTTCGCCGACTACGCCAGCGCCGCGGCGCGCCGCCTGGGGGATCGCGTACGCCACTGGTTCACCCTGAACGAAGTCATGTGCTTCACGTCCCTGAGCTACGGCCCCGACATGCCGCGCCTTGCCGCCCATGCTCCCGGCAAGCCCGCCACGCGCAAACAAGTGAATAATGCCATGCTTCACGCCATGCTGGCCCACGGCAAAGGGGTGCAGGCGCTGCGGGCCAACAGCCCTGGTCCCTGCAACGTGGCTCTGGTGGACAACACCTCCGTGCACGTGCCGCTCACGGAAACCCCGCAGGATATCGAGGCCTCGCGCCGCTGCTTCCCGGAGGATGGCATCAACGCCCAGGTTATCGTTCCCGCCCTCACCGGACGTTTTCCCGAGGCCTGGGTGAAGCGCATGGAGGCCGCGGGCGAGATGCCCGACCTCCAACCCGGCGACCTCGAAACCATCCACCAGCAGATCGACAGCGTAGGCCTCAACGTCTATACCGGAGGCTATGCCCGGGCGCTACCAGATGGCGGCATCGAGCGCCTCAACCCCGGCCCCGGCTACCCGCGCATGGACATAGATTGGCTGGCCCTGGTGCCCGAATCCATCTACTGGATCACGCGCCACGTGGTGGAAGTGCTGGGCTTCAAGGGCGACATCGTTATTTCAGAAAACGGCTGCGCTGCCGCCGATATCCTCACCCCGCGCCGCGAAGTGCTCGACCTCGAGCGCATCATGTACCTGCGCCAATACCTGCGCCAGGCGCAGCGCGCCACCGCCGAGGGCTACCCCCTGAAGGGCTATTTCCAATGGAGCCTCATGGACAACTTCGAGTGGAGCTGGGGCTTCGCCAAGCGCTTCGGCCTCTACTACACCAACTACGGCACGCAGGAACGCATTCCCAAGGCCAGCGCCCGCTTCTACGCCGCCTGCGTCCGTGAGAACCGGGTGGTGTGAGGGGGGGTGGGCTCGATGGCTGCCGCCGTGGAGCCCGTCATGACTCAACCTTCTGGCGTCGAAAACTCCCGGGGTTCCAACGCGACCGGGGATGCTTTTTTCCCGAAGCCCAGGAGCCGGGCCAGGTCCTCGAAGGCCATGTAGAGGGAGGGGACCACGAACAGCGTGAGGAAGGTGGAGACGGTGATGCCGCCGATCACCGCCACCGCCATGGGGGCGCGCATCTCGACGCCGCCGCCGGCGATGCCGAAGCGGCTCAAGTCCAGGGCCAGGGCCGCCGGCACCGCGCCCACGATGGTCGAGATCGAGGTCATGAGGATGGGCCGGAGCCGGGTCGGACACGCCGTCAGCAGCGCCTCGCGGATGGGGAGGCCCTCGGCGCGCCGTTGGTTGGTGAAGTCCACCAGCAGGATGGAGTTCTTTTTGACGATGCCCATCAGCAGCACGATGCCGATCATGCTGAAGATGTTGAGCGTGTGTCCCGACCACATGATCGCGACCACCGCGCCGGTGAGGCTGAAGGGCAGCGCCACCAGCACCGTGATGGGATGCAGGAAGCTGTTGAACTGCGCGCCCAGGATCATGTAGGCGATGACGATGCCCAGGACCAGGGCCAGGACCAGAGATTGCAGGGTTTCACTGTCCGACTTCGAGGAACCGGTGATGTTGAAGGAAGTGCCTTTGGGGAGCAGCTCGCTGGAGAGTCGCTCCGCCGCGGCGATGGCCTGGGTGGGCGATGAGCCCGGCCCGGGGTTGCAGGAGAGGGTGATGGCCCGCGAGCGGTTCATGCGCGTGACGGCCAGCAGCGCGGGCTCGACGCGCGTCGTCACCACGTCCGCCAGGCTCACGAGCTCGCCCCGGTTGTTGCGCACGCGCACGCGCTCGATGTCGCTGGGGCTGAGGCGCTGACCCGCCTGCAGGCGCACGCGCACGTCGTAGCGCCGGCCCTGATCCTTGAATTTGACCACGCGCAGCCCACCCACCAGGGCGCTCACGGAGCGGCCGATGTTCTCCATGCTGACGCCGAGGTCCGCCGCCTTTTTGCGGTCGGGCAGGACGCGGATCTCAGGCGCCCCCAGGCGGTAGTCGCTGTCCACGTCGGTGAAGACATCCTGGGCTCTCATGCGCTCCAGGATCTGCTGCGAGACTTGCGCGAGTTCATCCCAGTCCGGTCCCTGGATGTAGAAGTTGACCTGGGCGTTGCTGCGCCCGCCTTGACCGGGCATATTGGTGGAAGGGTCGGAAACGAGCGCGGTTATACCCGGGATGCGCCGCAGGTCCGCGCGTATTTTCTGGATGAATTGCCGCTGGCTGAGCTTGCGCTGGCGCGGGGGCACGAGGGTGACGAAGGCGTTGGCCGTGTCCACCTCGCCGCCGCCGAAACCGCCGACGAAGATGAAGTAGCGCAGGATTTCGGGTTGATCCGCGAGGATCTTTTCGACCTGACGGATCCTGCCGTCGGTATAATCAAGCGACGAGCCCACGGGGGCGATGATGCGCAGGTTGATGCGGCTCTGGTCCTGGGGTGGGATGGTTTCCCAGGAGGAGAACAATTGGCGCGTGGTGGCGTAGGTGAACGCGAAGAGTCCTGCCGCCGCCAGGATGATGAGGTAGCGCAGGCGCAGCGCGGGGTGCAGCAACCGGCGGTAACCCGTCGCCAGGGCGCGGAAGATCCGCTCCATGAAGCGGCTCAGGGCTCCGGGTCGGGCGCGCACGTTCATGAGCTGCGAAGTGCGCGCTGGCGTGATGGTGAGCGCCTCCAGCAGCGACAGGGCTACGGCCACCGAGAGCACCATCCCGAACTGGTACAGGAACTTGCCGACGATGCCTTTCATGAAGGCGATGGGCAGGAAAATGGCCATGATGGCCGCGGTGGCCACGGTCGCCGCGAAGGTTATTTCCCGCGCGCCATCCGCCGAGGCGCGCACCTTGTCTTTGCCCATCTCGGCGTGGCGCCAGATGTTCTCCATCACCATGATGGCGTCGTCCACCACGATGCCCACCGCCAGCGTCAGCGCCAGCATGGTGAAGGTGTTGATGGTGAAGCCCATGAAGTACATGACCCCCAGGGTTCCGATGAGCGACGTGGGAATCGCCAGCACCACGTTGAAAGTCGAACTCCAGGTGCTGAGGAACAGCCGGCACACCAGGGCCGTGAGCAGCACGGCCAGGGCGATGGCTACCGCGATTTCCTGGATGGCGTCCTTGACGTACACCGTGGTATCGTTGTTGACGACGATGTCGAGGCCCGCGGGCAGGCTTTTGCGAACCTCCTCCAGCCGGGCCTTGACTCCGTCACCGACCTTGATGGCATTGGCGCCGCGCAGTTTGCGGATGCCGAGGCCCATGGCGGGCAACCCGTTCACGCGCGCCAGGCGCCGCCGGTCCTCGAAGCCGTCCTCAATCAGGGCCACGTCCGCGAGGCGCACCTGGGCGCCGTCGCGGTCGGCGAGGATGAGGTCGCGGAGCGCCTTCAGGTCCATGGCCTCGCCTTCGGCGCGGACGGAGAATTCGCGGTTCGCCGACTCGATGCGTCCGGCGGGGACTTCGACGTGCTCGCGCGCGAGCGCCGCCATGACCTCATCCACGCTCAGGTCGTGCGCTTCCAGGCGATGGGCGTCCAGCCACACGCGCACGTTGCGCTCCAGGAAGCCGCCCATGAAGATGTCGCCGACGCCGGGAACGGTCTGGAAGCGATCCCTGAGGGTGTTGCGCACATAGTCGGAGATTTCCCGCAGCGGCCGGGTCCCATACACCGCCAGCCATAGGATGGGGGCGTCCTCGGGGTTCTGCTTGGTGACGATGGGGGGGTCGAGGTCGCGCGGCAGGAGGCGCATGGCCTGGGCCAGGCGCGTCTGCACGTCCTGGATGGCCGCGTCAATGTTGCGGTTGAGCTCGAACTCCAGGGTGATGGTGGCGCTGCCCGCGCGGCAGGCGCTGTTCATGTCGGTGATGCCCTCCACCTGGACCAGGGACGATTCCGCGATGTCCACGACGTCGGACTCCATGATCTCGGGGGCCGCGCCCTGCAGCGTGAGCCGCACCGTGACCACCGGCAGGTCCACATCGGGATACTGGCTCACGCCCAGGCCGTACAGCCACGCAACTCCACCGAAGACGATGAGGGCGATCATCAGCATCCAGGCGAAGACCGGGCGGCGGATGGAAGTGTCGGCGAGACTCATGAGCTGGCCGGATTATTTGCGGGTCGGCCCCTGAACTTCGGCGGCGCCGGGCGCGCCCTGGGAATTGCCGCCGCTGATGGCGACTTCGGCTCCTTCGCGCAGCGCGGCGGCGCCGATCACGACGAGCGCTTCGCCCTCCCGCAGGCCCTCCAGGATTTCGACGGCGCCTTCGCGCACGAAGAGTCCCGTCAGCACCTGGCGCGCCCTGGCTTTGCCGCCTTCGACGACGTAGGCGAGGGTGCCCCGCTCCGAGGGCAGGATGGCGGTGTCGGGGATGACGATGGCCTTTGCGCGCGTTTCCACGACGGTTTTGATGACGGCGAACAGTCCTGGGAACAGCGGGCGCATGGGATTTTCAATAAGCGCCAGGCACTCCACGGCGCGTGTTCGCGGGTCCGCCTCGGGACTCACGTGCAGCAACTTTGCCGAAAAATGGGTGCCGGACCAGCAGCGCACGGTGAACGAAACATTGCCCCCGCCGTCCTTGAGGGCGCGCAACTTGACCGATTCGGACTCGGTCACCTTGAAGCGCAGCCTGAGCCTCGATGCGTCAACGATGGTGGCGATGAGCGCGCCTGGAGCGAGGTGCTGGCCGGTGGCCACGCTGCGGGTGCTGATGGTGCCCGCCACCAGCGGGCGCACGCGCGCGTGATCCAGGTCCTGCCGGGCCAGGTCGAGAGCGGCCTGGGTTTGAGCGGCCTCGGCTTTGGCGATGGCCACCTGGGCCGCCAGCGTCGCCCATTCCTCCGCCGCGACGTATCCGGAATCCTTGTCGCGCAAAGCCTTGCGGTTAGCCAGGAGCATCTCGGCCCTGGCGAGTTCCGCCTGGGCCTTCTGGTGCGCCGCCGCGGTGCGTTCCGCCAGCACCTG
>JAHFOS010000179.1 GCA_023261545.1 bacterium
GTCCTCGACAAGGGTGTCTCCCTCACCGGAACGGTGCTGGGCGTGAGTAAAGAGCACCTGGGCGATATTGAAGTTGAGATTAAACCTGTCGCGCGGCAGGATGGCCCTGGACAAGGTAAAACTCAGACCTGCAAGACCGCCATGGACGGTTCCTTTGCCTTTTCAGGCTTGTGGGAGGGAACTTGGCAGGTGGAAATCGAGCACCCGCTCTACCTTCCCCATGCAAGCCGCGTGACCGTGACGGCGAATATGCCGCCCTTGCGCATCGTCCTGACGCGCGGCGCCTCGGCGAGCGGGCGCGTCCTGGCGCGCGGCGCGCCGGCGCCGGGCGTCGAATTGCAGTTGGCTCGGGTCATGTACGGGCGTTACAATGTCGGCACGCTCCATGATTCAGGGAAAGTACGGAGCGGCGCGGACGGTACTTTCACCCTCGAAAATCTGCCCGATGGCCCCTACGGCCTGGCCGCCACCGCGTCGCTGGACGGCCAGGCACTCGTGAATTTTGAAATCAGGGATGGCCGTTCTGTCGCCGGGTTAGAACTGATGCTCAGGCCAGGACGCGCTATCGAGGGCAAGGTCCTGGACGAAAAGGACACCCCCGTCGAAGGAGCCAAGATCGAGAGTTCCAGCGACTCGCGTGTGGAGAATCTGGTTCCCGCGCGCAGCACGGTGAGCGCCAAGGATGGCAGCTTTCGCCTCGAAGGCTTGCCCGAGGAAGCCTGCAATCTGACACCTTCACATTCCGATTATGAAAGCAAGCGATCCGAGACGGTACCCCCAGGGGAGGGGACGATCGTGCTGCGACTCTACAAGAAGATTTTGCTCCGCGGGCAAGTCGTGACGCCGACCGGCCAACCCGTCGAGAAGTTCAAGCTTTTTTTCCAGGGCGAGGGCAAAATGGAAAAAGCCGAGATCGGAAATTTCCTTGAAGCACTGGCCGCCGCGAATTCATCGGGGCTGGGCCGCTTCGCGTTTTATCAGGACCCCGGCCATGGGCCCATCCGTTTAGTGGCCGAGGCTGAGGGTTACAGCCCTGGAGCCAGCCGCACCTTCAAATTGGCGGAATACAACGAAGAGGATCTGAAGATCGAGCTTCAAATCAACCAGACAATCGAAGTAGAGGTCAGAACCCCCACGGGTTCGCCACTGGCGGAGGTGGTCGTGCATGTTGCTCGCAAGGTAGGAGACCGGAGAGATGAGTTGAACAAGGACATAAAGACGGGTTCGGATGGCCGCGTCGCGCTGGGAGGTCTGGAAAACGGTGACTATCTGCTGGACTTGACCCATCCTGACTACGCCGTCGCAGAAATCGAGGCGCGGGTGCCTTCAAATTCGGCCCTGCGCGTTGTGCTGTCCCGTGGCGCCGTCATCAAGGGACATGTGCGCGACCGGCGCGGCAAACCTCTCTGCGGGTGGGAAATACGGGCAGATGCAACCTCCGGGCCGATGCAATTGCTGCCTAGCAATCTTTTGAATAACCAAGCCACGACAGGTGAAGACGGAAATTTCAGAATAGCAAAGCTGCCGGCTGGAAAATATCGCGTCAGCATCACCCATCAGGACAATCACCTGCGAAATATTCCCGCCCATGAAGTTGAGCTTGTCAACAGTGAGGAGAAAACCCTTGAGCTTGGCGGCGAGGAATTCCCAGAATCAGCCAGTCTCCACGGCGTGATTGCGGACCCTGGCTCCCTGCCGCGTTTGCAGTTCATGAATTTAGAGGGAAATGACAGTGGGGAGATCAAACCCCAGGAAGGCGAATTCACCGTGCACTTCCTGGAGCCCGGGAAATATCGTTTATTCGTTCAGCACCGGGAAGAAATGCAAGCCTACGCGCTTCCCCAGCCCATCACCTTGCGAGCTGGAGAGACTTCGGAAGTGCGTATCGAAAAGCCAGGGAGCGCCATCACCCTTGAGGTGCGGGTTCCGGGCCGGGAGGCGGCGCTCCTTCAGGGCGGGGCCATGGTCCTGCAGAGCGGCACGACAAGGTTCGCCGGCGAGAATGACTTTAAAGCCCGGGCTGTGGCTTTCAGCGCCTTTCGCAACGGTCGCGCGGAAGTTCCAGGTCTTGCGGCAGGCCGCTACGATTTGATCATCGTGGTAGCCGAGAAGGAGTCGAATTTACTGCCCCTATGGAAAGAAGGCCTGGAGCTAGGCACAGGCCAGAAGCTCGATCTCGGAGTCCTCGAACTCGAAGAAGGCCGCGTCGTGAAACTGGCCGTGCGGAACCGGAGTGGAGAGCAGGTCGAGAACGCACAGGACTATTTCTACGATAGGGAGGGACGGTTGTTGAACCTTGACAGTTCACTCGGATATGATCAACAAGAGAAAGCGTTTCTTCTAAAGCCCGCCCCGCGCAACACCTTCATCGTCGCCCTTCTTGCCGAGAATTACGCCCCCGCCAGCTTCGCCATCAGTGGCGACAGCGAAGTCACCCTGCAACGCGGCGGCGAGGTGGCGGTGCAACTGCACGGGGGCAAGGTCCAAAATCGCGGCATCAACCTTATTTCCGTCTCCGGTCTGCCGTCCCTGCCTTCCGAGTTCCTGAAAAATCTCTCCGCCACCAGCGACGATAAAGGCGTGGCTGTCATGAAGAACGTCCCACCCGGCCGCTGGCGCGCGCAGGTCGCCGCCGAAAACCCCGGCCTTTCTGAGGTCCCATCCCCCGAATTCTCCGTCGAGGACGAGGGCGCGACGAAAGTGGAAGTCACCGTGCCGTGAAGGGCAACCAGCAGGGGCGTTTCGCTTGGATTACGTCAGGTCCTGGGCGGTCTTCAACCCTTCGCCTACTTGAGTTTTCGTAAGCGTTCAGGCCTTTCGGTGTTATGACAGGGCTCCTCTCGCCGCTCGCCCTTTATCCCCAGTTTTGGGGGATGAGCCTGTCGAAGGGCGGACGACGCTGACGGCACGGCCCGTTCATGCTTCGACAGGCTCAGCACGAACGGGCCTGGCTGCTGGTGCTGTAATTCGAAGGCGCGAATCATGTGCTGAACGCTTGCGAGTTTTCTTTCCAAAAGAGAGCAGATGTTCGACGGAAGCGGACTCCAACCCCGTGTCGAGGTCATTTTCAGTCCCCGCCATTTCGCGGGCGTAGGCGGCGATCGACTGATGGAGGGCCGTGCAGGGTATCTGCAGGTTTTTTGCCACACGGTTTGCCATGACTCCCTGCTATCTATTATGAAGAATTTGCAGACAATGCCATCGCCATCTTGAACGTCTTCCAGGACAAGCACCGCATCTTCCTCACCTGCGCCAAAGGCGTGGCGCCGTTCCTCGCCGCGGAGGTGCGCGCGCTGGGGCTGCCCGTCATCGAGGAGATTGATGCCGGCGTCGAGACCGAGGGGAGCGGCAGCGATGCCATGCGGCTCAACCTGGTTTTGCGCACCGGGCAGCGCGTGCTTTACCACCTTCTGGACTTCACGGCGCACAGCGCCGAGGATCTCTACTCCAGCACCTGGAACGTGCCCTGGGAGGAGATTTTACTTCCCGACGGCTATTTCACCGTCACCTCCTCGGTCTTCCACGAGACGATCCGCGACACGCGCTTCGCCACCTTGCGCTGCAAGGACGCCGTGGTGGATCGCATGCGCGAGAAATTCGGGCGCCGGCCCAACTCGGGGAGCGAGCAGCGCGGGGCGGCGCTTTTCCTGTTCTGGCACGGCCGGCGCGCGCGTCTGTTCCTGGATACCTCGGGGGAACCGCTCGCGCGCCGCGGTTACCGCAAAATCCCGCTCGGCGCCCCCATGCAGGAGACGCTGGCCGCCGCCGTGATGCTGGGCACCGGGTGGAACGGGCGCGACCCTTTCGTGAACCCCATGTGCGGTAGCGGCACCCTCGCCATCGAGGCGGCGCTCATCGCTTTGGGCCGCGCGCCGGGTTTGCTGCGCAGCGGCTACGCTTTCCAGCACGTCGTGGGCTTCGACGAGGCCGCCTGGAAGGAGATGCGTTCCAAGGCGCGCGTGGCGGCGGCGCGCAAGCCCGCCGGGCGCATCATCGCCACGGACCGCAGCTTCACGGCGGTGGAGGCCGCGAAGCAGAACGCCAAGACCGCCGGCGTGGACCCGATCATCGAATTCAGCCAGTGCGATTTTTCCGAGACGCCCATCCCCGAGGGTGGGGGTGCCGTCGTCCTCAATCCCGACTACGGCGAGCGCCAGGGCGAGCTCGGCGAACTCGCGGAACTTTACCACCGCATCGGCGATTTCCTGAAAAGCCGCTGCCAGGGTTACCTCGGCCACGTCTTCACCGGCAACCTCGACCTCGCCAAGCGCATCGGCCTGCGCTGCGCGCGCCGTCAGACCTTCTTCAACGGCGCCATCGAATGCCGGCTCCTGAGCTACGAATTATACTCCGGCACCCGTCGCGCCGGGCCGCTTGCGCCCGCGGCGGCGCCTCCTACTTGAGGAGACAGCCACCGCCTTCGCCAGCCGCCGCCGGCTTGTAACCCGTGGAGTTAGATGTCGTGCTGGTCGAACTGCTCGTGGAGGCGGTGGTCAGGGCTCCTACCGTCAGGATGACGTCGTCCGTATTCGACCCTCCGGAGCTATTGGTGGCGGTGAGGCGGAAAACATAGGTGCCGCTTGTAAGCCCCGTCACCAGCGTGGATGCCGAGTTGGGCGATACGATGGTGGCTCCCGAGCCGGAAGCCAGAGTCCAGAGATAGGTACTGATGGACCCTGTGCTGGAGGAAGCGCTGCCGCTCAGGGTGGCGGAGGTGGCGCTGGAACTCAAGGTGACGTCGCTGCCCGCGCTGACGGTGACGGCAGCGGCGGCGGTCGTGGTGGTCGTGTTGCCAGAGAGGGCGACGGTATCAATAATGGCCTTGAAGGCCGAAGATCCGGCGTAGCCGGCGTCCTTGTACAGGATTTCCCATTGTTTGTATTTCGTGGTATTGCTGGCGCCATTGATGATCACGAAAAGGGGAATGGCTCCCAGGCTGTACTGGTTGTAAGCCTGGCCGCTCAAGTCGTCGAGCACCAATTCCAGAGCGCCATTCTGAATGAAGGTATCGGTCTGGCTGGGATTGCTGGACTCGATATTGAGAGAAATGAGCTGGACCGGAACGCCATTGGGGTTGCCGCCTTTTTGCTTGTAGTACTTCTGGATGTTCTCCTCTACGTCGGGGGATGAAGCCTGGCAAGGCGGGCACCAATAAGCGAAGAAGTCCAGCACGATGACGTTGCCGGCATAGTTCTTCAGTTGCACCGTCTGGCTCGATCCGTGCTTAGGAAGCGTGAAGTCTGTGGCTAGATCGCCCGTGCCCAGGGGCCAGGCGGCCTGGAGCAGGAGCAGCGGCAGGAGGGCGGCGAGCACGGGAAGACGATGGCGGTTCATATCAGACTCCATAGGAAAGGATAAGTTGCAGGACATTCCAATTGCGATTTTGGAGCAGTTCGGAAAAAGGCCGGGTCGTGGGGCTCAAGGCGCCGTAGCGGGTGGTGTAACGGCTCCACGCCACGGAGCTGGCGAGGAAGGCATCTTGGCGGCGGAGGTGGAGGCCGTACTCCCGCGTGGTGAGGTCGGGATAGACCTCCACGTTGATTTGGTTGCGATCCGTGAGGCCCGTGTCGCGATAGGTTCTGAGCATGATCCCGGCGAACCATTCGCGGCGCCAGTCGTACTCCAGAACACCCGCCAGGGACCAGGAGTCAAAGGCGGGCTCTTCGTGGCCGGCCTGCAATTGGGTCTTCAGGACCACGTGGTTTCCCAGGGCCTGGTGCAGCCGACTCAGCAGGGAAAGCCTGGCATCGCGGCCCGTGCTTTGCTGGGTTTGAAAAGCTCCAAGATAACGGGTCCTGGCGCTCAAGGATTGCTCCCAGGTGATGGAGGCGCCCAGCGAGTCCAGGTTTTCGCGCCCTTTCCTCAGGGGCTGGAAGGGTGTGGCGATATAGCTGGGGGCCAGGGTGTCGTGTTGATAACTCAGGTCCAGTCTCAGGAAAGCCGTGGCGGGCACCACTTCATGCCGCACGCCCAAGGCTGCGCCACCGCCCCGGGGAGCGGGCGGTTCGTAGCCGGGGACGTTCTGGAAGAGCTGCCGGTCGTACTCGGCGATCCAGATGGATTTGTAGTCGCCGAAGCCATCGTAATAGTAAAGCGAGGAGAACAGGACGTCGGATTTCAGGTTCCACTCGTCAGCCATCCCGATCTGATGCCGGATTTCCGCGCGGGAAGCGGGGGTTCCGAGCAAACTGGAGGGGGAGGGCCGGTAAGCCAGCTTCCACTGGCCGCTTTCCGCGGAAAGGGTCGTGCGATGCCGGGGGTGATCCAGCTTGCAGCGCAAGGTCAGGTTCTCGGCGAAGATGCCGGGCGCGCCATTCAGAGCCGCCAGGGAAAACTCGGCGCCGGAAAGCCTGGCTTGCGACTTCGCGAGCGCCGGGGCGCGCGCGGATTCCGGGGCGGGCCGGCGCCGCACCGTGTTGATAAGCTCCCTCAATTTTTCGGCGCCCTCGTCGCCGGCATGGACATAGAAAACCTCCATGTAGCCGTGGGTGAGGGAGTCCCGGGTGCCATTGATGAGGACGCAGAAGGGAACGCCAGTGGCGCCGAAATAGTTGAAGTATGTTTGCTCCGCGTCAACGAAGACCTGTTCCAAACCCGCCTTGGCGATAAAAGCCGCGGTTTCCGCCCGCTCCCTGTCCTCGATATTGATGTAGAAGGCCTCCACGGGAATGCCGTCGCGGTTGCCTCCGGCCTTGCTCATGGGGCCTAAAACCCGCTCGCGCAATTCCCGCGTCGCCTTCAGGCAGGGTTGACACCAATAGGCAAAAAAATCGAGGACGACGATCTTGCCCTCAAAACTCTTCAAATTTATCGAATTGTCGGTGCCAAACGCAGGCAAGGAGAATTCTTCGAGCCGCTGTCCCACTCGGGAGTCGGCTGCGCTCAAAGACGGAAGTGCGGCCGGAAAAAGCGCCCCGAGGACAGCGAAGATGAGCGCCGGCTTCACTTGCACGAAGTGCATCCCGCCCCCTGAGCGCCCGGGCCAATGGCGGAGCCGGGTTCCACCTGTTGATACAGACCCTTGGAATCTGAAAAAATACCGGACGTCGAGAACTGCATGTTGGGCTTCGCCAGCCAGCGCTGGTCCGCAATGCCACGCGGCTGGCAACCGACGAGCAGCAGGCAGGCTAAAATTGCGAC
This sequence comes from bacterium, assembly GCA_023261545.1. GTDB lineage: Bacteria > Planctomycetota > JADGBV01 > JADGBV01 > JADGBV01 > JAHFOS01. Next base: position 7,141 of record JAHFOS010000179.1, read on the forward strand.
CGTGAGCTTCATTCTTCTGTAGGGAGCGCGCTTCAGCGCCGCATTATAGCGACGGCTACGGCCTTGGGGTTTTCCCCGCGGCGCATAGACACTAGGGGATACAAGTTTTACTATTTAAAATTCAATATGCACAGCCGGACTTGGGAGTATTGAATTCGGGCTTCCGGTGGCGCAGCGCGGGGCTGACTGGCCAGGTTCTGCCTTCAGGGTATGATAAAGCCGGCCTGGCGGGTCTGTTCCAGGGGAGAATCTGAAGATGACGGCATTCCGAAAGTGTTAGATGTCCGCTGGCGTTGACAGGGCCTATCCCGAGGTCGTGAGCCTGGGCGTGCATGACACCCCAAGGGGCGGCTCCAATGCCTGGCATGCGCACGCTTTCGATGAACTCTGCCTGGTAGCGGATGGCGAGACCACTATCGGCCACGACGGCCAGCCCTACCCGAGTCGGCACGGCGATCTTTTCCTGTTTCGGCATGGCGAGCAGCACAGGTATGTCAACGCGCCCCGGCAGTCCGCCCGGCTCTGGGTGATCCACTTCGAGCCCGGCGCGTCCTGCGCCGAGACCCCGGAGTTCGATTCCCCGCGCGCCGCGGATCGCGTGTGGCACCTCCCGGCGGCGCAGGTCAAAATTTTCCAGGACCTCTTCGCCAAGCTGGAATGGGAAAAACAGCGCGCCCGCCGTGGTGGCCGGCTGGCCGTCGCGGGGATCCTGCAGGTCCTGCTGGTAGAGCTGGCGCAGTTCAGGGAGGCGCAGCCCAGCGAAGGCGGCGCGTTGCGATCCATGGATCGCGAGCTGGGCGCGCTGTGGCGCGCCTTGCACGAGCACGGCGGAACGCCCGCCGCCTGCGCGGCGCAATTGCGGGCCACCTTTCCCAACTACGACTCCTTGCGCCACCGCTTCCAGAGCAGTTTTGGCTGTTCGCCGCGCCAACTGGCGGAGCGCATCCACATGGAGAAGGCCCGGCACATCCTGCTGGAACGCGCCGCGCCGGTGGCCGCCATCGCCGCCGAGCTCGGCTGGAACCGCCAGCACGAGTTCACGCGCGCCTTCACGCGCGCGGTGGGCCTTTCTCCCGCCCGCTGGCGCCGCTTGCACTTGCCCTGAGCCGCTTTGCTGGCGGGGGCATTTTTGGATCATCCGACTAATGCGTGCCTCTGGTGGTGTCTCCTCCCAGTTTTTCTCCTAGTGCTCCGTGTCCTCAACTCGGATTTATCCACAGATTTCACCGAGGGGCACTGATTAAAGAGGCCAGCCCCGATGGGTTGTTTTCTGTGTTAATCTGTGTCCTCTGTGGAAAAATTCTCCCGGTCTTACGATTTTACTTCCGCCTTGCCAAATCGTGGCCTCGTGTGAAAACTTTCGAAAAGTACACATTAT
>JAHFOS010000180.1 GCA_023261545.1 bacterium
ACAGAGGACACTGAGAATATAAAAGGGCGAACTAAAGATTTTAAGCACTTCTCCATATTATCTCTGTGCTCTCTGTGCTCTCTGTGCTCTCTGTGCTCTCTGTGTCTCTGTGGTAAAATGTTGTTTATAGAATATTAAAATGCGATATGAAAGACATTTTTTAAACAAGCTCCAAGGCTGGCCCTACGGCAGACCCGCTCATCTTTTGTTCGGCGCACCGGCGTTCCCGCTGACGTTCTGTGCCGCCCGCCGCCGCAGTTCCGCGGCGAAACGCGGGTCGCGGGTGCGCTCGCTGCCGGTGCGCAGGGCGGCCGGCACCCGTTCCGGCCTGTTCGCGCGCGTGTAGAGTTCGGCGAGCAGCAGCCAGGTGTCGGGCGCCTCGGGCTGTAGTTCCGCTGCCTTGAGGAGGCAGGCCTCCGCCTCGTTGAGGTGGCCGCGCTGCATTTCCAGGGCGCCCAGGGCGCGCAGGCTGTGGTGGAAGGCGGGGTTCAGTTCCAGAGCGCGTCGATACTCGGCGGCGGCGGCTTCGAGATCGCCCGCGGCGCCGTGGAGTTCGCCCAGGTTATGATGCGTCTCGGGATAGCGGCCGCCCGCGGCGATGGCCTGACGGTAATGTTCCATGGCCTCCTGCTTGCGGCCGCGATCCGCGAGGGCCATGGCGAGGTTGTGGTGTGCCTTGGCGTTGCCCGGCTCGTAGCGCAGGATATGGGTGTTCAGTGCGGCCCCGTCGCGCCACACGGGATGGTAGCCCTGGGTGAGGCCCGCGAGCAGTCCCGCCAGCGGCGCGGCCATCACGATGAGGTTTCGCGGCTCAAAACGCGAGAATACCTTGGCGGCCAGCAGGGCGAGGCCGAGGCCCGGCAGCAGGAACCAGTGGTCGTAGAACAGCGCGTTGATGATGGCCAGAAGGTTGGAGGTGGGCAGCGTGGCGGCGAGATAGAACGCGGCCGCGGCCAGTAAAACACGCGACTCGCGGCGCAGCAGCCAGCCAGCCCCAAAAATCGCCAGGCACCCCAAGGCGGAGCCGACGACACCCGGCAGCAGGAAGTTCACGTGCACGGAAAAAGAGCGCTCATGGTGCAGGTCGGAGGGCCACAGCCACAAACGCAGGGACAGCGGCAACGTGGCCAGATAGGTGTAGAGCCTGTAGATGAAATTGTCGGTGAAAATATTGCGTTCGGCGCCGTAGAAGTTCAGCGTGCCGGAAAAATTGAGCACCGTGATCCGGAGCCCGGTGTAGGCCGCCGCCAGCAGCCAGAAGGGAAAATGCCGGCGCCAGGCGATGGGCCTTCCCGCCGCCCATTCGCTCAAGAGCAGCAGGACGGGAAACATCACCGCGTTTTCCTTGCTCAGCAACGCCAGGGCCGCGCAGCCTAGCCCAAAGGCCGGATAAAGGCGAAAAGCGGCGAGCCCGGTGGCGACGAAAAGGATGGACAGGGTGTCCCCGCGACCCGAGATATAGTCCACCGCCTCGGCGTGCAGCGGGTGCAGCGCGTAGAGCAAGGCCGCGGCCAAGGCCGCCGCGGGCGCGAAAAATCCCGCCAGCCACAGGAAAACAGCAGCGGCGGCGCAGCCGTGCAGCAGGACGCTCGTCAGGTGGTGTCCCGGCGCCGCGCCTGGGGCCGTCCCCCAGAGGCGCGCGTCCAGGAAGTGCGTCGCCGCCTGGAGCGGCCGGTAGAAATTGCTGGGCATGCCGGAGCCCGCTGTCATGCTTTCGTTGAAGATGCGCGGCAAACCGCTCCAGTCCCGGAGGTGCAGATTGCGCTCGATGAAGAATTCGTCGTCGAAGACGAAGCCCGACGGAATCGCGGCGGCGAAGGTCGCGCCAGCGGCGAGGAAAGCCGCCAGGGCCCAAGGCCAGAGCCGCCGCACGGGTAGCAGTTTGCCGTTCATCTTTTTTCAGCGTTCAAGGCTGAACAAGCCCAAGAAGAAGATCAACCGCGGATGGCGCGGATAATTTCGGCTTATCCGACTAATGCGTACCTCGGGTAGTGTCATCACCCCCAGTTTTTCCCTCATGCTCCGCGTTCTCAATTCGGATTTATCCACAGATTACACCGATGGGCACTGATAAAAAGGCCAGCCCTGATGACTTTCTGTGTTAATCTGTGTACTCTGTGGAAAGATCCCCCCGGTATTGCGATGGGGTTCCCGCCATGCCAGATCGTGGTTCCGTGTGAAAACTCTTGAAAAGTACGCATTATTCGGATGAGCCATAATTTTGTATCTTCTCATCCGTGTTATCCGCGCTATCCGCGGTTAAAAATTTTCCGTAAACGCTTGCCATCTTTTTACGCCTCATCTTGGCCCGCCGTTGAAGCGCGAAAGCCCGTCTTATTCTGAGCGGCGCTGATGACGGACCTCACCAACAGCCTCCTGCAACGACGCGGATTCCTGGGCCGGTTGGCCGCCGCGGCCGGGGCCGGCTTCGCCCTCGTCGGCTGCGGCACTTCCGCGCCCGCCGGCAATGCCGGCGCCGCACCGGCCGCCGCCGGCAAGAAGTTCCGCTGGCGCCTGGTGATGGTGGTGCCTAAGACCTTTAAAATCTGGGGCGACGGCATCCTCGAATTCGCGGATAAGGTGCGCGTCATGAGCGGCGGCAGGCTCAATATTGACGTCTATGGGGCCGGCGAGCTGGTCCCGCCCCTGGAGGTCTTCGATGCCGTGAAACAGGGCCAGGTGGAACTGGGGCACTCGGCCTCCTACTACTGGCGCGGAAAAATACCGGGAGCCGAATACTTCACCTCGGTTCCCTTTGGACTGAATGCCGACGGCATGCTTTCCTGGCTGTATTCCGGTGAAGGCCTGGCGCTCTGGGAGGAGCTCTACGCCCCCCACGGCATCAAGCCCATCCCCTGCGGCAATACCGGCGTGCAGATGGGCGGCTGGTTCCGCAAGGAGATCAAGTCCATCGAGGATTTCAGGGGCCTCAAGATGCGCATGCCGGGCGTGGGCGGCGAGGTCATCGCCAAGGCCGGCGCCAAGCCGGTGCTTATTCCCGGCAACGAGATATTCCCCCACCTCGAAACCGGCGTCATTGACGCCGCCGAATGGATCGGTCCTTACCACGACTACCTGCTGGGTCTTCCCAAAGTGGCCAACTACTACTACAGCGCCGGCTGGCACGAGCCCGGCTCCATGCTGGAATTGCTGGTGAACCTGGAGGCCTGGAACAGCCTCCCCGAGGACCTGCAGCTCATCGTCAGGAACTGCGCCATCGCCACCAGTTCCAAGATGTTCGCGAGCTGGCTGCACATGGACGCGGTGTATTACGAGAAACTCAAGCAGGAGGGCAAAACGATATTCAAGGAATTCCCTCCGGAAGTGACCCACCAGTTGCACCTCTACGCCGACGAGGTGCTGAAGGAGGTGGCGGGAAAGAGCCCCATCGCCGCCAAGATCCACGCTTCTTTCAAGGCGTTCCAGCAGAGCTACGAGGCCTACCAGGAGCTGAGCGAGCGCGCCTACGTGCGCGCCCAGAAGGCCTAGCCCGTGGTGCCGCGATTTTGCCGCGGGGTGGACGCGATCAGTCATTTCTTCCACCGTGTGGCCTCCTGGTGCGGGCTGCTGCTGGCCTTGCTCACCGTCGAACAGGTGGTGGCGCGCTACATCTTCAACAGGCCGTCCGTGGCCCTGCAGGAACTCGAATGGCATCTGTTTGGCGCCATCTTCCTGCTGGGGACGGCCTGGACGCTGCGCGCGGACGGCCACGTGCGCGTGGACATCTTCTACGCCAGGGCCTCGGCGCGGTGTCGAGCCCTCATCGATCTCCTGGGACTTATCTTCCTGCTCATCCCCTGTTGCCTGATCATCGCCTGGCACGGCTGGCAGTACGCCGTGAAGGCGCGCGCCTACGAAAGCGGCGTAGAGCCGGATCGCCTGTCCGCGGCGTTGGCCGGCAAAGACGGGGCCTTTTATCCCCTGCTCGCCCGCTCCGAGCGCCTGCTGCGCCAGACCGTGCTGGTGGGGGAGATTTCCCCCGACCCCGGCGGCCTTGAGGCGCGCTGGCTGGCGAAGGCCCTGGTGCCGCTGGGCTTCCTGTTGTTGGCGCTACAGGGCCTGGCCTTGGCCTTTCACAAAATCGCCTTGCTGCGCGGCTTGGAGGCCCCTGAGACCCCACAGCCTCCGCCGGAGGCTCGGCATCCCCCGCTTGAGGCCCCCTGATGGAGTGGGACCTCGCCACGCTCATGCCGCTGCTGATGTTCGCGGGGCTGTTCGCCCTCATCATGACGGGCTTCCCCGTAGCCTTCGCCATCTGCGGCACCGCGCTCTACTTCGCGCTCGCGGGGCATTTCCTGGGCCTCTTCAAGCTCCAGGACTTCTCTTTTCTCCCTGGGCGCGTCTTCGGCGCCGTGCAGAACTTCGAGCTCATCGCCGTGCCGCTGTTCATCTTCATGGGGCTCATGCTGGAGAAATCTGGCCTGGCCACCGATCTGCTGGAATCCATGCAACGGGTGCTGCGGCGCGTTCACGGCGGGCTCGCCATCGGCGTTATTCTTGTTGGAGCGCTGCTGGCCGCCACCACCGGTATCGTGGGCGCCACGGTGGTGACCATGGGGGCCATTTCCCTGCCCACCATGCTGAAATGGGGCTATAACAAGGAGCTCGCCTGCGGCACCATCGCCGCCTCGGGGACGCTGGGGCAGATCATCCCGCCCTCCATCGTGCTGGTGCTGCTGGGCGACATGATGAACGTGGACATCGGCCAGCTCTTCATGGGCGCCATCCTGCCGGGCCTGCTGCTCGTCGCTGTCTATTGCGCCTACGTTTTTCTGCGCGTCTTCATCAATCCCGAACTCGCGCCGGCGCGCGTTGATGAGGAGGGCGATTCCCCCCGCGAAACGGCGCTGGTTCTCTATCTCGCGAGTTCGCTGCTGCCCCCGGCGCTGCTGGTCATCATCGTGCTGGGCAGCATCCTGGTGGGCATCGCCTCGCCCACCGAGGCCGCGGCCTGCGGCGCCGTCGGCGCCATCCTCATCACCCTGGCCAAGGGGCGCTTCGCCGCCAAGGCGCTCAGCGAAGTCATGGGGCAGACGACCAGCATGACCGCCATGGTGTTCACCATCCTGGCGGGAGCGCAGTTCTTCAGCGTGGTGTTCCGCGGGCTCAAGGGCGACCGCGTGCTGGTGGATATCATCCACTCCTTCGGGGTGGATCCGGGCTCGGTGCTGTTCCTGACGATGCTCATCATCTTCGTCCTGGGATTCTTCATTGACTTCATCGAGATCTGCTTCATCGTCATTCCCATCGTGGCGCCGGTGCTCATCGGCCAGTTGCACTACGATCCCCTGTGGATCGCCATCCTGGTGGCCGTGAACCTGCAGACCTCCTTCCTGACGCCGCCCTTCGGCTTCGCGCTCTTCTACCTCAAAGGCGTGGCGCCCCCCGAAATAAAAACCCTGCACCTCTACCGCGGCGTTGTTCCCTTCGTCGCCCTCCAGCTCATGGTGCTGGGGTTGGTCTCCTGCTTTCCGGCGGTCGCCACGTGGCTGCCGCGGGTGTTGTTCCGCTGAACGACGGCGCAGTCTCGCCATCCATGAAATTCAAGCTCGTCATCCTCGCTATCGTGGCGGCGGTGGGCCTGGCCCTTTCCCTCCAGTATTACCGCTTGCTCACGGCCTCGCAGGACGAGAAGACGCTGGCGGCCTTTCGCGGCCTTTGCGAAAACCAGGCCAGGCTGTTGCGGGATACCATTGACGACAACGTCCTGATCTTGAAGGGGTTGCGGTCCTTTTACTCCAGCTCCACGCATGTGGACCGGGCGGAGTTCGCGAGCTACTGCGCGCCGTTGCTGGCCGAAAACCTGCCCATCAAGTCCCTGGATTGGATTCCGTGCGTGCGACGGGAGGAACGCCTTTCCTATGAAGAACAAGCCCGCCGCGAGGGCTTGCCCAAATTCACCTTTTTAGAGCGTGACGAGGAAATGCGGATGGTCCCGGCGCGGGAGCGCCCGGAGTACTTTCCCGTCTATTACCGGGAACCGCTGGCCGCCACGGAAAAGGCCCTCGGCTTTGATACCGCCAGCGATTCGCGGCGCTGGCAGACCATGGCCCTGGCCCGGGACAGCGGCCAGCCCACGGCCTCTGGAGAGGTCGTCCTCATCAACGATGATCAGCCGGGGGTCCTCATCCTGGTCCCGATTTACCGCGGTGGCGCCCTCCCGACCACGTTGGAAGAGCGGCGCGCGCGGCTTGCCGGGTTCGTCCGCGGCGTCCTGCGACTCGAGTCGCTGCGCCGGCACCTCAAGCACCTGGCGGATATCCCCGGGCTGCACTTCGATCTCCACGACATGAGCGAGGGGGATGAATCGCTGCTCGCCGATCCGGCGGCGCGCCCCTCCGGGCGTGCCGCCTGGATGTTGGAGCGTGATCAGGAAATGCTGGGCCGTTCCTGGCGTTTCCATTTTTGGGCGGACTCTGAATTCACCCGTTCCCACGAAAGCCGCGCGCCATTTTTCGCGCTGGTCGCAGGCGTCCTGATCACCTGCGTGGTCGCAGGCGGGCTTGGAATCTCCCTGATCTACGTGCACCGGGTGGAGAGCGATGTCAGCTTGCGCACCCGGGAACTTGCGGAAGTCAACGCCAAGCTGCTCAAGGCCCGGGACGACGCCGAGGCGGCCGGCCGCGCCAAGACCGCTTTTTTCTCCAACGTTTCCCACGAATTGCGCACGCCCCTCAACGCCATCCTCGGTTTCGCGCAGATCCTGGAAAAGGAAGGCGGGCTGCCCGGCCACCTGCGCGAATACGTACGCACCATCCACCAGAGCGGGCGGCACCTCCTCGACCTCATCAACGATGTGATTGACATGGCGCGCCTGGAGTCCCGCCGTCTCAAAGTGGAGCGTGAAACCATGGACATCCGCGATCTGCTGCAGAACCTGCACCGTATGTTCTCCCTGAGCCTGGCCGACAAGAACGTGCGCTTTGAAATTTCCGTCGCCGCCGAGACGCCGCGCTACATCAGCGCCGACGCGCGGCGCCTGCGCCAGGTGCTCATCAACCTTATCGGCAATGCCGTGAAATTCACGGAGCGCGGCACCATCACACTGGCCGTAATGCCGGATCAGCGGGAGCGCAGACTGCATTTCGCCGTGGCGGACACGGGGCGCGGCATTCCCGCCGGCGATCTGGCCGCCATCTTCGAGCCTTTTCAGCAGGTGGAGGGGACCCGCGGCGAGGGGTCGGGACTCGGGCTGCCCATCTCCAGGGATATCGTGCGCCTGATGGGCGGGGACCTCGAAGTCGAGAGCCGTAGGGGGGAAGGCTCGCGTTTCTTTTTCGACATCCCGCTGGAGGGACCGGAAGCCGATGAAGCGGCGCGACTGCGCGCCGCCGAGAGCGCCGGCGAATTGCCCCTTGCGACGCTCCGCGCCCTGGCTTTGTTGCCGGAAAACCTGTCCCAAGCGCTGCGGGAGGCCGCGGCGACCCAGAACTACGCCCGCGTGCTGTCCCTGCTGGAGCAGGGGCAGCCCTGGCCGGAACAGGCCCGCGCGGGGCTGGAGCCTTTTGCCCAGGCCGCGCGCGCTGGTCGCTATGACTTTTTCATCGCCTTGGTGGAAGCCCTGGAAGGCGGCGCGGCATGAGCGCGGAGGAGTCCAAAAGTCTGGTCCTGGTCGTGGACGATAACCGCAACAACGTGAAGGTGCTCAGCGACATCCTGCGTTCCAACGGCTACGAGGTCATGGTGGCCTTCGCGGGGGACAAGGCCCTGGCCATGGTGGAGCACCGCCGGCCGGACATCCTCCTGCTCGATGTGCTGATGCCGGGCATGGACGGCTTCGAGCTGTGCCGGGCGCTCAAAGCGGGCCCCAACGCCGACGTGCCGGTGCTGTTCATCAGCGCGCTGAGCGAGATCGAGGCCAAGGTCAAGGGTTTTTCCGCGGGGGCGGTGGATTTCCTCACCAAACCCTTCCAGGAGATGGAGGTCTTGGCGCGCGTGCGCACGCACGTGCGTTTGAAACAGCTCCAGGATGAGCTGCGCCGCAGCAACGAGGATCTGGAAGAGTACGCCAACATCATCGCCCATGACCTCAAGAACCCCATGTTCACGGTGCAGGGCGCGGTAGGCCTCCTCAAGGAACGTCTGACGGGCGTCCCGGGCGAGGCGGCGGGGCTCCTGGAGATGATCGAGCGCCAAATCGGCCACGCCGTGGATCTCATGGACTCGCTGCTCGCCGTTTCCAAAGCGGGCCAAGGCGATTTCAGCGTGGAGGAGGTGGACTTGAATCGCATCCTTGAACCTGTCCTCGAATCCTTCCGCGCCCGGAGCGACGTGGAGCTGCGTCTGAACGCCCCCCTGCCGATCACGCGGTGCGACCGCGTGCGCGCCGGAGAGGTGTTCCGCAACCTCGTGGCCAATGCCGTGAAGTACAACGACAAGGACGGCAAGATCGTGGAGATCGGCGTCGAGTCCTCGTCATCGTTGAAGCGCTCGGTCTTTTATGTCCGCGACAACGGCGTGGGTATAGCTC
>JAHFOS010000181.1 GCA_023261545.1 bacterium
GTGTTGTTGTGCACCGCGTCCACGCCCATGACCCCGAGGTCCACCCAGCCGGTGATGGCGTCCATGTTGGCCCCGTCCATGTATACGAGGCCCCCCGCACGGTGCACTTGATCGGCGATGGCGGCGAAGTCGCTCTCGAAGATCCCCGAGGTGTTGGGGTTGGTGATCATCACGCCCGCCAAACGCGGCCCGTGTTGGGCCACGAGCGCACTGAGGCTCGCCATGTCAATGCGCCCACCGGCGTCGGCCTCGATGAGCACCACGCCCGAGACCTCCCCGCGCTTCTCGCGCGTAACGAAGCCCGCCACGGTGGCCGTGGCCGGGTTGGTGCCGTGGGCCGAACGCGGGATGAGCAGGATATCGCGGTGCGACTCGCCCCGACTCGCATGATAGGCCTGGAACATCTTGAGACCGGCCAGCTCGCCCTGGGCGCCGGCCAGCGGCTGGGTGGCCACGGCGGGCAGCCCGAAGATGGCTTTAAAGTGTTCCTGCACCTCAAAGAGCAGTTCGAGGGCGCCCTGGCAGTCCGCCAGCGGAGCAGCGGGGTGAAGCTGGGAGAAACCTGGAAGCGCCGCCGCCCGGTCGTTGATGAGCGGGTTGTACTTCATGGTGCAGGAGCCCAGGGGATAGATGGAGAAATCCGGGCTCACGTTCTGGCGCGCGAGGCGTCGGTAGTATTCCTTGAGCGTGGCGAGGTCATAGCGCGGCAGGCCCGGCCGGCCACGGCGCAACTGGGAAGGCCGAAGTTCCGGGATCTTCACGGCGGTCTGGGCCGGTTTGCCGAATTCGCGCGTGAAAAATTCTTCCAAAGCCGCGATATCCTCTGCGCCGTGGAGATCCGAGAAGGTCAGATGCAAAAGCTGGCTGTTGCCTTCGAGACGAGCCGACACGTCGGCACCAAGGTGCACGCCGGCGCGGCGCGCGGCTTCGATGAGCGCAGCCACCGGACGTTGCAGCCGCAGCGTAAAGGCATTGTAGAAGGGCGTTAAAGGGAAGGCCAGCGCCACGCCCGGGAAACGGGCGAGCAGCCCCGCCGCGCGGCGCGCCAGACCTGAGGCCGCGCGGCCAGCGGTTTCCAGCCCCTCGTCCCCGCGCTGCAGCAGCGCGGCGCCGGCGAGGGTGGCGATGAAGGCCTGGTTGGTGCAGATGTTGGAGGTGGCGCGCTCGCGGCGGATGTGCTGCTCGCGCGCGGAGAGGATGAGGACCTTGCCCGGCCGGCCACTGAGGTCGCGCGCGTCGCCCACGAAGCGGCCGGGCGCGCCGCGCACCGCGTTCTTGCTTCCCTCGTTGTAGCGCACGGCGAAAATGCCGAGGCCGGGCCCGCCGAAATTCGGCGGGATGGCGAGGTGCTGGCCCTCAGCGACGAAGAAGTCCGCCCCGCGACCCGCGAACTCCGCGGGGGGCACGAGCCCGCCGGGGCCGAGGGTCATGGGATCCACCACGGCGATGGAAAGAACGCCGGCCTTGGCCGCGAGGTCCACCGCCGCGTCCACGTCCTCCAGCGCGCCGAAAGTGTTGATGTGCGGGAACACCACGGTGGCCGCTTTCCCTTGAGCCGACGCCAAAGCCTGGGCGAGAGTGGCGGGCAATACCGTGCCGGTGGCGGCGTCCGCCGGCAGCACCTCGATGCGCACACCGGTGAAGCGTGCCAGGGTGTGCAGCACTTCGAGGTCCCCCGGATACAGGGTGCCATAAACCAGGGCCAGGTCGCGGTCTTCCCCCGAGAGCCGCAGCGCCGCGGCGATGGCCTCGTAGAGCGCCGTGGCACGGTCGTACATCGAGGCGTTCACGGCCTCGAAGCCGCTCAGGGCCGCCAGCGCGCACTGGTAGATCCAGGTGCTGATGAGCGTCCCTTGGCTGCGCTCGGGCTGGTAGGGGGTGTAGGCGGTGGTGAGCTCGCGCAGGCCCAGAACGAAGGGCACGATATCCATCACGCGCCAGCTCCCCAGCCCGTCGCCGAGGAAAGAGCGCGCGGGCAGGCGGTTGCGGCCCGCCAGATCCTGAAGGTGTCTTTCGAGTTCCTCGTAGCCCAGCTCTTCGGGGATGGCGGGAGCGTCCTTGAAGCGCACCGCCACGGGGATGTGGGAGTAGAGGTCCTCGATCCGCGCGATTCCCAGGAAGTCCAACATCTGGCGGATGTCCTCCTCGCCGGCGCCGATGTAATGGCGGCGGCGCTCCCTGGGTTCCGCGCCGTGTTCGCTGGCGGACGCGACCATGGCTCAGACGCTTGCGGCTATTTCGCGCACGAGCGCCGCCGAAGATTCCCAGCTCAGGCAGGGGTCGGTGATGGATTTCCCGAAAACGCCGTCCTCGGGCGACTGGTTGCCTTCCACGAGGAAACTCTCGACCATCAGGCCCTTGACGTGGCGGCGCAGGTCCGCGCTCATCTGGCGGCTGCGCAGCACTTCGCGGGCGATGCGCGGCTGTTCGTTGTGGGACTTGTTGGAATTGGCGTGGTTGGTATCCACCAGGATGGCCGGATTCCTGAGGTTGCGCTTCTGGTAAGCGCGCACCAGACGCATCAGATCCTCGTAGTGGTAGTTGGGAATATTGTGGCCGTACTGGTTCACGGCGCCGCGCAGGATGCAGTGGGCCAGGGGGTTGCCCGAGGTCTTCACCGTCCAGCCGTTGTAGATGAAGTTGTGGGGAAGCTGCGCCGCGTTCACGGAGTTCAGCATGATCTCCACGTCCCCGCTGGTGGGGTTCTTCATGCCCGTGGGCACGTCCAGCCCGCTCACCGTGAGGCGGTGCTCCTGGTTCTCCACCGAGCGCGCGCCGATGGCCACGTAGCTCAGGATGTCTTCGAGATAGGAGTAGTTGCCGGGATAGAGCATCTCGTCGGCGGAGGTGAGGTGCGCTTCACTGAGCACCCGGATGTGCATGCGGCGGATGGCCCTGAGACCGGCGGAAAAGTCCTCCGCGCCCTGGTGGTCCGCCTGGTGGGCCATGCCCTTGTACCCCTCGCCGGTGGTGCGCGGCTTGTTGGTGTAGATGCGCGGGGCCAGCACCAGCTTGTCGGCGACCTCCTCCTGGATCTTGGCCAGCCGGCGCACGTACTCGCAGACGGCGTCCTCGTGATGAGCCGAACAGGGGCCGATGATCAGCAGTAATTTGTCGCTCGCGCCGCTCAAAACGGCCTGGATGGCCTCGTCGCGCTCCTTTTTGACCTGGACCAAATGCGCCGGCAGGGGAACCTCCTGGAGAAGTTCCGCCGGCGCGGGCAGGCGATGCAAAAACTGGAAACTCATGGGGCCGTCCATTCTATCCACGGGCTGTTCTTGGAAACGGCTGCCCCTAGGACCCGTTTCGCGGCAACGGTGTCCACCCCTCGTCAAGCGAAACACCGGTAGGCCCCCACCAGACGAGCGACAACGTCCTTCCACAGGCATTGGCGGAACAGTGAACACCGCTGGTTTCGCGGCTCCTGGGGGAACCCGATATGGGGGCCTCACTTACTCATCGAAATTCACGCGGCGGCGGCGGTGTTTGATTTCGCTGCGCTCGCGTTTGGATTTGAGGACCTCCTCTTTAGAGCCCCGGGAACGTTTGCGCTTTTGGAGCTTGATCTTTGCCGCGCTCCGGGCTTCCGCATTGCGTTTTTCGCGAGCGCGCGCTTCAAGTTTGCGGACCAGCAGGCAGCGCGCGGCATGGCGGTTTTGTGCCTGCGATCGCTCGGCCTGGCACCTGACGGTGAGACCCGTCGGCAGGTGTTTCAGGACAACACAGGTGGAGACCTTATTGACGTTTTGCCCGCCCGGCCCGCCGGAACGCACGAAAGACTCCTCAAGATCCGACTCGCGGATGCCGAGGTGGTCCATGGCCAGCCGCGGAACTTCGTTTTTACGGCCCATCCGCGGCCACGCAACGCAAGCCCCGAGGCTTCAGTCGGCCGTTCCGAGGACCAGGCTTTTAAAGTGCAGCGAGCACTTTATTCGGCCTTCTTCTCGGTGTGTTCCTCGCCACCGCCTTCCTTCGTGTATTTGGCGGGGTTTGCCAGGAACTCTTTGATGCAGTCCTTGCTGCAGAAAGCGATCTTTTGACCACCCTTGAGTTCGAGGGCGCTATCTTTTTTCGCGGGGTTGCCGTCCACCGGGCACATCTTCTGGGCCTTGTCCTTGCCGGCTGCCTTTCCAGCTTGACCCTCGGCGTAGAGCCCTCCGGTCGAGAAGGTCAAAAGTACCAGGGCCATGGTAGCGACTACTTTGCTCATCTTCAATTCCTCCTTTGGGGTAGCGGTAGATGGTCGAAAACGTCGTCAAAGGTCAAGACGCTTGGCCCTGGTTTCCGTTACATAGGGATGAAGGCCGCCCCAATCATGGTTGCGCGCAACTCGGCAGCTCAGGCCCAGCGGGTTGGGTTCGCTCCACGGTACCTAAAGCTCTGAAACAGAAATAGTTGCCGCCTGGTCCACGGCTAATTCCAATTCCTTTTTTCCTTTGGCCAGTTCTTTTTTCTTGACCTCGTCATAAAAGTCGGCGTCCGCCAAGGTTTTGACGACGACCTTCTGAGGCTTATCGCTATGCAGGGCAAAAACATATCGGCTGATTTTGTTGCCCGTACCCGCGGTTTCCACCAGTTCTACGGCGAGCGGCTGCTCGGGCAGAAAAGCGATGCCGGTCTTTTTGAGGACGTCCACCCGCGCGCTGGAGTAGTTCCCGCTCAGCGTGAGTTGTCCTCCGGGGGTGAAAAGGCAGCGCTGGCCCAAAGTTCGCGATTCATCCATGATGAACTCGCGGCCTTGGATCGCCAGCGATTTTTCGTCCGACCAGACGCCCATGATTCCCATGGGATTGAAGGGGGAGAAGTGATCGTAACGGACGCCATCCCGCCAATAGACGAACGTGTCTTTTTTTTCGTCAACCACCAGCTCGGAGCGGTCCGAATAGGTCATGGCGATGGTCGTGCCGTCCATCTTGACGTTGACGACTTCGCGGTCGCAAATCTGGGACCAGAAGACGTTCTGCTTGAAATAGAAATCTTTCACTATTTTCGTGTCGATGGCGCCGAACCAGTAGGTTTTCTTGACCCCCAGCAGCAGCTCCTTGGCGTAGGACAGGCGCATCAGGTCGCCCACGTAGGCCCGGCCCAGGAATAGCACCGGAAAAAGCGGGATTTCCTTGACGATCTTCCAGTCCGCTGCGGGCACTTCGGAATAGTGGTAATAGCCCGAATTGACCAGACCGAGGGAAAGGTTCTCGTGCAGGCCCTCCATGATCATTTCGCTGCTGATGTGGATGCCCTTGGCGACGACGTGCTCCAAGAGGCGGTACCTTGCGGCGAAGTCGGTCTCATGCGTGGCGGGGTGCCGCGTGTCGTAGTTGTCATTCAACAAGGCTGCGAAGACGTCATAGTGCCAGGTTTCCCCCTTTTTGACCAGCCAGACGGAGAACCAGTCGTTGATCCACTGGTACATTCGCCCGTCGGCTTCGACCCGCGGGAGATCGCGCAAATAGGATTGTCGCCCCCCCCAGACGCCACCGGCCCACAGGTTGCCGGAAGCATTCAGTCGGACCTGACCTGGATCCCAGCCCGCGTCCTGATAGACGTCGTCCAGGTTCTGGTGTATCCCGATGCGCGCGTTGTGTTTCTCGGCCTCGGCCTTGAACATATAGAAGTCTCCATGGCTGTCGTTGGGGTGAAAAGCCCAGTAATTCTGATCATACACCTCGTTCCCCTCCGTATGAGCGCCGGTCAGCCACCAGATCTGCGGGGCGTAGGTGATTTCCTTGATCCCCTCCAGCAACTTGACGTATCCCGTTCCCGCGTGAAGTTTGCCCACGACGGCTTCCTTCATGAAGGGGTCCACATTCTTGCAGGGTTTGATGTTGCGGTTGCGGTAGGCGATGCCGACGTCCACCCAGTTGACCAAGCCATCCCCGTTTTCATCCCGGCTGAATGTAAGCTCCACATCGAGGGTCTTGTGAACCAGCGGCATTTCATCCGTGGGCGTATGGAGTGGCCTGAAGTAAAGCGGCGTATTGATGAAGAGATACTCGTTCCCGTTCCACCCCGCGATGCCGTAAAAGAACCTCCCCGCGTGTTGCCCCGGATGCACGAGGAGCGCCTTTTGGTCCTTGATGATGGCGACGAAGTTGGCGTTGAGGTTCCAGCCGTTGAACTCATCAATGGTGCCAAAGCAGCCGAAGTAGTTGTTTTCGCTGGAAAACATCAGGCCTTTCTCCTCGGCGAATCCTATCTCCAGGCCCTGCCGCGCCGGTGCGACGATCTTGGCGGCGGCCATGTTTTCCAGGGAAGTCCTAGAAACCATCACAAGTCCGCGCCGCGCCCCCACGGAGATGAACTTGTAGGCACCCTCTTTCTGGACGGTGAATGATAGGGCCAGCTTGTTCTCCCATACCCTGTAGTTGATTTCCAGGACGGAGCCCAAGTAATCGTAAACGACCGTCTGCCGCATTCCCCCTTGATCAAAAAGTTTGGCCTTCAGGTCCTGGCTGTTGCCCGACACGTCCAGGCGCTGACCGCCTTTCATGAACTGAAAGACGGGGAACTCCCCCGCATCGCCGCAGGGGTACTCAACGTTGCCCGACTTTATTTTTTCCAGGGAGTACCCACGCTGTTCGTTGAGCTCGATGCTCAAGGCCTCGTAGCTGGCGGTTTTTATGCTGGAATTCCTCATGAACTTCATGCCCGCGGCCGCGGGCTTGGCCGACATTCCGAGTAAAAAACAAATGGCTATGGCTAGAGTGTTCTTCATTTCCGGTCCCCACTCTTGTAAAAGTTTTCTTCTCCCGCTTCCGCGGTCAACACGTTGCCGGCATAACCGCGACGGTGATGGCCCGGAGGTTCCAACGCGCCGCGCTGCCGCGTATCAGGCATGGGTGAACCCTCGCAACGCCAGCACTTCGCGGGCCGGCGTGCGGTCACCGGTGCAACTGATGTGCCGAGGCGCGTCGAGATAGCGCAGTTTGAAGCCGTGTTCCGTGTAAAGCTGAACGATGCGCTCCGTCGCCTGGTTGGAGAGCGCCACGGGTCCCGGATGGCGCGCGAGCCACGCGGCCAGGCGCACCTGGTCTTCCCAGTCGAAGCCCTGCTTGGAGTACTGGGTGAAGGGCACGTCGTAGGGCGGATCGGCGTAAACGAAGTCGTCTTCCTCCAGCGGCACCTCCTCAAAATCGCCGCAGGTGAAGGTCCAGCGCCGGAAGATTTCACGATAAGCTGAAAAATCCCGGGTGTAGTTGATGTGCGAATAGCGCCCGAACGGGACGTTGAAGCCGCCGCCGCGGTTGAAACGGCACAACCCGTTAAAGCCCGTGCGGTTCAGGTAGTAGAAAAGCGCTGCGGCTTCGCTCGTCCGGGCCTTTCTCGCAAGGATCAGGTGGTTGAAGCGCTCGCGCTGAGCGTAATAGGCCGCCTCGGCATTCTCCATGGGCAGCGCAGTCCGGAGCCCCCGCTTGAGCCAACTGTAAAAAAAAATGGCATGCGGATTGATGTCATTGAGCAACGCCCGAGCGGGATGGAGCCCCAGAGTGACGGCTAAGCCGCCGCAAAAGGGCTCCACCAGCCTGCGGCGGCGGTGGGGCTCGAAAAGGGGCAACAAGTGGGGAGCCAGCCAGCGCTTGCCCCCGGCCCATTTGAGTGGCGGACCCGGCGCAGCGCCAGCCTTTCTTCTGCCGGCCCGGGCCATCCAGCCCGCCGCGGGCATTTGGGAAACTTCCCCAATCGCCTTTAGGGTGATGCCAGCCACGTCCGCCATGGCGGTGCCTTATAGGAAAGCCGGCCCGTGCGGCAAGACCCGGCCTTCGACCCATGGAAGTGAGCCTTGCGCTGTCACCCGAAAAGATCATCCATTGCGGCGCGGTTACGTTTCACCAACAGTGCCGAATTTGGGCGGAAAAGATCCCTTTACGCATGACAGGTCCCCTTAGCATCCGGTGCCCTGATGCGTTTATTCTCAACAAAAGCGGGCGCGTCGGCCCGGGTTGTTCTGGTCGCGGTCCTCGCGGCTGGGCTCACGATTTCCGCCTTGAAGGCGGAAGCCCTGCGCGTCGGCCCGGGGGCCATCGGCGCCGGCACTGGCGCCACTTGGACCGATGCCTTCACGGATCTCCAGTCGGCCCTCGCCGTCGCGCAGAGCGGGGATGAAATCTGGATCAAGGCGGGTGTCCACAAGCCCACCGCCGGCACCAGCCGCAGCGCCACGTTCACGATCCCGAGCGGGGTCTCCCTGCTCGGCGGCTTCGTCGGCAACGAGAACTACGCCCACGAGCGCAACTTCCTCATCCAGCTCACCACCCTGAGCGGCGATATCGGCGTTTCGGGCAATGCCGAGGACAACGTCTATCACGTGGTGCGCGGCGGGGCCAATTCCGTCCTGGACGGTGTCCACGTCACGGCGGGCAATGCC
>JAHFOS010000037.1 GCA_023261545.1 bacterium
CATGCCGGGCAGGCTCTGGGCCGCTCCGGAGCGCACCGAAACCAGCAGCGGATTGTCCGCGGAACCGAACTGGGCGCCCATCACTTGTTCGAGCTTGGCGAGGTTGGCGTTCACCTCCTCGGCGAGGCCCTCCGGCCATTTCTGACCGCCGTTGTAGTAGAGATCGCAGACCTCTGTGACGATGGTGAAACCCGGAGGCACCGGCAACCCCAGCAGGCACATTTCGGCGAGGTTGGCGCCCTTGCCGCCGAGGTCCTGCTTCATGGAGGCGTTGCCTTCCGTCATGGCCGCCCCATTGCCAAAAAAGTAGACGAGCTTGTGACTCATGGCGCCAGCCTCTCTGCCGTGAAAAAATTTTGGGATCGGCAATCTACCAGGTCGTTTCCCCTGTCAAACCACGGGCTTGCCCTGTGGCGGCTGGAGCTATAAACAAAGGGCGTAAGGGATCAGCTCCAAGAACGTGCCTTCGATTTTATCAACCGGCTATCGGGTCCGTTCGTGCTGAGCTTGTCGAAGCATGAGCGGACCGCGACCCCACCGCCGTCCACCCTTCGACAGGCTCAGGGCGAACGGCGGGAAGTTCTGCGTCATGGATGAACCCTTGCGGGCGCCGATGGCACCGAAGCACGCAGCCAGCGAGTTCCGCCATGTTGTCTCGATCAACGATTTCAGCCGGGAGCAGCTCGTCCGCGTCCTCGAAGTGGCCTCCAAGCTGGAGCATGTCCGCGATGATCGCCTGAAGGGCCGCATCCTCGCCACGCTTTTTTTCGAGCCCAGTACGCGCACGCGCCTGTCCCTGGAGGCCGCCATGACGCAGCTGGGCGGGTCGGCCATCGGCTTTGCCGACGCCCACGTCTCCTCGGCCAAAAAAGGCGAGACGCTGTACGACACGATACGGGTGCTGACGCAGTACGCCGATGTCATCGCCATCCGACACCCGCTGGAAGGGGCGGCGCGGGTGGCGGCGGAGGCCTCCTCGGTGCCGGTGATCAACGGTGGGGACGGCTCCAACCAGCACCCCACGCAGACCTTCATTGACCTGTTCACCATGGCCAAGGCGCACCCCGGCCTCCTCGACGGGTCCAAAGAATTCACCGTGGCTCTGCTCGGGGACCTGCGCTACGGGCGCACCATCCATTCGCTCATCATGGCCCTGGCCTACTTCCGCGTGCGCTTCCGCTTGATTTCGCCCCCGAGCCTGCGCCTCGGCGACGAGTACCTTGAACTGCTCAGCGCGCGCGGCATCCCCTTTGAGCAGGGGGAGCGCCTGGATGAGGCGGTTTCGGGGGTGGACATCCTCTACGTCACGCGCATCCAGGAGGAGCGCTTCCCCGACCCCGTGGAGTACATGCGCGTGCGCAATTCCTACCAGGTGCGCGCGGAGTCGCTCGGCGGCGCCAAGAGCGGTTTCATCGTCATGCACCCGCTGCCCAGGGTCAATGAGATCGACAGGTCCGTGGATGACCTCAAAGTCACCGCCTATTTCGCCCAGGCCGGTTACGGCATCCCGGTGCGCAAAGCGGTCTTATGCCTGGTGCTGGGACGTTTGTGAGCGAAAAGAAAAAACTGGTGGTGGACTCCATCCGCAGCGGCACGGTGATTGACCACATCCCCGCCGACCGCACGCTGCTCGCGGTGGAGATGCTCACCGCCCCCGGGGATCAATACCTCGTGGGCGTGAACCTGCTCAGCACCTCCATGGGGCGCAAAGGCATCATCAAGTTTCAGAACAAGGTCCTCGACGACGCGCACCTGCGCACGCTGGCCGCCATCGCCCCGCAGGCGACGGTGAACATCATTGAGGACTACAACATCTCACGCAAACTGGACCTCGGAGTGCCGGACAAGGTGACGGGGATCTTCATCTGCCCCAACCAGAACTGCATCACCAACCACGAGTCGGTGCCCTCGGTGTTCCGCCACGTGGACAAGGGCTTCAGTTGCCACTATTGCGAGCGCGTTTTCCCGGTGCAGCGCATGAAGTTCCATCGCCCCTCGATCTGATGAGGCCGCGAGCGGGCCACGGGGGGAGGGCCGCGTCGCCGTATCAGCCGTTCCTGCGCTGGATCGAGGGTGAGGCCGAAACGATGCGGCGGCGCACCGCCGCGTGGGCGAAGGTCAATTCCCACGGCCACAATGCCGCTGGTGTGCGGGAGATGTTCGCGCTGCTGAAGCGCGCTTGCGCCGCGCTGGGCGGGCGGCTCAAGGCCGTGCCCTGCTCGCCGCAGCGCGTGGTGGGCAGCGACGGCCAGTGGGGAGATCGGCAAATCGGCGACGCCCTGTCGCTGCGCGTGCGTCCTTCCGCGCCCATCCAGGTGTATCTCGGCGGGCACATGGACACCGTCTTTGCGCCCAGCCATCCCTTTCGCGAAGTCGCGAGCGTAGGAAGCAACCAGTTGCGCGGGCCGGGGGTTGGAGACGACAAGGGCGGCCTGGCGGTGCTGATCACCGCGCTGGAGGCTTTTGAACGCAGTCCTTTTTGCCGATCCGTGGGTTACGAGGTCTTCATCAACGCCGATGAAGAATTGGGTTCTCCGGGCTCCGCCGGGCACATCACCGCTCGTGCTAAAAACTTCCATCTGGGGCTCATCTACGAACCTTGCCTGCCGGACGGCCAATTGGTGGGACCGCGCAAAGGTTCGGGCAATTTTTGCGTGGTGGTGCGCGGCGTGGCGGCGCACGCGGGGCGCGAATTCCAAAAAGGACGCAACGCCGTGGCGGCGGCCTGCGACCTCGCCACCCGGATCCACCACTTGAACGGCCGGCGCCGGGACCTGCAAATCAACGTGGCCAGCCTTGAGGGAGGGGCGGCGCTCAACATCGTTCCCGACAGTGCGGTGCTGCGTTTCAACGCCCGCGGCGGGAAGCTCGGAGATTTCACGTGGTTGCAAAATCGTGTTCAAGGTTGGGTCGAGGCCATCGGGCGCAGAGAGGGCTTTGCGGCGCAGACCCACGGCGGCATGCACAGCCCGCCCAAGCCTTTCAAGGCCGAGGCGCGGGGCCTCTTCGCGGCCCTGGCTTCCTGCGCGCATGAGCTGGGCTTCGAGCTCAGTTGGGCCGCGAGCGGCGGGGTTTGCGATGGCAACCGCCTCGCCGCCGCAGGGCTGGCGAACCTCGACACCCTGGGCCCGCGCGCGGAGGGCATCCATGGCCCGCGGGAAACTCTTTTCCTCGACAGTTTGGTGGAGCGGGCGCAGCTCTCGGCTTTGTTCCTCATGCGCCTGGGCGCCGAGCGCCGCATGCCCTGGAAATCGGCATGAACGTCGCTCAAAGCCCAGCCCTGACCCAGGCGCAATACCTCATGGCGGACGAGCGCATCGCTCGCGCCCGGGCTTTGATCATGGAGGCCGTGAGCGAGCGCCAGGAAGGGCTTTCCGGCCCGCGCCCGCCCGATCCGGATCTCGCGCCGGGCTACGAAGCGCTCCTGGCCTCCTTCAAGGAATGCCGCGGCCAGCCGCTCTACTATCCCTACATCGCGAGCGGCTTCGGCTGCGGGCCGCTGGTGGAGCTGGCGGATGGCAGCGTCAAGTACGACATGATCTGTGGCATCGGCGTGCATGCCTTCGGACACAGCCACCCGCGCATGATCGGCGCCGCTTTCGACGCCGTTTTGGACGACACCTTGATGCAGGGCAACTTGCAGCAAAGCGCGACTTCCCTGAAACTCATGCAGGCGCTGCTGCGCGCCGCCAACCGCCGCGGCGCCGGATTCGCCCACGTCTTCCTCTCGTCCAGTGGCGCCATGGCCAATGAGAACGCGCTCAAGGTGCTCTTCCACAAGCGCAGCCCCGCCGACCGCCTGCTGGTTTTCGAGAACTGCTTCATGGGTCGTACCCTGGCCTTGGGCTGCGCCACCGACCGGCCCGCCTATCGCGCCGGACTGCCATCGTCGCTGACCGTGGACTATGTGCCCTTTTACGATCATCGCCGTCCCGCCCAGAGCACGGCGCGCGCTGTGGAGGTCCTGGAATCCCACCTCGCCCGCCATCCGGGCCGGCATGCCGCCATGGGGTTCGAACTGGTGCAGGGGGAGGGCGGCTACCACGCCGGATCGCCGCGCTTTTTCCGCGCGCTCAGCGCCGTGTTGCGCAAGGCCGGCGTGCCCCTCATGGTGGACGAAATCCAGACTTTTGGCCGAGGCCAAGAGATTTTTGCTTTTCAAGCCTTCGGGCTCGACCAGGAAGCGCAGGTGGTCACCTGCGGCAAGATGCTGCACGCCTGCGCCACGCTGTTTCGCAAGGAACTCGCGCCCGCCCCGGGCCTGTTGAGCCAGACTTTTACGGCCTCCTCCGCCAGCCTGCGCGCCGGGCTCATGGTACTGGAGGCCCTGGAAAACGGCGGGCTCACCGGCAAAAATGGCCGGATCCCCGTGTTGGCGCGCTATTTCTGCAAAGGACTGGCGCACTTGGCGAAGCGCTTCCCCCAAACCGTGGCCGGGCCCTTCGGCTTCGGGGCGATGATCGCATTCACCCTGGAAAACGGCGATGGAGAAAAAACCAAGGCGTTTTGCCGCGATCTTTTCGACGCCGGGATCATCGCTTTCCCCGCGGGAGGCCATCCTGCTCGCGTGCGCTTCCTGCCGCCCTTTCCCGCCATGGAGCAAAGCGACGTGGATGCCGTGCTCGCCATCCTGGGAAAGGTGATCGAGGCCCGGGTCCGTGCCAGCAAGAAGGGTGAAACTTGAGCGTGGCGACGGAGCGCTGCCATTACATCGCCGGATCCTGGGTGCCTGGGAGCGGACTGGAGTTTTCGTCCCTGAACCCCGCCAGCGATCAGGAGGTTTGGCGCGGACGCGAGGCCACGATCCATGAGGTGGACCGCGCCGTAGCTGCGGCGCGCGGGGCCCTGGAGGGCTGGACGGGACTGTCCCTGGAGCGGCGCGCCGAAAAACTCGGCGCTTACCAGCAGGCGCTTGCCCGCGAGCGCGCGCCGATGGCGGCGCTCATCAGCACGGAGACGGGCAAACCTCTGTGGGAGGCCGCCACGGAGGTGGAGGCCATGATCGCCAAGCTCGACATCTCTATCGCGGCTCACGGAGATCGATGCCGCGAGGTCCAGGGAGCCTGGCAGGGCGCGACCTCCGTCACGCGCTTCCGGCCCACGGGCGCGGTGGCGGTGTTCGGACCCTTCAATCTGCCCGGACATTTGCCTGGCGGCCACATCCTCCCCGCGCTGCTGGCCGGCTGCACCGTGGTGTTCAAGCCCAGCGAGTTCACCCCCGCCGTGGGACTGAAGATGGCGGAATTTTTTGAGGCGGCGGACCTGCCGCCCGGCGTCTTCAACCTCGTCCAAGGCGGGCGCGGCGCGGGCATGGCCTTGTCGGTCAACCCTGGGCTCGACGGTATTTTCTTCACCGGCAGCGTCGAGGCCGGCTGCGCCATCCACCGCGCCGCCGCCGGTCATCCTCAAAAGCTCCTGGCGCTGGAGATGGGCGGCAACAACCCCCTCGTGGTGGACGCTGAAAACGTGGAGGATCTGCGCGCGGCGGCGGCCCTCACCGTGTCGTCCGCCTTCCTCACGGCGGGACAGCGCTGCGTGTGCGCGCGGCGGCTCATCGTTCCCACCGGAAAGCGCGGGGATGCCTTCGTGGCCGAGCTGGTCGCCATCCTGGGTCGCCTGCGCGTGGGATTGCCGGAGGATCGCCCCGAGCCTTTCATGGGTCCGCTCATCCGCGCGGAGGCCGCGAAGAAAGTGAGAGCGGCCCAGGAGGAGCTCCTCAACCGCGGCGCCACAAGGATCGTCGAACTCAAGACTTCAGATCGCTGCCGCAACCTGTTGCTGCCGGGTGTGCTGGACGTCACGTCCGTGGAAGCGCGGCCGGATCGCGAAATATTCGGCCCCTTGCTGCAACTCGTGCGCGTGCAGGGCTTTGCCGCCGCCCTGAGCGAAGCCAATAATACGGCTTACGGCCTGGCGGCGGGGCTGCTCAGCGACCGCCGCGAGCATTTCGACCTGTTCTTGCGCCATGTTCGCGCCGGCATCGTCAACTGGAACCGCCCGCTCACCGGAGCGAGCTCGCGGGCTCCCTTCGGCGGTCTGGGCCGCAGCGGCAATCAACGCCCGAGCGCGTATTTCGCCAGCGACTACTGCGCGCATCCCGTGGCATCCCTGGAGGCGGAGCGGGTGCAGCTTCCGAGTGCCTTGCCCCCGGGCCTTGAGCTTGGGTAAGCGTTCACGACAGATATGTCTCCAAAAACGCAAATACTTTGGGAAATCCAATTTTTTTATCTGGAACTCAGGAACTCAGGAAAAAATTGTGGGGGATCGCCTGCTCCGCAAAAACAAATCCACGTTTGTTTTTAAGTTTTAACTTTCCTGAGTTCCTGAGCTCCAGATTCAAATTAACGCTTCGCGTTTCGGGGAAACGCTTCCCGCGCTGGCTCGTTGCCCTGGGCCTGATGTTGCTTGCCGGATGCGGAGGGCCTGACCCCGAAGAAGTCTTGAGCCAGGCCGAGGCGGCCTTGCGCGCGGGCGAGGACTCCCGCGCTGGCGATCTGTTGCGGCCTCTAGCTGAGAGCGGCAATGCCGTGGCTCAAGACCGCCTCGGAGTTCTTTTTGAGACTGGCCGCGGTCTGCCGCTCGACGATCACGAGGCCTGCGCCTGGTACCAGCGCGCCGCGCGGCAGGGGTTCGCCTCAGCCCAGGCGCACCTCGGAAAGTTGTACTTTGAGGGCCGAGGCTGCGCCGGCGATCCGGGTCGGGCCCGTGAACTTTTCATCGCCGCCGCCATCCAGGAGCACCCAGGAGCCCAGTACAACCTGGGGATCATGTACCTGAACGGCGAAGGCGTGGAGCGGGATGACGCCACGGCGCGGGGCTGGTTCCTCAAGGCGGCGCGACATGCCGACGCCCACGCGCAATTGGAAGTCGCCTTGCTCTACCTGGAGGGGCGCGGGGGATCCCGCAATCCGCAGGAGGGGATGCGCTGGATGGAGCAAGCCGCCGCGAACGGCTCGCTTGAGGCTGACTTCTATCTCCCCCTCATTTTGGGAGAGTCGGGAGTCCAAGAGGCCCGGGCGGATGAGCCGCACCTCGTTCACGCCCGAGAGGCCGGTTTTGTTCCCGCGAAATACCTGGCGCAGATTCTGCTCAGCAGCGATCCCAACGCCTGTTATAACCTGGGTCTTGAATTTCTAGAAGGGTCCGAGTTGCACGCCGATCCCGCGCGCGCTCGCGCCTTTTTTCTGACCGCCGCGAAGCGCGGCCATCCCGAGGCTTGCAAGGCCTTGGGAGCCATCTTCGAATTCGGCAAGGGAGTGGAAAAGAGCCCCAGTGCCGCGGCGGATTGGTACGAAAAGGCCGGAGCCAGCTATCTCGAGCAAGAACGTCGCGATCTCGCGCTGGCGATGGCGGATGCCATCGCCAGGGTGCAACCCAAAAGCGCCAAGGGGCGCCAATTGCGCCAGCAAATTGAAGCTCCAGGCATGGTCAAGGCCAAATGAAGGAGCGAAGTTGGAGGTGCAGAATCTTGACAATTCACGTGAAATGTGAGAATTACATTCGGATTTTAGCCGCCTTTTGAAGGGTTGCGGTAGGTGAAATTTCTCATCGTTGACGACTCGACGGTCTCGCGCGGCAAGATCATCAACGTTTTCAAGAGCGTTTTCGACGATATCGAGTACCTTGAAGCGGCGGACGGCGAGGAGGCGCTGACCTACATTGATCTCTATGGCAGCGAGATAGACCTCATGACGCTCGATTGGCACATGCCCAAGAAGAACGGCATGGAGGTGCTGGAAACGTTGAAAAAACAAAACATCAAATTAGCCATCATCATGCTCACTACCGAGCAACAGAAGGATGAGGTGGTGCGGGCGATCCTCATGGGCGCGAGCAACTACGTGGTCAAGCCCTTCGATGCCGTTTCCCTGACCGAGAAAGCGGAGAAGCTGCTCAAAGAAAAGGGGAAGGTGGTCAAGCGGAAATTCAAGGGCAAGCCCGGGGAATCCGAGGAAAAAAAAGATTAGAAAATATGGCTCATCCGAATAAAGCGTACTTTTCCTGAATTTTCACACGGGCGCACAAGACTGAAAACAAAGCGAGAGCTGCCGGGGGAATTTTCCACTGATTGCACAGATTAACACTGATAATAATCAATCCGGGCCGTCCTTTTTTCATCGGTGCAAATCTGTGTAATCTGTGGATGCTCCCGAGTTGAAGACGCAGAGAGCCGAGAACAAATGAGGGGCACCCTGCCAGAGGTACGCATTCTTCGGATGAGCCGAAAATAAGTGCCCTAGCGCAGCGGATCCGGCAGGCCTTGAATGGCGGTGGTGGGTTCGTGCCGGGACTTGCGGATCAGCCACTTGAAGATGCAGTGGTTGTAGGAATGACGGTCGCGATCCTGTCCCTCGGGATCGTCAAAGTCGGCCTGATAGACGCGGACGAAGGCACGGTGGCGTCCCTTGTCGAGGCGCAGGGGGGAAGAGACCATGCGGCCTTCGCCGGGGCCGCCCTGACTCTGTTCAATCGCGAGCCGTCCGTCAATCCACACCTGCGCGGTGTCGTCCGCGACGAGCAGGTTCAGGACCTCGCCGGCTTCCAGCGCCTGCAGGTCGGCGCAAAGATAGACGAAGCGGTTTTTGAAATTTCCGAAGGCAGCCTCCAGGTTCATGGTGCGGTAAGGGTCAAAACCGCGAGCGGGGTAGGGGGTGAAGCTCGCGCGCAGGTCGGCGTCCGAAACATGGGTCTGCTTCGCCAACCGCTGTTGCACGGGGTCGTCGGGAGCCAGGGGCCCGGTGGTCAGCCAGCCCCAGGTGGAGCCGATGATGAAGCGTTCCTCGGCGCGGGTTCCGTCCGGGGCCTGAAAGACGGCTTTCATCCAGCCCTCGCCAGCCGGGAGGTCCGCGGGCAGGCGCGCGCGAAAGCTGCTGCGGCACAGGGGATTTCCCTTCTCGAACAAAATATCGTTCTCCGGCGGACCCATCATTACGAAAGGCGCGGGAAGCTCCAAACGCAGCTTTCCCGCCGTGGTCGTCGGCCCGGAACGGCGCACCCATACCGTCACCGACGGTTCGCCACCCGGCAAGATGGACTGATGATCCAGGGAAAAACTCAGGGAGGTCGGCAGGCTTCCCGTCCAGTTCGAGCGTGGTCCGTTCGCGAGGTTGTCGGGATGCGTCCCCTCGGGAAGCAAGGCAAAGGTGTCAATGAAGACTCCGTCCTCCCAGGCTTCGAGCTTGGCTTGGTGCAGGCCGGCGCTGAGGTCGAGCACGGGATTCAGGTCCAGCCAATGCCATTGCTTCATGATGTTGGCCTCGTCCGGGAAATTGGTGAGCCCTGCTCCATCCAAGGTGAGGCCGAAGGAGTTTCCGCATTTGTCGTCGAAATAGACGCGCGCCCACATGCGATAGCGGCCAGGCTTGGGCGCCTGCAGCGCGAAGCGCGCCGATCCGATATCCGGAGAACCATCGCGCCCCTTGAGCCAGCCCTTGAATCCGCCGGCGCCCTCTCCGAGGGCCAGGCACAACCGGCCTTGATGCTCGCGGAGCTCGTAGTTGGGGCGGATATCCTGAACCCACTCGGCTTCAAAAAAGGGAAGATCCTCCTGACCGGCCTCGCCCACTTCGCCCTGGGACCAATCCGCGGCCTCCGCGCCACGCTGTGCGCCGACGATGAGGCTCAGGGCGTTGATGAGGAAACGCCGTTCCAGGAAGCCGGGCTCGCGGGCCAGGCGCTCCACCAGGAGCCCGCGCTCATTCCTGAAGCTCGCGAAATTGCGCAGCACCAGTTCGCGCACGGCCTCGGCGGCGGGTTCGTCGCTGTCCGTGGCCTCATCCAGGAGTCGCCGGCGCCCCGCGGCATCCAGGTTGCTCAGATTGATTTCGAGGTACCTGGCTAAAAGTTCCGGAAAACGGGTGTGGAAGGCGCGATCGGTGACGACGTTATCCAGTGTCTTCAAAAATTCAGGGGACGCGCCCGGCCGGGAAAGCAGCACCAACCCGGCTTTCGAGCGGGCGGTGACATCAAGGGCTTCGTCGGCGTAAAGATTCAAGAGCAGGCTATCGAGGGCGGGTTCTGGAGGCGTTCTGGCACAGGTTTCAATAGCGGAGAGGCGCACCTCCAGGACTTCATCGCGCAGCAGGGAGGAGAGAATCCTTGTGCGCCGCCACGATGAAAGCGCGGGCAGGGCGCGACAGAGATCGGCGCGCTCTTGCGGCGTGCCGAACCAGGCCACGGCCTCAGCTGAACGGCTCAGGCGCACGGCGAACGCCGCGAACGCAAGCCCAGCCCCCAGGAGCAGCAGGGCATTAAGCCAGGGACGGCGCATTAGCAGACCATAACGGTTCACGTTTTTTAAATATTTTTTTATTTGGAACTCAGGAATTCAGGAAAGGGAAAATTGAAAGAGATTTCGCGCGCGCGCTTCAAAAAAATACAGGCTCATCCGAGGAATGCGTACCTCTGGCAAAGTTCTCTCCTCCAGTTTTTCCCTAATGCACCGTGTTCTCAATTCGGATTTATCCACAGATTACACCGATGGGCACTGATAAAGAAACCAGCCCTGATTGATTATTTTCTGTGTTAATCTGTGTCATCTGTGGAAAAATCCTCCCGGTATTGCGATGGGGTTCCCGCCTTGCCAGATCGTGCATCAGCGTGAAAACTCTTGAAAAGTACGCATTATTCGGATGAGCCAAAATACAGCTTGTCGAGGCCTACCCTGTATTTTCCTGAGTTCCTGAGTTCCAGACTAACATTAATTTCTTCGTATTTCGGATCGGCTGTACAACGGCCAAGGATCAGTCGCGCGGCTCTGACCCCAAGGTGTGGCGCAGCGCGGATTCCAGGGCGGGGAAGCGGAAGGACCAGTCCAGCTTTTGCAGCGCGCTGGGAACTCCGCGCTGGCTGGCCAGCACGGCGTCGGCAAACTCTCCAAGGGCAACTTTGAGGAATGCCGTCGGCACGGGGAATACGGCGGGGCGCCGCAGCACACGGGCCAAGGTCGCGGTGAGTTCCGCGTTGCTGCAAGGCGCGGGCGCCATGGCGTTCACCGGGCCGGAGAGCCGCTCGTCCAGAGCCGCCGCGGTGAGAATATCCAGAAGATCGTCGAGCGCTATCCAGCTCACCCATGACTGGCCGGAACCGAGCTTGCCGCCCAGTCCCATGCGGAAAGGCGGCAGCATCTTGGCGAGCGCGCCGCCGGCTTGCGAGAGCACCATGGGAATGCGCACGCGGCAGACGCGGATCCCAACGCGTTCCGCTGTTCGGGCCTCATCCTCCCAAGCCTTGCAGACTTCGGCGAGGAAGTCGCTGCCCGGAGGCGACTCTTCGTGAAGTATTTCGTCTCCCCGCGATCCGTAATAGCCCACCGCCGACGCGCTGACGAAAGCGCGGGGAGGCCGCCGCAACCGGGCGAGCGTCGCGGCGATGAGCCGCGTGCCCAGGACGCGGCTCGCGCGGATGCGCTCCTTGCGTCTGGCCGTCCAGCGACCCGCAGCCACGCTTTCCCCGGCGAGATGGATGACCGCGTCCAAGCCCTCCAGGGCGGCGGCATCCATTTTTCCGGCTTCGGGGTCCCAGGAGATTTCTCCCGGGTTGGCCGGCCGGCGCACGAGGGGCAACACTTCGTGTCCGGCGGCGCGCAGGAAAGTCAACAGCGCCGACCCCACGAAACCCGAGGCCCCGCTGATCGCGAAACGCCGCGCTGGCCCCGGATAGCGGCTCCAGAAGGCGAGGTCGCCGCTGATGATGCGGCTGCGATAGGCGAGCAGGCGGGCGAATTCGCACGCCGCCGGCTTCATGCAGGCTATTTTTCCAGCCCAGCCCCAGGGGAGATCGTATTCCACGGATTCCTCGATGTTGCAGCCAGAAACCGCGCTGCTTTCAACCCGCGCTAAAAATTGGTGACGTGGCCATGACTCGCAAGGCAAGGCTGAGGGTGCAAGGGGGGAGGGGAGGCCTATGGCCAAGCCGGGTCGTTTGGGACTACGCACCCAAGGTGGCACCAGCCGTGGCTGCGCGTCGGGACGAATCAGCCAGGCCCGAGCGGCCTCTGGCGAACAATTCAGGGGAGTTCGCAGGATGTGGCCGTGGCGGGGCATGAAAAATGGCTCATCCGAATAATGCGTACTTTCCAAGGGTTTTCACATGGGTGCATGATCTGGTAAGGCGGGAATTCTATCGCAATACCAGGGAAATTTTTCCACAGATGACACAGATTAACACTGAAGGTAACCAATCAGGGCTGGCATTTTTATCAGTGCCCATCGGTGCAATCTGTGGATAAATCCGAGTTGAGAACACGGAGCAACAGGAAAAAACTGGGGGGGATGAGGATACTACCAGAGGTACGCATTATTCGGATGAGCCTGAAAAATATGCAAATCTGGTCCTATTATGCCATTCGTGCCGGGCTTGTCGAAGCGCGGGGGGCTCTGCTATGATGCGCGCTCGCCACGAACATGACCTCTCCATCTTCATCTCCCACCCGCCGCGGGGTCTTGCTGGTCCAGCTCGGATCGCCGGCGAGTCCCGCCGTTTCCGATGTTCGCGCTTATCTGCGCGCTTTTCTGTCGGATGCGCGGGTCACGGGCAAGGACTCGCTGGTCTGGAAACTGCTGCTGCACGGCCTCATCCTGCCGACGCGCCCCCGCAGGGTCGCGCCGCTGTACGCGCGCATCTGGGACGGCGCTGCTTTTCCGTTGCAGCGGCACACGAGCAACTTTTCTTCCCGGCTGGCGGATCTCGCCCAGGCGGAGGGACGCGGCGATCTCGAAATCCGCCACGGGTTCATCATCGGCCGGCCCTCGGTGGCGGAAGCGTTGGAAGAGCTCGGGCGTGCCGGTTGCCGCAACGTGCGCTGCCTCCCGCTTTTTCCCCAGCATTGCGGGGCCACCACGCTCTCGGCGCGCGACGCCGTGGAGCAGGCCCGCGCGCGCATGGGGAACCCGCCGGCGTTGGAATTCGTATCCGGGTTCTGCGATCACCCCGCCTATATCGAGCCGCTCGCCCGTCTCATCAGCCGCGAACTGGGCGAGAAGCCCCCGCAAAAGCTGCTGCTCTCCTTTCACGGGTTGCCGGTGAAGCGCGTTTTGGCGGGCGACCCCTATTTCGGCGAATGCCAGCGCACGGCGCAGCTCCTCGCGAAAAGGATAGAGGTCATGGATCCCCAAAACATCTCCGTCGCTTTCCAGTCGCGTTTCGGAAGCGAAGAGTGGCTGAAGCCGGCGGCGGACGACACCCTGCGAGCGCTCGCGCGGCAGGGTGTGCGCAGCGTGGCGGTGGCCTGCCCCTCGTTTCTTGCCGACAACCTGGAAACGCTGGAGGAAATGGGGGAGCAATACAAGAAAATTTTCCTAGCCGCTGGTGGGAAGGAGTACCGGCTGCTGCCCTGCCTCAACGACGGCGGCGACTGGTGCGCCAGTTTTTACCGCGGGCTGGTGGAGCCTGAAATTCTGAAGCCGCAGAAGTTGGAGCCAGATCCGGAGATTTTAAAAATTCCCGCTCCTGTTCCCGCGCCCGCTTTGGGCCGCGAAGCGCGCTCGGCCATCGCCTTGATGACCGCCGTGCTTTTCCTTGACCTCGTGGGCTTTTCCATCATCTTTCCGCTGTTTCCCAAATTGCTGGAGCATTACAGCCGCGTCGAAGGACAGGACGGCCTTTTCGGGATATTCATGAGCGGGGTCGAGGGACTGCGCCGGCTCCTCGGCGGTTCCGGGGGCGCCGACATCGTGCTTTTTGGCGGGCTCTTGGGCTCCATCTATTCCCTGCTGCAATTCCTGGCCGCCCCCGGTTTCGGCACGCTTTCCGACCGCGTGGGCCGCAAGCCCGTGCTGCTGATCTCCAGCCTGGGCACGGCGGTCTCTTACCTGCTGTGGTTCTTTTCCGGAAGTTTCGCGCTGCTTTTTTTCGCGCGCATGCTGGGCGGTGTCATGGCCGCGAACATCTCGACGGCGAGCGCCGTGGCCGCCGACGTCACCACGCGCGCGACCCGCGCCCGGGGCATGGCCGCCATCGGCATCGCCTTTGGCCTGGGCTTCGTGGTGGGTCCGGCCCTGGGGGGAATGCTCTCGCTCGTGGACCTGACCCATTATTGGCCGGCGCTGGCGCGCTGGGGGGTCAACCCCTACTCGATGCCGGCACTGTTCGCCTTCGTGCTGGCCGTCATGAATACCTGCCTCATTTCCACGCGCTTCCGCGAGACGTTGCCTCCGGAGCGACGCGGTAAAGGAACCCGGCGCCATCCGGGTCTCGGCGGCCTTTTCCACGCCGAGACCTATCCCGGAGTCACGCGCAACAACTTCGTCTATTTCTTTTTCCTCATGGCCTTTGCCGGCGTCGAGTTCACGCTGGTCTTCCTCACCTGGGAGCGCTTCGCCTTCGGCAATATCAACCAGGCCTGGATGTTCCTATTCATCGGCCTCACACTGGCCCTGGTGCAAGGCGGCTACGTGCGCCGCAAGGCCGCCAAAGTCGGTGAAAAACGCATGGCCGGACAGGGCCTGATCATGCTCATCCCCGCCATGCTTTTCATTGGCGAGGCGCCCAACGTCCCCGTGCTCTACTTCGGTTTGCTGTTGCTGGCCTCGGGGATGGCGCAGGCCATGCCGTGCCTGAGCTCCTTGGCCTCGCTTTACACCCCGCCCGAGGAACAAGGGCGCATATTGGGCGTTTTTCGCTCGTTGGGTTCTCTGGCCCGGGTTCTGGGTCCGCTCCTGGGGTGTTTCCTCTACTGGAAGCTCGGCGGCAGGACCTTCTACGTCGTGGCATCCGCGTTTTTGTTGCTGCCGCTCTGGCTTTGGCGCGGCCTGCCGCTCCCCCGTCGCGAGGCTGGCGCAGTCGTCGCCGCGGCTAACATGGCACAATCGTGAACGTCAAAAAACCTTTCTCTTCAAAAATTGGATCACCCCTGAGTGGGATTCCGATCTTCCGCTTTAACGAGCGCAGACGGCTTCGTTATTTTCTAGGCCGATGCTGATTTACCCGGGGGGCTGACCCCGGGTCCTCATATCTCCAAGTAGGAGTGTGGATGTATGCATAGCAATGGTGTAGATACCGGCACGGGCCACCGCCTGAAGGAAATCTTCATCGGCGGGGCTCGGGATCCCCATGACAAGTCGCTCTATCACAAGCTTTCCCTGGTGGCCTTTTTCGCCTGGGTGGCGCTGGGAGCCGACGGGCTATCTTCGTC
Organism: bacterium; assembly: GCA_023261545.1. Classification (GTDB taxonomy): domain Bacteria; phylum Planctomycetota; class JADGBV01; order JADGBV01; family JADGBV01; genus JAHFOS01. Next base: position 15,134 of record JAHFOS010000037.1, read on the forward strand.
ATGCTACGGTCCCGAGGAAGCCTTTTTGGCGCTGAAAGCGCATACCGCGCTCGGGATCTTCGTCGCTTTGGCCTCCGCGCTCACCATTTTCGTCATCAGCGCCAGCTACTCGCAGATCATCGAGCTTTTCCCCACGGGTGGCGGCGGTTACCTGGTGGCCAGCAAATTACTGTCACCCACCCTGGGCATGATCTCGGGCTGCGCGCTGCTCATTGACTTCGTGCTCACCATCACCATTTCCATCGCCAGCGGCACGGACGCGCTCTTCAGCTTTTTTTCGCCGGGTTGGCAGCCTTATAAGTTGGAGTTCGCCGTGGCTGGCGTGGCTTTGCTGTCGCTGCTCAACCTTCGGGGCGTGAAGGAGTCGGTCGTGCCCCTGGTCCCGATTTTCCTGGTTTTCGTCATCGCCCATGTCGCGCTCATTGGCTACGGCATCGTTGTTCATCTCTCTGACATGCAGGGGGTGGTGGGCACTATTCGCACCGACGTGCGGCAGTCCCATCACGAGATGGGGCTCCTGGCGCTGACCATCCTTTTACTGAAGGCCTATAGCATGGGAGCTGGAACCTTCACTGGGATCGAGGCCGTCAGCAATGGGTTGTCCATATTGCGGGATCCAAAAGTCGTCACCGGAAAAAGGACGATGCGTTACATGGCCCTATCGCTCGCCACCTTGGTGATTGGGTTGACGCTCCTCTACATACTTTTTGGCGTTCAACATCAGGAGGGCAAGACTCTGAACGCCGTGCTTTTTGAGAAAATGACGGAGAGCTGGCCCGCGCCGTGGGGGTATGGCGTCGTCCTCACCACGTTGATTTCGGAGGCGGCCCTGCTCTTCATCGCGGCCCAGGCGGGGTTCCTCGGCGGACCGCAAATCCTGTCGAACATGGCCTTGGATCGCTGGTTCCCCACGCGTTTTGCCATGCTCAGTGATCGCCTCATCACGCAAAACGGCGTCCTGATCATGGGGTGCGCCGCGTTCCTGATGATGGTCTTCACCTTGGGGTCTGTGCGGTTGCTCGTGGTGCTCTACAGTATCAACGTCTTCATCACCTTCGTCCTTGCCCAGCTTGGGATGGTGAAGCACTGGTGGACGGCGCGCCACAAGGTCAAGGGCTGGGTGAAGAAGATCACCATCAACGGGATTGGTTTGCTGATGACGACGTTCATCCTTTTCTCCATGATTTTTTTGAAATTCAATGAGGGCGGCTGGATCACACTCTTCATCACCGGCGCGCTGGTCGTCCTGGTGATCTCCATCCGACGGCACTACCGGCGCACCGCGCAGCTTTTGAAGCGGCTGGACGCCCTCGTGCGCGTGGCGGAAGCGCCTGAATTTGAAAAATCCGCCAAACATGACAAGAGCGCCAAAGCCCCCCTGGCCCCTGACCTCAATGCCAAGACCGCCGTCATCATGGTGAATGGTTTCAATGGGCTCGGCCTGCACACGTTGTTCAATGTGGTCAAACTGTTCGGGGACGTCTATAAAAACTATATCTTCGTCGAGATTGGCGCCATTGATGCCGGCAACTTCAAGGGTGTCGAGGAAGTGGATCGTTTGGAAAAAAAGATCGAGAACGACCTCCACCGCTACGTGAATTACATGCGGCGCAACGGTTATTACGCCGAGGAATTCCATGCGGTGGGCACGGACGTTGCGCACGAAATTGACAAGCTGGCGCCGTCGATCCGCGAGCGCTTCCGCAACGCCATCTTCTTTGGCGGACAACTGGTATTCGAAAGGGACTTCTTCCTTTCTCGTTGGCTCCACAACTACACCGTTTTCGCCATTCAAAAGCGGCTTTACCGGAACGCGACGCCGGTGGTCGTGCTCCCCATCCGCGTGGAGTAATGGCCCGTGGACGAACCCATGCGCATCGTGGTTGGCATTTCCGGCGCTTCGGGCGCCGTGCTCGCCATTCGCGCCCTGGAGGCGCTGAAAGCCATGGGGCATGAGACACACCTCATCCTGAGCGACGCCGGCAAAATGACCATCGCCGCGGAAACCGACGTGCCCATCAAGCGCGTTGAGTCCCTGGCGACCCGGGTGCATTCCAACAAGGATTTTAATTCTCCCCTGGCCAGCGGCTCCTATCGCACGGACGGCATGCTGATCCTCCCCTGTTCCATCAAGACGCTGAGCGCGGTGGCCCATTGCTACGCCAGCGACCTGCTGGCGCGCGCCGCCGACGTCACCCTCAAGGAGGGCCGGCCCCTGCTGCTTGCGGTGCGCGAGACGCCGCTGCACGCCGGGCACCTCAAAATCATGCAACAGGCCGCCGCGATGGGGGCCGTTATTTTCCCGCCGCTGCCCGCCTTCTACGCCAACCTGCGTTCCCTGGAGGACATGGTGGACAACATGGTGGGCCGCATCCTCGACCGCATGGGCCTGCGCAACGAGCTCTTCAGGGTCTGGCAGGGACCGGAACGCGGCGAAAAGCGTGAAGGATAAAGCCGCGCGCGGAGCTTTGGTACAGCGGCAAGATAAAAAATCGTCAGGCGCCGCCCTTGACCCCGGCGCGCGGGCCGATGTGGACAAGCGCACGGCTGCGCGGCTGCGCCGTGGCGAGCTGCCCATCGAAGGCCGGCTTGATCTGCACGGCCTGGATCGCCGCGCGGCGCAAACGGCCATGTTCGCCTTTCTGGAGACCGGCCACGCAGCGGGACGGCGCTGCGTGCTGGTGATCACCGGTCGGGGAGAAGGCCGCGAAGGCGGCGGCGTGCTCGCGGGGTTATTTCCGTCCTGGATAGCGGAAGCCGCGCAACGCGGCTGGGTGCTGGCCTGGAGTCCGGCGCGGCCGGAACACGGCGGAAGGGGCGCCTGCTACGTGCTGCTCAAGAGGAAAAGAGGCTCGTCCGACTAGTGCGAACCTCAGGTGGTGTCTCCCCCCAGTTTTTTCCAGGCGCTTTGTGCCCTCAACTCGGATTTATCCACAGATTACACCGATGGGAACTAATTAGAGAGGCCAAGTCCCGATGGGTTGTTTTCTGTGTTAATCGGTGTCCTCTGTGGAAAAATCCCCCCGGTATTACATTCGCCTTCCGTTTTGCCAAATCGAGGCCGCGTGTGAAAACTTTTGAAAAGTACGCATTATTCGGATGAGCCGGAAAAGAGGTGGCGCCAAGAATACTCGCGCTGAAACATCATAACCTCAAGCGCTTGAACAGCCCTTCAGGAATGGCGCGCAGGGTGGCCATGATGGGCCGCCAGAACCAGGGGGTGTAGAGCACTTCCTGGCGCCGGCGGATAGCCGTTTCAATGTCCGAGGCCACGCGCTCAGGACTAGCGAAAAGGAAATTCTTGGGCCGGTCGCGCGTCATGGGGGTGGCGACGAGGCCCGGCTTGATGGTGAGCACGTGGATTCTTTTATGTCGGAGGTAAAGGCGGTTGCGCAGACCCTGGAGGTAGGCGTCGAGCCCCGCCTTGGAGGCGCCATAGATGTAATGGCTCTGTCGGCCGCGATCTCCGGCCACGGAGCTGATGGCGGCGATACAGCCCTGGCCGCGCTGCTCGAAATAGCGGGCCAGGACCTCCAACAGCGAGGCGGCGCTGATGAAATTGACGTGCAGCACGCGCAAAACCTCATCGAAGTCCCGCTCGGCGCGCTGCTGATCGCTGAAAACGCCGTAGGCGAGGAGCGCGATGTCTATTTCCCCCAGCGCCGCGCGTGCCTGATCCAACAATTCGCCGTGGGCGCGGATTTCCGCGAGGTCCTGGGCGCGGACATGCACCGCCCCGGCGCCGCGCGCCGCGAGGTCCAGACGCAGGGCTTCGAGCTTGGCGGGGTCCCGGGCTACGAGGAAGAAGTGCGCCCCCGCGGCGGCGAAGAGGCGCGCCGTCCGCTCGGCGATAGCCGAAGCGGCGCCCAGGATGAGCACGCGCTCGCTGCTCATGATCTGTCTCCCGTTACGCGGCGCCAGAAGCTCGATGAGAAGCGCGGATCGCGCAGATTTTCGAGCCGGCTCCAGTTGGGAAAAAAAGCCTGGAAGCTGGCGGGCGACATGCGCGCGTCTTTGGCGGGGTAAACCCTGCCTCCAGCCTTGAGCACGATGGTGTCGAGTTTGTCTAAAAGAGTAAAGACCGCCGGTTTTGCCGGAAAGTCCAGGCAAAGCGAAATGCCAGGCAGGGGAAAGGAGAGCAAGCCGGGGCTAGGGACAGCGCCGAAGACTTTCATAACGCTCAAAAACGAGTCCAGGCCGGATCGCCGCAGGCAGTCAAGAACCTCGCGGCAAGCCTTGTCACCGCCACTCTGCGGCACGACGAACTGATATTGCAAAAAACCGCGTGGTCCGTAGAGTCTGTTCCAGTTTCCCAGCGCGTCCAGAGGATGAAAAAAGCGGCTGTAATGCACCGGCGAGTGTTTTTGCGCCTTATTTTTCTGGAACCATAGCACATTGAACGCGCGCACCAGCGGCCCAATAATGAGCGGGAAGGGTGGTACCCAGGCCAGAGTGAAACGAGGGGAGGGCGGGGGTTCGATAGCGCCCGCCGGCGTCGCGCAATGCTGGCCGCGCAGGAAGATCCCTCTGCCGAAGTTCCGGCCCGAGGCGAAATCGGCCCAGGCCACCGTGTACTCCCAGGCTGGCGATGAGGCTGAAAGTGTCAGAAATTCATCGAGCCCGTGAAAAGGCAGGGCCTCCACATCGAGGAAAGCGCCCGGCACGGGGATGAGTTGGAGCTCCACCCAGAGGATGAGCCCGGTGAGACCGAGACCGCCGATGGTGGCTTGAAAAAGTTCAGCGTGCTCTTGCGGCGAACAGACGCTGCGCCCTGTGTCCGAGCGCAGCAGCTCGAAGCGGCGCACCCAGCGCCCGAAAGTGCCGCGAACGTGATGGTTCTTGCCGTGGACATCGTTGGCGATAGCCCCGCCGACACTGGCGAATTGCGTCCCCGGGCTCACCGGCAGAAACCAGCCGCGCGGCAGGCTCACGCGCAGGATATCGGCCAAGGTGGCTCCGGCTTCGCAACACAACAGGCCTGTCTCCGCGTCAAAACTGATGAGGCGGTCGAGACCGCGGGTGGCGATCAAGATGCCGTTTTCATTGAGGCAGCAGTCCCCATAACTGCGCCCACGGCCGTAGGCCAGGAAGGTTTCTTGGTTCCAGTCCGGGGTTTCGTGTCGCCAGTCGAGGACCACCACCCGTGCCGGGCGGGAGGGCGGCCAACCGCTGAAGCTCCTCAGATGCTCCACGGCAGCGCGGCCAGGGCCAGCAGCAGTCCCATGATCACGACGATGACCTGGGAGATGCTATCGCGCAGCACGAAGGCCGCCGGATCCTCGAGGATGATTCCGCGCCGGGCCAGAAGCCATATCCTTGAGATGCCGTAGAGCAGGGGGATACAGGCCAGCCAGAGCACCTGCGGATGGCGATAAAGGGCCTTCACCGTTTCACTGTTCAGATACAGGGTGAAGACCAGTACCGACATATAGCCGCTGGAAGCGCCAAGGCTGGTCACCATTGGCAGATCGCTGAGGATATACCCCCGGCCCGTCGCTTTTTCCTGCACGGCTTCGGGATTGCTCAGTAGCTCGGCGTAGCGCTTGAGGAAGGCCAGGCTCAGAAAGAAGAAGGTGGAGAAGGCCAGCAGCCAGTGCGAGATTTCCAGGCCCGTGGCGGCGCCAGCCGCCAGGATGCGCAGGGTGTAGAGCGCGGAGAGCACCACCACGTCGAGCATGGGCACCCGTTTCAACCCAGCGCTATAGGCAAGCGCGATCATGAGGTGCAGCGCGACGATGACCCCGAAGGCGCGGGGCAGGAATGCGAGCGGCAGGGCAGCGCTTATCAGCAGCACGGGCATCAGGAGTAAAATTTTCGGGAAGGTGGCATCTCCGCAGGCCAGGGGGCGCAGGCGTTTGGCGGGGTGGCGACGGTCGGCGCGCAGATCCGCCATATCATTGAGGAGGTAAAGCATCGAACTCAGCCCGCAGAAGGAAATAAAACCCAGCAGCGCCATGGGCAGGGTGTCAGGGCGGTGGGCCGTGATGGAAGGGATGAAGAGCAAGGCGTTCTTGAGCCACTGGTGGACCCTGATCTGCCTGGGAATCCAGCTTGAGGGCGGCGGCTGATCCTGGAAAACGGTGCGCACCTTGGTCGAGTCCCGCCAGGCGCGTTCGAGTCCGGCGGGAACGTTCACGAGGATGATGCCTCCGGCACGCTCGAAAACCGGATTATCCGTTCGGGAATTTCCGGCGTAATCGAAGCCCTGTTCCCCGAAGCGCTGCGCCAGTTTTTCCGCCTTGCGCCGTCCCGTGAGGTTCACTTCCCCGTCGCTGGCGAGGATTTCATCAAAGAGTCCAAGATGCTTCGCCATGGCCTCGGCCACCTCGCGGTCCGCTCCGGTGGCCAGGATGATTTTCCGGCCACGCTGCTTTTCCTCCGCCAGGAAACGCAGGAATTCGCGCTGCCAGGGAAGCGAGGCGGGATCGGGAACGAAGCCGCGGCAAACGCGGCGCTTGAAGTCAGCGCGCCCCTTCCAAGGGCGCGCAAGCTCGCGCAGCAGCCCCAGCGGATCGCCGCAAGCTCGCGCGGCCAGGCACTCATGCAGGGTGTCGGTGCGGCAAAGCGTGCCATCAAGGTCCACACACAGGGGGAGGGCGGTGGCGGTGGCGCCGGGTTCTGAGGTGCCGTCACTCATGCTATATTTTCTCTGATCACGAGCCGAACGAGCAGCTAGATGGATTTACGGATACGCAAAGCCCCAGGGGCGATGACAGTGAACGCCTGCGACATTTCCATGCCATGTTTCTCTACCGCCTCCAGAACCAAAGTTGCTTTGCTGAGGTTTGAGAGTCCCGACAAGCGAATCAGGCAGACCCCAGTATGGGCAAGATGGCGGCGATAGACAAGCTCACCGAAATCTTTGTCAGCAGTCAAAAGGAGAGCCCTTTCCGGCAGGGTAGATCTCAGCACCTCATCATCCGAAGCTCCTGGATTAGACTCCGCGATAGAAAAAACCTGATGCCCAGCAACTCGCAAGGAGACAATTATCGGTCGGTCGATGCTTTCGTCGGCGACCAGGACCACGGTTCAGCCCGTGGCCAAGGGATAAACGACATCAGCCCTGAGTGCTTTTGAGGCAAAGTCCAGAGACGCCAGGATAGCTTCACGAGTCAGTGCTGGATGCGACTCCAAGATTTGTTCGATGGTTTCTCCCGCCGCTAGCTTCTCTAGGATTAGCTCCACCGAAATGCGTGTGCCCCTCACCACGGGCTTTCCCATGAGTATTTCTGGGCTGGAGGCGATCCAAGGCTCTTCCATTTTCAGGACTTCAGGCCGCTTATTATCCACACAATTCGCGCGGCGTCAAATGTGGAATGACCCGAATTTTTCTGCAACTTCAGAGCGTCGCGAATTCAGTCTCCCGCCGTGAAGATGTGGTTGCCGGTAGTCTCCAGCAAGTAGACGCCGGAGAGGCCGGAGACCGTGACCGGCGTGCTGCTGTTGGTGGTGCTGCCGTTGCCGAGCTGGCCGTACTGGTTATCGCCCCAGGTGCGCACCGTGCCGTCGCTGAGCAGGGCCGCCGAGTGATAGACGCCGGCGCGGATCTTGGTCGCGGTGGAAATGCTGCTCACGGAAACGTAATACGAACTTTGGGTGGTGCTGCCGTTGCCGAGCTGGCCGTAGGCGTTCATGCCCCAAGAACGTATCCCCCCGCTCACTATCGCCAAACTATGGAACGCGCCAGCGGCGATAGCGCTCACTCCGCTCAACTCCGTTCCAGCCGAATCAATGACCTTGGGGGCGGAGGAGGCCGTGAGCTTTGTGACGTTCCCGCCATTGCCAAGCTGACCATCAGAATTGTAGCCCCAGCAGCGCACCGTGCCATCGGTCAGAAGTGCCAAGCTGTGGAATAGTCCGCAGGCGATTGAGCTGACCCCCGTGAGCACCTGCACGGGAGTGCTACTGTCGGTGGTCGTGCCGTTGCCGAGTTGGCCGTACTTGTTGAGCCCCCAGGCCCATACCGTACCATCTGATTTCAACGCCAAGCTATGGTACTTGCCCACGGCTATGGCGCTCACGCTGGACAGGCCGCTCACGCTGACGGGGATATTGCTTTTCGTGCCACTGACGCCACTGCCAAGCTGGCCGGCTGAGTTGCTGCCCCAGGCCTGCACGTTGCCGTTGGAGAGCAGGATCAGGTTATGCAAGGGCCCCGTCGCCAACGCCGTAACGGTGCCGCCCAGTGAAGAAACGTTCACGGCGGAGGTGCTGGATGTATAGGTGCCATTGCCAAGTTGGCCGTTATCGTTATTTCCAAAGGCTTTCAGATCATTGCCGGGCAGCAGCGCTAAGGTGTGGGTCAAACCCGCTCCGATTGACGAAATATAGCTGATGCCAGGAACCAGCACTGGGGAGCTGCGATTTGTGGTCGTGCCGTCCCCGAGTACGCCGCTGCCGTTGTAGCCCCAGGCTCGGATGAAGTTTCCAGTATTTCCCGCGCTGGATTGGGTGACGACGTTACCTGAAGCGCCAACGGAAGTGTAAGTGGTCAAAAGCTCGAAATTGTCGAGCTGGGCGTCGGGTGTGGAGCAGACGATTTGCGCCGTGGGCGTGAAGGTGCTGATGCTCGCCGATGACGACAGGGTGGTACTGGTGACGGCGTAGAAGTCCACCTTTTGGGCGCTGCTGTCCCAGGTGAGGGAAACGAAGTTCCAGGAATCGAGCGCGAGACCGAAGGTGGTGGAGGTGACGTACTTGTTGAGGTCGGAGCTGGAGGGATCCTGCGCGGCGAAGATGTAGTTGCCGTCGCTGCCGTTCTGGCGGATGAAGAAATGCTTGCGCGTGAGGTCGTAGCTGTCGAGCAAGGGGGCGTTGGTGACCGTGCCGCTGTGGGGTTTCACCCAAAAGCGCAGCGTGCCTTTGCTGGCCGGAAAGTAGCTTTGATCCAGGGTGTCGGCGTAGAAGCCATCGGTATTTCCGCTGAACTGCATCGCCTTGCCCTTGCTGTGATGGCCAAGGCTTGAAACGGGGCTACCGCGGAAACGACCATGGTTTTTATTGCCGCTCATATCGTTCATCGTATTGTCGTCGAAGGTGAACAACGCCGCGTGTTTGGCGTAGGAGGTGTAGTAGGTAGCCTTGGACATCAGTGCCAAGCTGTAGCGCCCACCAGCACCCAGGGCGAAGATATTGCTCATGCCAACGACGTTCACTGGGGTGCTGCGATCTGAATTGACGCCATCCCCGATCTGATAGTAGAACCCATCTCCCCAGGTCGCCACGTTGCCGCCGCTTTTCAGCGCCAAACTGTGGGCGCCGCCCGCGGCGATGGCCGTGGCGGTGAGGCCAGTCGCGTACACCGGCGTGGCGCTGTCGGTGGTCTTGCCGTTGCCAAGCTGGCCGTCCACGTTGCGTCCCCAGGCCACCACGTTGCCGCTGGTGAGCAACGCCAAGCTGTGGAATTCGCCGCACATGACGTTGGTGGCGGTGGTGATGCCGCTCACGGCTACCGGCAGGCTGCGATCCGTGGTGGTGCCGTCGCCACACTGGCCGTACTGGTTCCGACCCCAGGCCATGATGGTGCCGTCGGTGAGCAGCGCCAGGCTGTGGCCGTTGCCGCAGGCGATGACTTTCACCGTGTTGGTGAGGCCCGCGACCGTCACGGGGGTGGCGGAGTCCGCGCTTCCGCCGTTGCCGAGCTGGCCGTAAGTCCCCGCGCCCCAGGATTTCAGCGTGCCGCCGCTGATGAGCGCAACGTTGTGCTCGCCTCCGGCGGCGATGGCGGTCACGGAGCTCAACCCGGAGACGGCGATGGCGTTGGCGCTGAGGGTGACATTGCCGCTTTGCCCGAGCTGGTATTTGCCGTTAGAACCCCAGGCGGTGACCGTGCCATTGGAGAGCAGGCCGATGCTGTGGTACTTGCCGCAGGCGATGCCGCGGAGCCCGTTCTGGTTATTTACTTGGACTGGAGAGCTACGCGCGGTCTGGGTGCCATCGCCGATTTGCCCCAGGCCGTTGGCGCCGAATCCCCACAAGGTGCCGTCGTCCAGCAGGACCAGGGTATGTTCGTAGCCGCCCGCCACGTTTATCACATTATTGAAATCAGTCACGGACTTGGGCGTCGGCACCTGGGATGGACTGCCTGTGCCCAGCTCGCCACTCACGCCATTGCCCCATCCGTAGAGCACTCCGGCAGTGACTGCGGGCGTAAAGCTGCGGTAGTAGTCTATAAGCTCATAGACGCTCAAGTAGTTCTTTGTAACGAGGTAATCATCGATCTGACCCTTGGCCGTCGTCACCACGATCTGGCCGCCGGGCCGCCATGTGCCCATGGAGGTGGTGTAGGTGAAGTCGTCGTTGATGACGAGGTTGATGTCCCCGCGATTACTGCTCCAGTTGATGGCGATCATGTTCCAGGATCCCACGTCCAGGTAGAAGTCTTTGCTGCCGAGTTCACCCCCGGCCAGCGTGGTGCTCTGGATGCCGAAGCGATACAAGCCTTCCGCGCCATTGGATCGTATATAGAAGTGATCGCGCAATACGTCCGGCTGATCGAAGATATAGGTGGTGCTGTCCGTGACCCCGGAATTGGGCTTGATCCAGAAGCGGATCAGCCCCTCGTTCTGCGGGAACATATCGTTGCTCACCAGCGTGGGGATGCTGAGCCCCCAGGTGCCGTCCATGTTGAGCGAGTCGCCGGTGCTGTGGTGGCCGCCGGCGGCGATGATGTAGGTCATGAGGTTGACCGGAGCGAGGACGTGGTTGTAGTAGCCGGCCGCGTCGCGGGCCCGACCCCCGGAAACGGTGGCGGTCTCAAAGCTGATCAGACCCACGGGTGTGATGTAGCGGTTGAAATAGCTGTTGAGTTCGCTGGACGTGCGCTCCACGGTCTCCACCACCCAGTCGTCGAGCACGCCATAAGGCGTGCTGATGAGTTGCTGGTCGTTGGGCCGGAAGCTGCCCATGCTGGTATTGAGCAGCTTGATGTTATTCACATAGAAATTGATGGTGCCGCTCGTCGTGCTCCAGGTGATGGCGATATGGTTGTAGATATTCAGGTCCAATTTGAAATACTTGCTGGCCACGGAGTTGCCGCTGATGCCCAGCGCGCTGTTCTGGATATTGAAGAGATAGGAGCCGGCCGTCGTATTGCCGGTGATGGAGAAGTGGCGGCGCGAGGCGTCGGAGACGTCCAGGATGGCGGCATTGCCGCCGGAGCCCGACTTGAAGGGCTTCACCCACCCGTGGATCGTGCCCGCCTCTTGGTGGAAGCGGCGCTCGTAGATGTCGTAGATGCGCACCCCGATGCCGTTATCGAGGATTTTGCCCTCGCCGGATTCTTGGTGGCCCTCGGTGGTGGAGACGATGGCTGAGAATTTCCCGTGGTTGAATTTGCCGCTGATGTCCGCGAGCATCAGGTTGGAGGACGTGTAAGTGGAATCGTCGAAGCTCCAGTTCCCGGAGGAGGTGATATAGTTGTCGAAGTGGCTTTTGAGCTGCGTGGCGCTCCAGGGGAAGCGTTCCACCACCAGGTTGTCTAGGGCGCCATTGGGCGTGCTGGTGACGAGCTGGCCGTCCGGCAGCCAGCTTCCCAGGGACTGGTTCAACATCAGGTTGCCGTCCATGTAGAAATTCATTTGGGAGCTGGGGGAACTGGTCCAGGTGATGGCGATGTGGTTCCAGCGGTCCAGGAGCAGGCCGAAATCTATGCTGTTCAGGTGGGTCCCGGTGGCGTCCTGGATGCCGAAGCGGTACTGCCCCGGCGAGCCCTGGGATTTCAGATAAAAATGCTGGCGCGTATTGTCGAGGTTGTCGAAAATGCCGGTGTTGCTGTCGCTCACCGAGTGGGGCTTGAGCCAGAAGCGCACCGTGCCGTCGCGCTGGGGCAGCAGTTTGTAGCCGAGACCAGGGATGGACATGCCATTGCCGGATGGCATATCCAGGGAGTTGCCGCCGTTGGCGTGATGCGGCTCATCGCTCTTGGCGCCGCCGCCGTTCAGGAAGGCCTGGTTGAAGCTGCCGGTGAGGTCCTGCACGTTGCCGGTGCCGTAAACGTGGTTGCCCGTGAGGTTGTAGGTGCCGGACTCGAAGGAGTAGTTGCCCATGGCCACGGGGTAGGGGGTGTACTGGGTGGCGAGGTTGGAACCACCCCACTCGCTGGTGCTCACGATATAGTCGTCGAGCAACCCCTGGGGCGTGCATCCCAGGATCTGCTGGGTGGGACGCCAGCTCCCGATGGAGGTCACAAGCTCCGAATTGCCGTTCACCCACAGCGCCGCGTTGCCCGTGACGTTGCTCCAAGTAAAAGCGATGTGGTTCCACCAGCGCGGGTTGAGCATCACGTTGGCCGAGGCGAAGATTTTGTCGGCGGGAGCGCTGGCCGGGTCCTGGAGCGCGAACTTGTAGAGGCCGTTGGTGGACTGGGATTGGATGAAAAAATGGCTGCGAGCAGTGTCCGGTTCGTCCAGCAGATAGGTGCTGGTGGCAGTGACGGGATCGGGGCTCACCCAGAACTGCAAGGTGCCGAGGTCGCTGGGGAAGAGGTTCATCTTCAATGGCGAGGCGAAGCCGCGGGTGTTGACGCGCAGATCCACGGCATTGCCGGTGTTATGATGCCCGAAGGTCTGGCCGAAGGCTCCGTAGAGCGCCGCGTCGTTGTAGTTGGAGGTGATGTCGGTGACGTTGCCGCTATTGGCATTGCTGGAATTGAAGTTGTACTCGGAAAACAGGAACCCGAGGTAGTAAGCCGAAATCGTCGCCGACGACTGCACCGAGTCGTAGAGGTTCCATTCATCTATTTGACCCTTGGGGAGCATGTAAACGCTCTGCCCGCTCGGTCGCCAGCCGCTTTGGGCCACGGAGTAGGCCGATTTCCCGTTCAGGTAGCAGGTGATGGTGGTTCCGCTCCAGGTCAAGGCTACGTGGTTCCAGATATTGAGGTTGAGGACCAGATTGCTGCTGCCGAGCAGGGTGTTGTCGCTCTTCTGGGCGGCGAAGGTATAGGTTCCGGGCGTAGCCGTGGACTCGATATAGAAATGGTGGCGCGATCCGCCCGACTGGTCGAAGACCTTGGCCGAGGTATCCGAAACGCTGCTGGGCTTGAACCAGAACATCAGCGAGCCCGCGTCCTGGGGGAAGGCCCCGGTGTCCAGGTTGCTGACGGTGAGGGTGCCCGTGGTGTTCATCTCCAGGCCATCGGGCAGGATCTGATTCCCGGTGGCCGCCGCGGTGCTGCCCCCCAGCGTGCCGTTCAGGCCGTTAGCTGTGGTGTCCGTGGCCGCGCCCCCCGCGAACTTGTACTGCGCCACCGTTCCCACCTGCACCGTCCAGGTGGCGGTATTGGAGGCGCTGGTGATGTTGCCCGCGAAATCCTGCAGCCCCGAGACGGCGAGCATCAGGTTTCCCGATTTCGTGCGCTCGCTGCGCGTCAGTGTGTAGGGCCCGGCATTGCCACCAGCCACCCCCGTGACCGTCATGTTATAACCGGCGTTGCCAGCAAAGCTGTAGAGGGAGCTGGTAGTGCCGTTGGTCACGTTCTCGGAAAAGGTGACTGTAAGAGTGGGGACAAAGCTCGTGATGGTGCTCCCAGCAGCCGGGCTTACCGACGAAATCGTGGGTCTAGTAGTATCAATGACAAAGGTGCTGCTGCTGGGAGAGCCCGAGCTGTTGTTGGCGGAATCCACGGTGGCGGAAAGCGACACCGTGGCCGTGCCGTCAATGTAGGTGCCGCCGGTTTTGGTGTTCACCGTGTAGGTGTAGGTGAAGATGGACATGTTGGCCCCGGTGGTCATGGCGGTGTTCGAAATGTCGGTGGTCCCCGGCTGGTTGATGCTGATATTGGGCACGGAAGTCAAAAGCTCGGAGTATTTCGCCGTGATGACCTCTGGCCCGGCCTTCACGGGTTCCACGCTGTAGGTGAGCACCACCGTGGGGGCGATGGTGTCAATACCGAAAGTGGTCCCGGTGGGGGCGCCAGCGTTATTGCCCGCCGGGTCGGCGATGGTGCTGAGGCTTACGGTGGCGGTGCCGTCCACATAGGTGCCGCCGGTATTGGTGTTGACCGTGTAGTTGTAGGTGAAGTCCTTCGAATTGCCGCTATTGGTCATGGCTGCGTTGGTGATGTCCGTGGTCCCCGGCTGGTCAATGCTGATGTTGGGCGTGCCGGACATGGCTTCCGAGTAATGCGCGGTGACGGTGAGCGTTCCGGCCTTGGCGGGATTAGCGCTGTAGGTGAGGCTCACCGTGGGGGCGGTAGTGTCAATGGTGAAGGTGTTGCCGGAAGGCGCGCCGGCGGCGTTGCCCACGGCGTCAGCCACGCTGGAGAGCGTGACCCCGGCGGTGCCGTCAATGTAGGTGCCGCCGGTGGCGGTGTTCACCGTATAGCTGTAGGTGTAGATGGAGGTGTTGGCCCCGGTGGTCATGGCGGTGGCCGAGATATCGGTCGTCCCCGGCTGGTTGATGCTGATATTGGGTATCGAGGCCACGAGTTCGGAGTAAGTCGCGGTGATGGTTTTGGCCCCGGCATTCGCCGGGTTGGCGCTGTAGGTGACGGCCACCGTCGGTGCGGTGGCGTCCACCGTGTAGGAGACCACGTTGCCGGAGCCTATGACGTTGCCCGAGAGGTTCCCCACGTTTTGCAGAGTGATGGTGAGCGCGCCAGTCGTGAGCCCGCTCAACGAGAAGCTGTACGGACCGGAGCCGCTCCCCGTCACGGGACCGCCGGGATTGGCCGGGGCTCCGGCTCCACTCAACACATAATTGGCGGTGTTGAGGGCGCCGTTGCCCCCCATGGTTTCCACGACGGCTTCCGAATAATTGATCTGGATGGTGGGGTTCGGGCCGATGGTGGAGCCACTGGCGGGGTTGGCGGAAGAAACGGAGAGGATGGGGTCCACCATCACGGGGTACTGCGCCCCGGTGTCATCCACCAGGATAGCCAGCGTGTCGGCGCCGATGAGGGCGAAGCGCGCCGGGAGATCGCGCCCGGCGCTGTCCCAGGCCTTAAGACGGCTGTAAGAATAGGGCTGCCTTCCCGGGGGCGAAAGCGTGAGGGTCGCGCCATTCAGGGCCAGGGGGACCCCCGCCATGCGCAGCCGCAACTCCAGCGCTCCCGATCCCCCGGGCCGGCTTTGGACGATGAAGCCCTGCTCCAGGCCCGAAGTATTGTTGCTGTACCAGAGCAGATAGCCCCCATAGCGGTACTCCACGCGATCCCCGTTCGTGGCGACGTCCGGTGTTCCGGGCGCGATCCACTGGTCGGGCCGGCCATAGCCAAGAGAGCCGATTTCTCCCCATGAGTCGCTGGCCGACGCGGTGTCCCCGGTCAGCTTCACGCCTTCTTCCTTGAAATAAGTCTTGAGGTGATTCGGGGCGTTGGCGGCGAAGGAGCCTTGAGCGTCCTGCTGGATGAGGTAAATATTCATGGAGATCTCCAGCGGAAGGTCGCCCGCGACCTCTGGCTCTGGAGCCGTCGGAGCGCTGGGCTCAGGCGCAGGCTGGGTCGTGGTTTCGGGGGCCGGTTGAGTGGTGGGCTCTGAGGCCGCCGGGGTTGGGGGCAAGGGTTGGGCCGTGGTTTCAGGTGTCGGCTGAGGTGTGGGTTCTGGTGCCGCCAAGGTTGGGGACGATGGTGGGACCGTGGTTTCCGGAGCGGGTTGAGGAGCTGGTGTCGGAGCAACCGGAGTGGTGGCATTCGGCACGGGCTGGGCTGTGGTTTCGGGCGTCGGCTGGGGTGCGGGCTCCGGGGCAGCCGGGGTTGGGGGCGCGGGTTGGGCCATAGTTTCTGGAGCGGGTTGAGGCGCTGGTGCCGAGGCTACGGGAGCGGGAGGCTTCGGAGCGGACTGGGTCGCGGTTTCAGGGGCTATCTGGGGTGCCGGCACCGGAGCCACTGGGGCAGCGGGTGCAGGTTGGGACGTGGCTTCAAGGGCTGGCTGAGGCGCTGGCGCCGGGGCACTCGGAGCGGGAGGCGCGGATACGGGCTGGGCCGCAGCTTCGGGGGCCGGCTGGATTGTGGACACTGGGGCAGCCGTAGTTGCGGGATCAGAGGCTATCTGCGTCGGGGCCGGAGCTTTGGCAGGTGGTGTGCTGTTGGAAATAGCAGCCGGAGTTTGCGGGGCGATCAGCGGCGGGGTGACCGCAGCCGGCGTGCTGGGCACAATGGGGGCAGGCAAAGGGGTAGGTTCTGGGGCAGGAATCGCGGCGCTGACCGGTGGCGGCGTCACGGGCTTTCCCTCGAACTCCACCACGGCCGCGGCGGAAACG